>JBGTAZ010000242.1:0-20983 GCA_041749615.1 Leptolyngbyaceae cyanobacterium | reverse complement strand
AACACTTGGCGAGAGGCAGACGGGGGCAATGCTTCCAAGCATTCAATCGCGCTTTTGGAGTGTTGTTTGGCAAGGGCGCGCGATCGCTCGATGCCTTGACCATCTTTCACAAACGCGATCGCCTGCTCCAAATCTCCCGGTTGAGCAAACTCTCGTTCAATCAACACCTCCAAAGATGGCTTTTCTTCCAACGCATACAGCACTGGAGCCGTTAAATTACCATCCTTTAGGTCGGAGCCAGCCGGTTTTCCTAACTCTTCCGTCGATCCGGTGAAATCTAAAATGTCATCCACAATTTGAAAAGCTAGCCCAATATGACGACCATAGCCATAGAGAGATTCGGTTAAATCTGGAGAGACATCACTAAGCACTGCCGCAGCCTTAGAACTATTGGCAAGCAAGCTGGCTGTTTTGTAATAGCTTTTCTCTAAGTAGGCTTCGATCGATAAATTGGTGGAAAAACGATTCAAGCTCTGCTGAATTTCGCCTTCCGCCAGATCCATAATCACTTGAGAAAGCAGCTTAACAACTTCCAAGTTATCTAGATTTGCCAAATACCAGGACGATTGGGCAAACAAAAAATCTCCAGCCAGCACGGCAATCCGATTGCCAAAATTGCTGTGAACCGTGGGCACTCCACGACGAAGGTCGGACTCATCCACCACATCATCATGAACCAGACTGGCAGTGTGAATCATTTCGGTGATTTCAGCCAAGCGACGATGGCGAGGAGTTAGCTCGTGCCCCAGCATGGTTGCCTTCGACACTAACAGAACGATCGCGGGTCTAACGCGCTTTCCCCTCGCCCCAAACAGATGTTCTGCGGCGGCGTATAAAATTGGGTGACGGGCACCAATCAGATTTTTGAGATTTTCCGTGAGTAAATCAAGGTCATCTTCAACGGGAGAAAAAAGAGAAGTAGCTGGAGTCATGAATGTCCGACTCTGAGGATAAGTTACGAAACTTTAAGTAATCTGTCCTTATTTTACTCACAACACCCTCTTATTTACGCACCCCCCTAACGAAAGATTCAAAACTGGTCACTCATGACCGAGCTAGGAGGAATCACCCAGTAGTAAAGGGTGGCGATTTCGTCGGCTTCAATCGGGATTTGAATCACTTGGTCTGGAAGCCAGTCGCCCATATCAAAATCGTGGGACACAACGCGAGTGCCCGGTTTAAGCTGAGCCAACAGTTGGGGTTTGAGTTTCAGGTTGAGATGGGTCAGCAGATAAAGAATGACGATGGTTGCGGGGCGAAAGTCGCTCTCATATAGATTTTGGTGATGGAAGGTAACGCGATCGCCCACTCCAGCCGCGATCGCATTCGCCGTTGCCTCCTGAATGCGATCGCGGTCTACATCAATGCCAACCCCCTGTGCCCCAAACCGCTGAGCCGCCGCGATTAGAATGCGCCCATCGCCGCAACCCAAATCGTAAATCACATCTTGGGGAGTCACTTGGAGCAAGTCGAGCATCCCTTCTAGCACGGCTTGAGGGGTTGGAATAAACCCAATATCTGGCTTATGGTGCGTCATGCTGATTAAAAAATCCGAAAGTTTTTCGCAGCAAAGGTAGTTTCATCCGGACTATTTCAAAAAAACTAGATAAATGGAACAACCGTTGCACTGAGTTAAACGCTGCCATGAAACCTGAGTCGATTTCTCCCATTTTCTCAGCAACCGCGATCGCGTTGGGAGTCACCGCTGTTTTCAGCCAACCCAGCCAAGCCGCCGATTATGATTATGGCTCCTCTTGGTCATACCACTACGACGACACGTCCTATAGCGATCGCCGTCTGCAACTCCCCGACCTCGATCGCGCCTATCGCAGCGATGCCCCTACCTATCACTACGCCTACTACTCCATTGCTCGACCAGAATATTTGTTATGAAGTTCGGAGTTCGGAGTTCAAACTTCATTCCCTCTTCCCTGTTCCCTATTCCCTAATTCACTCAATCTCCTGCCTAAACCCATGAGGAATGCCACCCAAAGCAGAACTCCAAACCCATTTGACGATTGATGAGCTTAAAAACCGCTATCGTCAAGCAGAGGACATTTCGGAAGCCCGTCGATGGCAACTGCTCCACTTGGTTGCCCAAGATTGGACGATCAAACGGGCGGCTCAAGCCGTGGATCTCAATTATGACTACGCCAAAGATATCATTCGGCGATATAACCACAATGGACCGGATGCCGTCAAAAATCGTCAACAGCGGCGACAAGCTTCTGCGCGATCGCTGTTGACCGATGAGCAACAGCAGGAACTCCAGCAAATTTTGCAGAAACCGGCTCCCGATGGCGGCGACTGGTCAGGACCCAAGGTCGCCCAGTGGATAGCCGAAAAAACTGGGCGATCTCATGTGTGGCCCCAGCGGGGATGGGACTACCTGAAGCGACTAGGCAAAAAGTAAGTCAGCAAAAGGTAAGTCAGCAAAAGTAAGTCAGAAGAGAGCCGATTGGAAGACTGTCTAAATTAAACTTGACTGTGACACAAGACCTTGTAGTGTAGACGGTATATTTTTAGCAAACCCGTCTTCCAAGCCCCAGGAAATGACTAATTCGCCAAATTCAGGGAATGCCCCACCCCCTTCACCGCCGCCACCGGATCGCTTTCGCCGCTTTCGTCGCATTGCTCTGCCCGTCGGAATTGGGCTAGCCGCAGGATTAGGCGGTGCCGCTTGGTGGGGCTGGAGGTTCGTGCAGGAAGAACTCTCTCCACTGGTTGCCAAAAATCTGAGCGAAACGTTGAATCGTCCGGTGAAGGTGGGCGAGTTGGAGGGAATTAACCTCAACGGCATCCGGTTTGGAGAGTCTAGCGTTCCACCCACGGCGACCGATCGCGATAGTGCCGAAATAAAAGCCGTAGACGTTAAGTTTGACCTATGGCAATCGCTGTGGAGCCGCAAGCTAGAACTAGATGTGACGTTGGAGCAGCCTAATGTTTTTTTGGAACAGGAAAAGCAAGGCTGGATTGCGACCCAACTAGCCAGTGAGCAAGAAGAAGGTGTAATTGCCTTGGGCACCATCCACTTGCAAGATGGAACGGTTGAACTGCTGCCGCTCAAGCCCGTCAAAAATAAGCGCGTTCCGGTCGTGCTGACGGGTTTGAACGGCAAAGCCAAGATCCTCGATAAAAATAAGCGGTTTGTGTATGAGTTGGATGGGCGATCGCGAACGGGCGGAACCGTGGCGATCGCGGGTGAAACCATGTTGCCCTCTCAAAAAACCAAGCTCAATGTCCGCGCCAAAAATTTTGAGTTGGCAGAAGTCGATCGCTTGATTGGATTACCGTTCAACCTCTACACAGGGCGCGGCGGCGGCAACCTGACTGTTGAACTTCGCCCAGACACAAAAGACACGCCAATCAATGGAGTCGCTGAGTTTGAGGCAGCATCCTTGGGGATTCCGGCGGTGCCGCGCTCCGTGACCAATGCCAGTGGTAAATTACAGTTTCGGGATACCCAAATTCGCTTAGATGGGGTCAAAGGCACCTATGGCAAGGCGACCGGATTTGCCAGTGGAACATTAGACTTGAAGAAAGGCTTTGACGTTGCGGTCAAGGTGCCGTCCACAAGCGTATCCGACTTACTGCAAACCCTAAACCTGACGACTCCCGTGCCTGTGTCGGGGAAAGTCGAAACCAATTTGAAGCTCAGGGGCGCGATCGAAAAGCCCATTTTAACTGGAGTTGTCCGCAGCACTGCCCCCGGCACGGTCGATCGCATTCGCTTAAACCAGTACGCTGCTGACTTTCAACTGAATACCGCTACTCAAGAATTGGTGCTTCAAGATGTGCAGGCAACCCCTGCGGGTGGTGGACAAGTGACTGGCTCCGGGCGAATTGACCTAGCGACAAAAGATGCGGCGGGGCAATCTAATCCCACCGTGGCGATTAGTGGAAGGGCGTTGAATGTCTCTGGAGACGCGATCGCTCAAGCCTACAGCGATCGCCCAGTGCCCGTTACCGTGGGTCGAGTGAATGCTCAGGTGCAAGTCTCAGGACTCGCCAATCAGATCAAAACCGTAGCGCAGTTCCAAGCGCCCAATGGCACCTACCCCGGCTTTGGAGAAGTAGTCGTTGCCAATGGGGTGATCACGCTGCAAAATAGCTCCTTCAAAGTGGCAGGTGGCACCGTTGCCCCCCAAGCCGTGGTGGCGGATGGTCGCTGGCAGGGCGTGGCAGCCCTCGCTGGCATTGGGCTTGCCCAATTTTCGCCTGAACTGCGCGGCTTGCTCAGCGGCAAATTTAAAGCCTCTGGCACCTTGGCATCGTTCCAGCCCTCCGACATTCGCGTTCAGGGAACTGCCCTGCTGTCGGAAGGAGTGTCCCTGATTCAAAATCCGCTGACGGCTCAGGTGCAGTGGAATGGCAAGCAAATTGTGTTGCAACAGGCAACAGCAACGGGATTTAGCGCCGATGGCGTGATTGCCGTCCGCACAGATACTCCCGCCATCACCGGGTTTGACTTGAATGTTAGCCTGAACGATTTCAATCTGAAGGATGCCGCAGTGCCCGTTCCGGCATCGGTGCAATATGCGGGACGGGCAAACTTTACCGGGCGCATCACCGGAACTCCCACGGCTCCGATGGTCAACGGCACAGCGGCATTGAAGCAGTTTGTGCTAAATGGGGTTGCCTTTGAACCTTATTTGCAGGGTCCCGTGCGGGTGTCGCAAGGAGTGGCATTAGATTTGCGGGGCGATCGCGATCTCATTGCCTTCGCCCTCGATGCCCGCTACCGTCCGATTGGCTTCCACATTCAGCGAGATCAGGCGATCGCCCGTGGTCGCACCGAAAGCGGACTATTGCTGACGGAATTGCGGAATGTGCCCCTCGCTCTAATTCCAGTTCCCGGTGTGCAGCCCGAATTTTCTCCTAGCGGCATTTTGGATGGCGACCTTGCCATCAACTTAGATCAGCAAACGGCTAACGGCACCGTGGCGATCGCCCAACCGGGTTTAGGCAACTACCGCGCCGATCGATTTACAGGACGGGTCAGCTATGCCAATCGCATCGCCATGTTAACCGACGGGCAACTGCGTCGAGGCGATACCCTGATTCAAATTGGCGCAACGGTAAAACCCTTTGCTGCCGATCCCCAAGCCACAGCCCAGATCGTGATTCAACAGGGTGACATTCAGGATGTTTTGACAGCGTTTCAACTTTTCGAGCTGAAAGATTTCCAGCGAGGCACCCGTCCGCCGGTCTATGGCACTGCGGCTGATTTGCAAACGGTTCCCTTTGATGCCACCCTAATTCCCGTTCAAACCCAGCTACGGCGGTTGGCAGAACTACAAACCCTAGAAGCGCAAAATCAAGCGCAAGCCGTAGCGGCTCCGCTGCCAGAACTGCGCGATTTAAAAGGCATGTTCACAGGCACGATTGATGTGGCGGCTTCCCTGAATACGGGCGTGAATGCCAAGTTTAATATTCAAGGCGACCAGTTCAAATGGGGACGATTCAACGCCGACAAAATCGTGGCGATCGGCAGCTTTGATAATGGTGCCCTGACGCTGCTGCCCCTGCGATTGCAATCAGGAGATGCCACGATCGCTTTCTCTGGGCGCGTGTTGGGCGATGAACAATCGGGACAGCTACGAGTCGAAAACCTACCCCTAGATGTTTTGACTGGGTTTGTTGACCTGCCCGTCACCTCAGAAGGGCTGCTCAATGGCTCCGCCACCCTCTCTGGCAAGTTTACCAATCCTCAAGCCCTGGGTTCCTTTAGCCTTGCTAACGGGGTTCTGAATGGCACTCCTGTTCAAGAAGCGCGGGGCAACTTTACCTACGCCGATGCACGGCTCGACTTTACCACCACGGTGGCGATCGTTAAAACAGAACCTTTGGGCGTGACTGGCAGCTTGCCGTTTCAGTTGCCCTTTGCCACAGTTGCCCCCGCCAGCGACCAAATCAGCCTGGATCTAAACGTAAAAGACGAAGGATTAGCGCTGCTGAATGTGCTGACCAATCAAGTTAGTTGGGTCAGCGGCAAAGGCGAAGTCAAGGTAAAAGTACGCGGCACCCTAGATAACCCGATCGCCACAGGCACCGTAACCGTGAACAATGCCACCTTACAGGCACGCGCATTACCCGATCCTTTAACCAACGTCACTGGAATTGCCCGATTTGATAGCGATCGCATCCGGGTTGAAAAAATCGTCGGCATCTTTAGCGAGGGCAGTGTGACCGCCCAAGGAGTGCTGCCTTTATCCAGACGACTCCCCTCTGGAGATCCAGATTTGGACAGCCCCTTAACCGTGGCGCTGAAAAAAATTGCCCTCAACCTCAAAGGCATTTATCAGGGCGGTGTCGATGGGGAAGTGATTGTGGGAAGAACGGCGCTAAACCCCACACTTGGCGGTACTGTGGTGCTCAGCAATGGCAAGGTGTCACTCTCCGATCCGGCAGCCGTCGCCGCTCAGTCGGGAGGCGATGCGGATAATACGCCTGGGGTAGAATTTGCTGGGTTGCAATTAACACTGGGCGATCGCGTTGCCATTGTGCAGCCGCCCCTGCTTAATTTCATCGCCAAGGGCGACCTGACGGTCAATGGCAACTTTAACGAAATCCGCCCTGAGGGCGTGATCCGCCTCACTGCCGGACAACTCTACCTATTCACAACCCAATTCTCCCTAGAACGCGGCTTTGCCCAAACCGCAACCTTTACTCCCGCCCGCCAACTTGACCCCGAACTCAATATTCGCTTAGTGGCACTGGTGGCTCAAGTCAACAACCGTCGTCAGCCATTGGTGCTTGCGCCCTCCGAAATTTTAGATGTGCCCACCCCAGCATCTAGCTTTGGGTCGTTGCAAACCGTGCGAGTGCGGGCAGAGGTGAATGGACCGGCTAGCCAATTGGCAGACATTCTAGAACTGACCAGTAGCCCACCCCGCAGCGAGGAAGAAATTGTGTCGTTGATTGGGGGTGGCTTTGTCGATACCTTTGGGCGCGGCGATACGCTGCTCGGAATTGCCAACCTGGCGGGGTCTACGCCTCTGTTCACGAACGTTCAAACGGCGATCGGTAACGCACTAGGACTCAGCGAGTTTCGCCTGTTCCCGACAACCACCACCGATGTAGGACGCGGCTCAGGCAAAACTAGCACCCTAGGGCTTGGAGCGGAAGCATCGCTGGATATCACTCCCAGTATTTCAGTCAGTATTCTAAAGGTGCTAACCAATGATCAATCGCCTCAATTTGGGTTGCGCTACCGGATTAACGATCGCATCCTATTCCGTGGCTCCACCGACTTTTCTGGCGACACCCGCGCCCAATTTGAGTACGAGGCAAGATTTTGAAGAGTGCGGAGTACGAGGTACGGAGGGAGGAAGACGAGGTAGAGTTCTTAGTTTTGAGTTCTTAGTTTTGAATTTCTTCTATCTTCGCACTCCCAACTCCGCACTCCGCACTCCGCACTTTTCCCCTCAAAACTCATCCGTCGCCATGGTGAGTTGTAGCGTCCCTAACCCCAGGTCGGTGGTCGTAATGGCGCTGGCTTCAAACAATGCCAGCATATCCTTGAATTGTGGATTACCCCGTGCGGCTCCGGTTAAGCCTTTAGCAATAATCAGCCCACAGACTCCTTTTGTTTTTTTGCAGCGCTGATCCCATTTTTTACGAGCAGCGGCGTGAGTTGGATCGGTTTCACCAAACTCACCAAACAGGTGTAAATCGCCATTGCCAGTTTGCAATAAGCCAATATCGTAGCGATCGCCCT
The DNA here is from genome assembly GCA_041749615.1 of Leptolyngbyaceae cyanobacterium. GTDB lineage: Bacteria > Cyanobacteriota > Cyanobacteriia > Leptolyngbyales > Leptolyngbyaceae > ULC077BIN1. The sequence goes on along the minus strand of JBGTAZ010000242.1, from coordinate 13,263 downwards.
CTAAAGGGTTTTCGCCGGGATTAAAACAAATGCCCTGTAAACCACCGGCAGCTTGTAGTTCTTCAATCAGAGTTTTTGCCTTGGGGCGAGACGTTTGAATCATGACGACTGGCAATCCTTCGCCCCCTTGAGTCAGCGCTTCTTTGGATTGATAGTAGGCTCCACCAATTCGCAGCATTTCTAGCACTTCCCAGGGCATCATGCCCAAACTTAGGAAGGAGTTATCGGGAACGAGATCGTCTCGCACGATCGGAAAGGACAATTCCAAGTCTCCGTCTTCTTCCTCCATGTCCAATAGTTCGTTCGCCAGATCAGGGAGGGTCGTTACCTTGACCGAAATGTGGGTTATTTTGTCAGCATCGGTTTCATCAGGCAGCGGAATTTTGTAGCGGCTGCTGAGAGGTGGAAAGGCATCGTTTTTGAATTTTTGGCGATGCTGCCCCATAAAGCGATGCAGGGCTTCTAAGCCCACCAGCAGGGTTGCCGCTTCTTCGTTATATAAAAACGATCGCAACCCTTCTAAAGGATGCAAATTACCAAACACTGGTTCAATTTCATCCGGTGATCGCTGCTGAAAATCCAGCGGGATTTCTTCTAAATCATCCTCAGCAGTTTCGTAGGTCACAAATAAGCAATCTTGACCCAAAAAAGCTTCTTGCATTTCTTCAATCGAGCTTTGATCAATTGCCCGTCGCCGAAACTGCCTGAGTGAATCGAGCGAGCGATAAAACAAAGCGCCAAATTCCATGCCCAACATGCCCATGATGGAAACATAGAGCGTTTCGACATCCCACCGATTCAGTTCAATCGCCAGAATTTGATGGTCGGCAAGCGCTCCCCAAGGGGCATCCTGCCAAATTTCATCCACTTTAGTGAGGAGGGCTGCTTCATAGGAAGGCGGCAGTTGGGGCTGAGGAGTGCCGATTGTTTCTTGAAACCCCCGAAAAATTTCGTCAATCAGCGGCAGATCAGGCATGTAATCGAGGGTGATGTCGAGATCCTGTAGCACGCCTCGCAAAAAAAACTGTAGTTCGCGATCGCGCACCACAATCTTTTTGGGTCGGGCAGGCGTTCCCGGATTGTGGGGATGCTCCATCGCTCGAATTAGCGTTCGCACCACTGCTTCGGAACCCGTATCCGGCGTAACAACATCCATTGCCCTGACCATTCCTTGAGAGCCATCGACCCAGAGAATGCAGTCTCCATCGGTTGCAGGAATGCTACCGGGTTCCAGCCAATCTGAGTTTTGAACTCCAGACAACTGGCGGCGATCGCCTTCCCATATGCTAGAAGGGCTTTGCTTGAGTTGTTGGAGGCGACGACGGGTAGAACGATTGAGTGCATTCATAGACATTCACAAAGCGGTAAAGGCAACGCTACCCAAATTCAAAAGCAGGTATCAAAATTATGCTTGATCAGCGGGTAGATATTCATCTTACTGCTTCCGGTTTTTGCTGCTACGTGGGATTTTGCCAACGTTCAACAATTGTTGACTAGAAAGCATTGGCTTTCGCGACCTGATCTATCCTTGGTAAGATGGAAGATGATATGAAAAATACACGCGATTTATATTCGTGATTGCCAAGGAGTTTGAATCTAATGACCCAAGCGACACAATCTCAGCAACGCGGAATTTTGATGAGTGAGTCTGCCCTCAGCCATGTTTTGGCACTTCGCGAAAAGCAAGGAACTGACCTCTGTTTACGGGTTGGCGTGAGAGGGGGCGGCTGCTCTGGCATGTCTTACATGATGGATTTTGAAGATCCTGCGAACATCCAGGCAACGGATGAAGTGTATGACTACGAAGGCTTTAAGGTGGTGTGCGATCCAAAAAGTCTCCTGTATTTATATGGGATGCAGCTCGATTACAGCGATGCCATGATTGGGGGCGGATTTCAATTTACCAATCCTAATGCTAACCAAACTTGCGGCTGTGGCAAGTCGTTTTCGGCGTAAAGTAGGGTTCTGGCTAATCGCTGAATTGCTCACGGTTCGCGATCGCCTATTTTGATGATTTTTGCATTTTCCACCTATGACTCAGACTGTTGAAACTCTCTTTGATGAAGGACTTGAGCGGTATAAGGCAGGGGAAGACCCCGAAGCGCTGATTCCCGTGTTTAAGGAAGTCTGCGATCGCGCTCCCAAAACGAGTTCCGCTTGGACTTGCTTATCGTGGCTCTATTTGTTGACTGAAAAGCCCAGCAAAGCCTACGATACGGCTCAAAAAGCGGTCAAGCTGAATCCTCAAGATCCTCAAGCGCGGGTCAATTTATCGTTAGCAATGTTAGAAGCGGGCAAGAAGGGAGTCCGGGAACATATTGAACTGACTCAGCAAATTATCATGGTTGCGGCTGAACTGCGAGAAGAAGTAGAACATAATATCCAAGATGGCTTAGTTCGCAAACCCGGTTGGAAAAACTTGGAGCGGGTCAAAGCCTGGTTGTTTGACTAAGGTTGGTGGTTTGACTAAGATTTGACCGCGATCGCTGGGCTACGTCCGTATGATTAAACCTTAGATTTTTGACTGCATTATGGCACTAACGGCTCAAATTACCGCGATCGCTCAATGGGTTGGATATTTCACAATCTTTTGCGCCGTCTTAATGGTTCTCGGTTTTCTGCTCAAATGGGGCATCCGCTTCCGTTTGGTAGGCATTACGAGTTTTATGGCAGTATTAACGGGCGGCTTATACGCCCTGAGCCTAGGCTTTTATATCCGCCCATCCATTCCCGATGCCGCGCAGTTTTCGCGCGTGTTTGATAATGGTGGAACGACTGTGGTTATTGCCGTAGCGCCCAACTTAACCCGAACACAGCTAGAAGCGACATTGCGACAGGCAGCCGCCGATCTATACTCTTCGGGGCGACCCGCTCAAGGGGCTGATAAAATGACGATCCGGATGCGAACCATTCTGCATCCGGAACCGGGAGTGTCGGTTCCGCTCTATCTGGGTGAAGTGCGGCGATCGCTTGCCTCGCGCTACGACGACCAAATGGAAGTCTATCTTGATCCAGCAAAGCTTGCCCAATTGCCTAAAGCGGCGGCTTCCTAGGTCAATTTCCTAGATAAATTTCCTAGGTAAATATCTTCTATCGTTTTTTCTTAAAAACTTTAATTGCCATGTCTAACCATTCCGCCATTCTGCCGACTTTGTGCGTTGCGCCTGCTCAAGTCATTCGTGGGCAGGGCGTGCTGGCAAAGGCTGGCAGCGAGATCGCCCAATTAGGTCAGCGTCCTTTAGTGGTCGGGGGAGATCGCTCATTAGCGCTGGTTTTTCCACTGCTCCAGCCTATCTTCAAAGAGCATCACCTTCATGCCACTCAAGCCAATTGTGCCTCCAATTGCAGCGAATCGGCGTTAGCGGCATTACGGCTGGCAGTGCAGACCCATCAGGCAGAGGTGATTATTGGGGTGGGCGGCGGCAAAGCACTCGATACCGCTAAACTATTGGCGCATCAATGCGGCTTGCCCGTGGTGACGATTCCCACTTCAGGGGCAACCTGTGCCGCTTGGACGGCGTTGTCGAATGTCTATTCTGAAGACGGCGCTTTTTTATATGATGTCCCCCTTTCCCACTGTCCTCAGCTACTCGTGCTGGATTATGACCTGATTGCGACGGCTCCTCAACGAACTCTGGTAGCGGGCATTGGAGACGCGATCGCCAAGTGGTATGAAGCTTCTGTGAGCAGTGGTCATTCTCAACGCACTCTGCTAATCGGTGCCGTGCAGCAAGCAAGAGTGTTGCGCGATATCTTGCTGCAAAAATCCTTTGCCGCCCTGCAAAACCTCGGCAGCGAAGACTGGCAAGATATTGTAGATGCCTCAGTGCTAGTGGCAGGCGTGATTGGCGGGTTAGGGGGTGCCCAATGCCGCACGGTTGCCGCCCATGCCGTTCACAATGGCTTAACTCACCTAACGGCAAGCCACGGCACTCTTCACGGCGAGAAGGTGGCATATGGAATTTTGGTGCAGCTACGGTTAGAAGAATTAGTGCAGGGGAGCCAACTAGCGGCAACGGCACGGCAACAACTGCTGAAGTTTTATGCAGAAATTGGGTTGCCCCAAAGCTTGACCGATCTGGGGATGGCAACGATTTCGATCGCAGACTTACAACAAGCCGCAGAAATCGCCTGTGCAGAGTCTTCTGATATTCATCGGTTGCCGTTTGAAGTAGAACCGGCTCAGTTAATGGCAGCCATGGTGTCTACCACTGCAACCTGTGGAGCCGTAGGAAAACGGGGAGATGAGGACAGTATCCCCTCTCCGGTGGGCGGCTCTCAAGTGGGCGGCTCCCAAGTGGGCGGCTCCCAAGTGGGCGGCAAGAGTGATACCGCTCTATTCTCGTTGCCTCACTCTAAACTTTCTATTGATGAGGTGTCGCAATGAACTTGGATTGGCTGACCCAAGCAGATCGGCTGAAAACGCTGCCCCCCTATGTGTTTGCGCGGCTCGATGAATTGAAGGTAAACGCCCGTCAGCAAGGGTTAGATCTGATTGACCTGGGGATGGGAAACCCAGATGGTGCAACACCTCAGCCTGTCGTGGATGCCGCGATCGCCGCCTTACAAGATCCCGCCAACCATGGCTATCCCCCCTTTGAAGGGACTGCCAGCTTTCGCCGCACGATTACCGATTGGTATCAGCGCCGCTATGGAGTCAAACTGGATTCAGAAGGGGAAGCATTGCCCCTATTGGGTTCCAAGGAAGGTTTAACCCATCTCGCGCTTGCCTATGTCAATCCTGGCGATCTGGTGCTGGTGCCCAGTCCGGCTTACCCGGCTCACTTTCGCGGTCCTTTGATTGCCGGAGCCGAAATTTACGATGTGATGCTCAAACCCGAAAATGACTGGGTGATTGATTTTGCGACGATTCCTGAAGCGATCGCGCAACGGGCAAAAATCCTCTACTTTAACTATCCCAGCAACCCCACTGCCGCCACCGCACCGCGTGAGTTTTTTGAAGAAGCCGTTGCTTTTGCTCGCCATTACGAAATTTTGCTGGTGCATGACTTGTGCTACGCAGAACTGGCGTTTGATGGCTATCAGCCCACCAGCCTGCTCGAAATTCCGGGGGCAATGGATATTGGCGTAGAGTTTCATACACTCTCCAAAACCTACAACATGGCAGGATGGCGGGTTGGCTTTGTGGTGGGTAATCGCCATGTGGTGCAGGGATTGCGGACGCTAAAAACCAACCTCGACTACGGTATTTTTCGGGTGCTGCAAACGGCAGCGGAAACCGCGTTACAACTGCCAGATGTGTATTTACACGAAGTGCAAGCCCGTTACCGCACTCGCCGCGATTTCTTAATTCAAGGCTTAGGAGAACTCGGCTGGACAGTGCCGAAACCCAAAGCCACGATGTACCTGTGGGTCGCGTGTCCACCCGGCATTGGCTCTACGGATTTTGCCTTCTCGGTGCTAGAGCAAACGGGCGTGGTCGTCACGCCGGGGAATGCGTTTGGCAAGGGTGGCGAAGGCTATGTGCGAATTAGTTTGATTGCCGATTGCGATCGCTTAGGGGAAGCGTTACGTCGCTTTAAGCAAGCTGGCATTACCTATCAGGCGGGAGAGGCGCTGGTGTCTGGGTTGAATCGGGGATAGAGAAAGGGGCGAGTTGCTTGTATGGGGATGGATGAGCAAATAGAAAGCATTTATGCCAGCGATCGCGCAACTTGGCGAGGTTGGTTGGAGCAAAATCATCGGCTTTCCTCTGGCATTTGGCTAATTTACTACAAAGTAAAAAGTAGCAAGCCTAGCGTCCTCTATGCTGAAGCCGTCAAAGAAGCCCTTTGTTTTGGCTGGATTGACAGCAAAGTAAAATCCATTGATGAAGAACGCTATCAACAGATTTTTACGCCCCGCAAACCCAAAAGCGTCTGGTCAAAGTTAAACAAGCAATATATTGCAGAACTGATCGATCAAGGATTGATGGCGGATGCAGGGTTGGCAAAGATTACTGCCGCCCAGCAGGACAATTCCTGGACGATATTAGATGCCATAGAAGCCCTGATCATGCCAGCCGATCTAATCACTGCCTTGGCTATCAACCCGATCGCCCAGCAAAACTTTGAGACGTTCAACAACTCTTCTAAAAAAAATATTCTTTTTTGGATTGAGAGCGCTAAACGCCCCGAAACTCGGCTAAAACGAATTGAGCAAACCGCGATCGCCGCCGCCCAAAATAAAATCCCTTAGTCCGCTAACAACTCGTGTTTTTACAACCCATGAGAATGTTTACCAAACTTGGCTAATGGGGAAGAAGGGCGCGATCGCATCTAGACTCCATGCCAGTAGCACACCGCCCATAAAGCTGAGGAGATGCCCCTTCCAGCCGGGAGAATTTGCTAAGGGCACCATGCCCCAAAGCATTTTGCTACAGACAAAGCCCACTAAGATGGTCATTAAAATGGCAATAATGCCGCCTTCAACGTAGCCGCGCAGCAGCAGAAACCCAAGGTAGCTGAACAGAATGCTATTTGCCCCAAAATATTTAGCGCTTTTGGGAAAGAGTAAGCCGTTGCAACAATCAATTAGAAGCGCGCCCAGGGTGACGATGACCCAATCGCGAGTGCCCCGCAGCAACAGTAAGCCACCTAAAAAGAGAAAAGATTCGGCATTTTGGGTGAGATAACGATAGGGCTGATTGACAAATTCGCCCATGGGCGGACTCCACAGCCCTGGCAACGTTCGCAGGCTGAATCCCCACTGGCGGATTTTTTTGCCAAATAGGAAGGCGATCGCGATCGCCCCCAGCCAAACATACACAACCATGTCTGCCACACTCTTAATTTGCGCGACCCATTCAGTTAGACTCATTGGCACGAAACCAAGCGGATGTGCACATAAAACAATGCCGTCATTATGCCCGAAAAGCTCCCAGTGTAATGTTTCTACAGATTCTAATCGTTCCTTCGGCATCTAGAGACAAACCGCCAAAAGTGAGATGTTTCTCAATCAATGGTGGGGCAAAAGGTTCGATAATACCGACAGAAAAGCTGTTGTTTTAATAGAATTCACTATAACTTCTAAAATTCAAAATCTCTGAATTCTCTACGCTTGCAAACTTTGAATAGGTTTGGCAGGGTAAAGCAGGATGAAAATTATTGCCGCCGGCTAGTTTTATTGATTAAATTATGGTTTTTATCACTATAATTAAAAGGCACTGTTCCAGGTAGAGCATGAACACATCTACGCTACTCAATCAGCAGCCTGTAGGGGCAGTGGTAGACGACCTAGATTTGGCGATCGCCCCCGAAGATTACAGCCTGCTCACCGATCTGTATCAACTCACCATGACCGCTTGCTACGTCGGTGAAGGGTTGGAACAGCAACACGCCAGCTTTGAACTGTTTACCCGGCGCTTACCCCAAAACTTTGGCTATCTAATCGCCATGGGATTAGCCCAAGCATTGGATTATTTGGGAAAACTGCGCTTTAGTTCGGCTCAAATTGCGGCACTACAAGCCACCGGAATTTTTGACCACGCACCCGATGCGTTTTGGACTTTGTTGGCAGAGGCAGAATTTACGGGGGATGTGTGGGCAGTGCCCGAAGGAACAGCAGTCTTTGCCAATGAGCCACTACTAAGGGTAGAAGCGCCTCTCTGGCAGGCGCAACTGGTGGAAACGTACCTGTTGAACACGCTGAATTATCAAACGTTGATTGCCACCCGTGCGGCGCGGCTGCGAGATGTGGCAGGGGCAGAATCCACGCTGCTAGAGTTTGGCACGCGCCGCGCTTTCAGCCCTCAAGCCTCCGTTTGGGCAGCACGGGCGGCTTTGGCAGGTGGTTTAGATGCCACCTCGAATGTCTTGGCGGCGCTCAAGTTGGGGCGCAAGCCCGCTGGCACGATGGCGCATTCCCTGGTGATGGCATTGGCGGCAACGCGAGGCACCGAAGCCCAAGCTTTCACCGCCTTTCACCGCTACTTTCCCGGTGCGCCGCTGTTGATTGATACCTACGACGCGATCGCCGCTGCTAAAAAACTTGCCGCCCAAGTCCAGTCCGGCGAAATTCACTTAGCCGGAGTCCGTCTCGATTCTGGCGATTTAGTCTCGCTGTCCCAACAGATTCAGCAGCTTTTGCCCAACGTGCCCATTTTTGCTAGCGGAGATCTGGATGAATTCAAAATTGCTGAACTGAAAGCCGCCGGAGCCTGCATCAACGGCTACGGACTGGGCACCCAACTCGTGACAGGATCACCCGTCAATGGCGTTTATAAACTGGTGGAAATTGACAGCATTCCCGTCATGAAAGAAGCCACAGGTAAAGTCACCTATCCCGGTCGCAAGCAGATTTTCCGGCAGTATGAAAATGGGGTGGCAGTGGGCGATCGCTTAGGGCTAATGACAGAAGACGAGGAGCAGGAAACAGGGCAAAAATTGAGAACTCAAAATATCTCCTTCGGAGACGCTACGCGAACAAAACCCAAAATATCTCCTACGGACACGCTACGCGAACAAAACTCTCTTCCCCTCCTCCAACTGGTGATGCAAAATGGCAAGCTAACCCAGTCACCTGAATCGCTCAATGCGATCGCCCACCGCACCACCCAATCCGTCGCCAGCCTTCCCCCTGCTATCCGCCAAATTCAGCAGCCTCAGTCTATGACTGTCGATCCATCCCCTGCCCTGCTCGCCCTGATTGCCCAGACTCAACGGACTCACTAATCTGGGTGGATGGTGCGTTTCGCATGGCTCAAAAATCCACACTCCGTACTCCCAACCCCAAACGCTTATGCAAACGATCGCTCTTTTTGGAACCAGCGCCGACCCACCCACGATTGGGCACCAGAGAATTTTAGGGTGGTTGTCCTATCGCTTTGATGCGGTAGCGGTGTGGGCTTCTGATAACCCTTTCAAGGCGGATCAAACCCCGCTGGCGCATCGATTGGAAATGCTAAAACTGCTGATTCATGACCTCCGGCGATCTCGCCCCAATGTGCAGTGTTTCCCAGAACTGAGCCAGCCGCGCACCATTCATACCTTAGAGATTGCCAAACGTCGTTGGACTGATGCCAATTTTACGTTTGTAGGCGGTTCTGATCTGGTAGCCCAATTGCCGACGTGGTATCAGATTGAGGATTTATTACGAGAAGTGAATCTGCTAATTGTGCCAAGACCGGGCTATCCTTTGAGTGAGGCAGCGTTGGCGCAGTTGAGGCAGAGAGGAGCCAGGATGGCGATCGCGGATCTCATGGGTCCCGATATCTCTTCCACTGCCTACCGAAACCATAAAGATACCAACGGACTCACCGCTGCGATCGAAGACTACATTCACCGGGAGCACCTATACGAATGCGAGGACGCATCCCCAAAAAAGCAACTCCAGTGCCAGACAGCCCACCGCTAGCCGACTTCAAAGTAGGAGTCGATAATGTCATATTTTCCGTAGACACTGGGCAAAATCGCTTGCTCGTGCTGCTGGTCATGCGCGACGAAAACCCTTTCCTAGGACAGTGGAGCCTGCCAGGGACGCTCGTCCAGCAAGGCGAATCGCTAGAAGATGCCGCCTACCGAATTCTGGCGGAAAAAATTCGCGCCAAAAACCTCTATTTAGAGCAGCTTTATACCTTTGGCGGTCCCCAGCGCGACCCGCGTGAATCGGCAGATAGCTACGGCGATCGCTACCTAGCGGTGAGCTACTTCGCCCTAGTGCGCTTTGCGGAAGCGGAACTGATCGCCGATGGGGTGAGCGGCATTGCCTGGTATCCCCTCAGCCAAGTGCCAGCCCTGGCATTTGACCATAACCAGGTGTTGGAATATGGTCATCGGCGCTTGCGAAACAAGCTGGAATATAGCCCCGTCGCCTTTGAAGTGCTGCCAGAACTGTTTACCCTCAGCGATTTGTATCAGCTTTACACCACCGTTTTAGGCGACAACTTTTCGGATTATTCCAACTTTCGATCGCGCCTACTCAAACTAGGCTTTTTAGCCGACACCAGAGTCAAAGTCTCCCGTGGAGCCGGACGACCCGCCAGCCTCTACCGCTTTGATGCCGAAGCATTTGCACCCCTCAAAGATAAGGCGCTCGTGTTTATTTAACCAAGGAGGCAGGAGGATGAAGCAAGCAAGAGGATTGGGAATTGCAGAGGTATTGGGCAACAAGCGAGAAGAGATTTTGGAGATCGCGGCTCATCATGGCGCATCTAACATTCGCGTATTTAGCTCGGTAGCGCGAGGTGAAGCCCGCCCCGATGGCGACGTAGACTTTTTGGTAGAAATTGAAGCAGGTCGAAGTTTGTTGAATCGGATTGGGCTAATTCAAGACCTTGAAGATTTGTTGGGACGTAAATTGGATGTCGCCAAGGCTGAAAACCTGCATGAGCGGATTCGCGATCGCGTTTTGAAAGAGGCAATACTCTTATGAGAGATGAATCTACTTAGAGTAATGATATTAAAAATTGTAGAAGCACAGAGTAATGATAAAAATTGCGATCGCCCAACTCAATCCCACAATCGGAGACATTGCTGGCAATGCCCAGCAGATCTTAGCGGCGGCAAATCAGGCAGTCGAACAGGGCGCACAGTTGCTCTTGACTCCAGAGCTTTCCCTTTGCGGCTATCCACCCCGCGACCTATTGATGCATCCCGATTTTATCGAGTCGATGGCGATCGCTCTAAATCAGCTAGCCACAGACTTACCGCCTCAGTTGACTGCTTTAATCGGCATCGTTACAGCAAACTCCCAAGCCAGACAGGAAGGCGGTAAACCGTTATTTAATAGCGTGGCATTGGTGGCAAACGGACAGATTCAACAAGTGTTTCATAAGCGGCTATTACCGACTTACGACGTATTCGACGAAGACCGCTACTTTGAAGCGGGACAGGAAGCGAACCATTTTTGGTTGCCCCCTAGTTCCCAATCCCCAACCGCTAGCCCGCTTCATATCGGGGTCACCATTTGCGAAGATCTGTGGAACGATGAAGAGTTTTGGGGCAAGCGCAATTATCAGGTCAACCCGATCGCCGACTTAGCGGGTCTGGGAGTCGATTTAATCATTAATCTTTCGGCATCGCCTTTTACCGCAGGCAAACAGCAGTTGCGGGAGGCAATGTTGAAGCACGCCGCCATCCGCTTTAATCAGCCCCTCGTGTATGTGAACCAGGTCGGTGGCAACGATGACCTGATTTTTGACGGAAATAGTGTGGCATTTAATCGCCAAGGAGACCTGATCGGTCGCGCTTACGCCTACGCAACCGATTTATTGGTAGTGGAATATGACCTGGCAACGAACGATTTAGTCGCCATGCCAGAGGATATCGCCCTGCCGCCCGAAAACGAAGATGCGGAAATTTGGGGAGCGTTGGTGTTGGGGGTGCGCGATTATGCCCGTAAATGTGGCTTCACAAAAGCAGTGATTGGCTTGAGCGGTGGGATTGATTCTGCCCTAGTTGCCGCGATCGCCGCTGAAGCTTTGGGGGCAGAGAATGTCTTGGGGGTGCTGATGCCGTCGCCCTATAGTTCTGACCATTCTGTCAACGATGCGCTAGAGCTAGCCGAAAACCTGGGCATTCACACCCAAACCCTAGCGATCGGCGAACTGATGACGGGCTACGATCACACGCTAGATGCAATGTTCACTGGAACGGAGTTTGGTATCGCCGAAGAAAACATCCAATCTCGGATTCGTGGCAATTTGCTAATGGCGATCGCCAACAAATTTGGGCATTTGCTCCTGTCTACGGGCAACAAATCCGAAATGGCAGTCGGCTACTGCACCCTCTACGGCGACATGAACGGCGGTCTTGCCGTCATCGCCGATGTGCCCAAAAACCGCGTCTATTCCATCTGCGAATGGCTGAATCAGCAGGCGAGAGGAGTGAATTGTGAAAACTCAAAACTCAAAATATTTCCTACGGAAACGCTACGCATTGGCAAAGCCAGTCCGAAGGACTTACAAAACTCAAAACTTGAAATCATTCCCTCCAACATCCTAACCAAGCCGCCCAGTGCCGAACTCAAACCCGGTCAGGTGGATCAAGACTCCCTGCCTGCCTACGAAATTTTGGATGACATCTTGGCGCGGCTGATCCAAAATCAGCAAACCCCTGACCAAATTGTGGCAGCGGGACATGACCCCGCGATCGTCAACAAAATTACTCGCCTTGTCTCCCGCGCTGAATTCAAACGGCGGCAGGCTCCCCCTGTTCTCAAAATCACCGATCGCGCTTTTGGGGTGGGTTGGCGAATGCCGATCGCCAATCGTTGGTTATCGGCAACAACCGAGGCAAAATCTGCGATCGCCCCATTGGAATCCAGTCAATCTAAACAATAGTTTTTTAGGGTTTTTATTGCGCTCAACAACATCAACAGAGGTTGGGCATTTAAAACCCACGCCCCTTTTTCAAAATGTTAGAAACTGCAACATTAACTTGAACAATTAATGCGAAACAGTCAATCGTACCCAGAAGTATTCATACTAAAAGAGTCAGATGATCGCGCAGCAAGGAAAGTGCGATCGCTCACACAAGCAAGCTAAACTCATCCACTTCAATTAGCTTCACTGGAGGCAATAATGACCATGCCAAAATTCATTGATGATATCATCCAATATTTCTCTGCTGCTATTTCTCGCATTTTTGGTCCTGACGATAATTCCTATCCAGCAACGGGCGTTCAGCCATTTGAGGGAGAATCCAACAAAAAATCAGGCGTTAATGAATATAGGGATGAATAGCCCTATTTATAACCCTTCTTTTGAGAGAAGAAGGGTTGCCTAAAATCCCTCAGGGTGGGCGAACTTGCGGAACTAGGAGGCACTTGAAGACTTGCCCCTACAGCGCAGCGTAATTTGGCTGAAATAAACGCGATGCCGCGTTGATATGAATTACATACCAACTTCATATAAGGGAGCTAGATTAAATGAGTCACCGTGAATTTGGTTAGGACTAAAACCCCATGAACGCCTCTTTAAAGCTGCCATTGTCGTTAATCGCATTCGCTGCGATCGCTGCCAGCACTGGATGTACAAACTCGCTGGTAGGGAACAACCCCATCGAACAGATTGCATCTGCCGAACCAAAGCAGGTGCAATTTGAAGCACCCCCCCGCCCGACCAATCCTAGTGCACCCGACTACGTAGCAGACATTGTGGCGCAAGTGGGTCCTGCCGTCGTTCGGATTGATTCCAGCCGTGCAGTGGAACAACCTCTGGATAACCTCGACTTTGGTTCACTGTTTGGTCAAGGGCAGCGGGGGCAAGGGCAACGGGGGCAAGAGCCATCCCAGCGAGTGCAGCGCGGCACAGGGTCGGGCTTT
>JBGTAZ010000241.1:0-2577 GCA_041749615.1 Leptolyngbyaceae cyanobacterium | reverse complement strand
TCCGCCGATTGCCATGTAGGCGCAGGGGAATAGCAGTAAGCCGGACCAGCCGATGAAGACAAAGCGATCGCGTTTCAGCCAGTCATCAAGAGCATCAAACAGCCCTTGTTTTGCAGGCGCGCGCCCCATTGCTACGGTCATGGATTCAAATCCTCTAGGGTTACTAAAAGTGCAAAAGGTCTAGAGTGAAAGGCTCATATGTCTATATATCATAGGAGATATCAGAAATTTTACAAACTGATACGTAGATTCTCAGGAATGTCTTAATCTAAAAACGACCTTTCAAGCTGTAGTTTTGAATTATGACAAGGCGATGAGAGCCTTCCCATCCGATAAGATGGAACAGAAACACCCTCTAATATTTAACACGAACTGAGTTGTACTTATGACTGCACAAACACCGTCTAAAGAACAGCAACTCCTGCGACAAACTGTGGTTGGCTCTCGTCGCGCCAGCAATTATTTATCGGCTGTTGTTGTCACAATCGGGGGGACGGGATTTTTACTAGCTGGCATCTCCAGCTATCTCAAAGTGAATCTCTTACCATTTTCCGATCCCACCCGTCTGATTTTTATTCCTCAAGGGATTGCAATGGGCTTCTATGGCACCGTGGGCACCTTGTTTGCACTTTATCTATGGCTGACCATTTTTTGGGATGTGGGGGGTGGCTATAACGAGTTCGATCGCGCCACAGGTCAGATCAAAATTTTTCGGTGGGGGTTCCCTGGAAAAAATCGCCAGATTGAAGTGACCTGCAAAACAGAGGATGTCCAGTCAATTCGGGTGGATTTGAGAGAAGGGATCAACCCAAAACGGTCACTCTATTTGCGCGTTAAAGGGCTGCGAGATGTACCCTTAACACGGGTAGGGCAACCGTTGGCGCTTTCGGCACTGGAGAATCAAGGGGCTGATCTGGCTCGCTTTTTAGGCGTTCCTTTAGAAGGTCTATAGTGACTTTGCCGAAAAGCGTTTGAGGCATTTTCTATGCGATCGAATCGGCTCATGCTCAGATTTGCGGAGTCGATCAGATCTCACTTTTGATGAATTTGGCAGGATTTGACAGAATTTAGATTTGGGAATGGGTTTTAATTATGAAAGTTTTTCGGCGTTTTGTTTCTCTTTTTCTAGTGCTAGGTGCGTTGACTATTGTGGGTTGTTCCTCTCAAGTAACCACTCAAGCATCAGCAAGCCCAACGGATACCCCAACGGCTATTGCGGCGGGTGCTCAAGCGACGAATCTGCCTAAATTGGAGGGTAAGGCAACCGTTGAGATGATTGTGAAAGGCGAGCCGATCACCCTTGAAGTCGATGGCACAAACGCTCCAATCACCGCAGGAAATTTCGTTGACCTGGCACAAAAAGGAGTCTACACAGGATTGGTTTTTCATCGGGTTGTGCGTGAGCCTCAGCCGTTTGTCGTGCAGGGGGGCGATCCCCAGAGCAAGGATACTAATTTTCCGTCTGAACGGTTGGGAACCGGCAGTTTTATTGATCCCGCCACGTCGAAACCCCGGTATATTCCCTTAGAAATCAAGCCTGTAGGCGCGGATAAGCCGATTTATTCTCAAACCTTTGGAACAGCAGGTATCTCTGCAAAACCTAAACTTCGTCATACTCGTGGCGCGATCGCGATGGCTCGCTCTTCCTTACCGGATTCTGCCTCTTCGCAGTTTTATGTGGCGCTGACTGACCTAAGCTTTTTGGATGGCGACTATGCGGTTTTTGGCTATGTGACGAAAGGCATGGAAACCGTTGATAAGATTCAACAGGGAGATCGCATTGAGTCGATTAAAGTCGTCAGTGGTGGCAATTTGAAAAAAGGCGCGTGAGTAAAAGATAGCAGCGAAAGAATTGATATTTTTGTCCGGTTGCCAGGTTCGCTGCGATTGGGCTTATGGATGTTGTAATTACGGGAATCGGGCTGGTTTCTGCTCTCGGCTCCCTAGAATCCACTTGGCAGCAGTTGCTAGCAGGAAATTCTGGAATTCAATACCATCAGCCTTTTCTGGATCTTGATCCGTTTCCTGCGGCATTGATTGCTACCCACCCGATCTCCCTAGCAGCTTTGACTGAACGGGTTGTTTCTGCCGCACTTAGGGACGCAGGGTTAGAGCCACCTTTGCCTGACTGCGGTGTGGTGATTGGCTCTAGTCGGGGTCATCAGGCACAGTGGGAAGCCTTGGCAAAACAGGCGGTTGGCGGGAATTATCACGATGATAGGCTGCGGAGTTGGCTGGATACCTTGCCCAATGGAGCCGCGATCGCAGCAGCGCGACTAATCGGCACCCAAGCTCCAGTGCTGTCTCCCATGGCAGCCTGCGCCACTGGGTTATGGGCGCTCGCCCAAGCTTATGAATTAGTCAGAACCGGGCAGTGCGATCGCGTGATTGCGGGAGCCGTGGAAACGCCAATTACACCACTCACCCTCACCGGATTTCGCCAGATGGGCGCTTTGGCACAAACCGGCGCTTATCCCTTTGATCGAGATCGCGAAGGATTGGTTTTGGGCGAAGGCGGTGCCGTGTTGGTGTTGGAGTCAGCCGAACTCGCTCAACAGCGCCAAGCTAAACCCTACT
>JBGTAZ010000240.1:0-4203 GCA_041749615.1 Leptolyngbyaceae cyanobacterium | reverse complement strand
TGTGGGCAGTACGGGCAACTCTACCGGACCTCACCTCCACTTTGAGTTTCGCCAGTTGACTCCAGAAGGCTGGGTGGCGCTAGATGCAGGGGATCAATTGGAATACGCGCTGGCATCATTGGTGAAAGCGCTGGATATTTCCGAGAAAGGCATTGCTGCCGCAAGTGATCTAAAACTGTCCTATCGCGGTTTGGCAGGCGTTTCGGGTGAGATTGATTGGCAAGCAAAGACCCAAAAGGCACCGAATACAGTGTCATCAGCCGTTACGGCACCGTCTGTAAAACTCAGCGATTCCCGTAGGGAGTCCGATGGAAAGCTTCGCGACCGTTTCACGAATCGCGACGAGTAGATATTATGAGCGATGCAATGCAGTGGACATCAGAGGCAGAAGCCCGATTAAAGGAAATTCCCTTTTTTGTGCGTCCGGCTGCCCGGAAGAAAATTGAAAAATTTGCCAGTGAGCGGGAAATTGCCGAAATTACGGTTGAGGTTTACGAGCAGGCAAAGCAGAAGTTTGGCGAAAAATAACGGGCGATCGCTGATTGGATGTAACCCATGGAAAATTGCGATCGCGGCTATCTGACGGTTTCAACTAAGCACTAAAACGGATTCAACTGGATCTGTAACAAATCGACGAATCTCATCTTGAAACTTGTCGATTAATGCAATTAGCTCAGCACGAGTGCAGTTGCCAATGCGGAGCCAAACTAGCTTCGGTGGATGCCCATGCAGAACACTCCGCTGATAGAAGTCAAAATCTTTGGAGACAATCGTAAAATCGTGATCACGAGCATACTCCCAAATTGTCTTATCAGGAAAACCTTTCAAGCCACAGTCTCGAATATGCATACTGCTCGGAAACTGCACAGAGAATAATTGAGGCAACTTGGGCGACAGATTTTCATCAAACAGCAACTTCATTGGCAGGCATCACCAAACGGCGATCGCGATCAGCGGCAAAGGCGAAGCACGCTTGAATATCTGCCAAGGTTAAATCGGGAAAATCATCTAACACTTCAGCAATGGTCATTCCACCTCCAAGATAATCAAACACATCAGTTACCGTGATGCGAGTACCCTTGATGCAAGGCTTTCCACTGCGAATGCGGGAATCGATAATGATGTGTTCTTGATAATCCATAGGATGGAGTTTTTAAGGTTTCTAACGATCATCATAGCGACAGTTACCGCCCGATCGCTCAGCCAGATTTTCAAATCTGCGCGTCTCAGTGAAAGGCACCGCTGACGCAAGATTTGGGAAAAGTGCGATCGCCTACCTAAATGAACCCGCTCCGTTCCGCCCATCTTCATCCAAGGATGGCGATTTTCCGGGGGGCGGAATTTCGGGAGGCGCTGGGGTTTTACGGCGGGTAATGGTCGCGTTAAATGAACCCGATTCCAGCACGCGATCGCCCTGTTTAATCTCGTAGGTTAAGCTGTTCTTACCGTCTGCCAAAACAAATGAATCACCATTATGTTTAGTGCCAAAGTCTAAAGTCAATTCCTCGGAGATCCAGCCTTTGTCGTAGGTGCGATCGGTGTAAGGAGATGGGTTTTGGTTCATGCCAGCCGTGACATTGCGAATGATCACCCGCAGGTTGGGGGCAGGCGGCAAAGACGGAGACACAAACCAGGCGCGAAAACCTTCAGCAACCGTGCCTAGGTTGCGAGTTTGAGACCCAGCAAATTCTAGCCCTGCTTGCATCGGCGCTGCCACCAAGGACAGTTCGTTTAAGGCTCGTGCCAGCGCAATACTTTGCAATTCATAGGCAACGGCTTTGGCAGGATAGCCCGCCATCCGATATGCCAAGCCTAGGTTAGTGAGTGCTTCTCGCTCGCTCGGACGATTTTTTAGTTCGCGGGAGATCGCCAAATCCTGCTCCATCACTTCAATCGCCCTCGCATAGTTGCCTTGGCGGTAGTAAATCGCCCCCAAGTTGTTTAAACTATTGCCTTCACTGCGGCGATCGCGGATCTCTTTGGCAATTTGCAAACTTTGCTGATAAGCCGCGATCGCCTTGACGGAATCTTTCTGCTGAATCAAAACATTGCCCAAAAAATTCAGCACTTGCGCCATGCTGGGGCGATCGTTCAACTCTCGATAAATCGCCAATGCAGATTGAGTAGAGTCAAGCGCAGCGGCAAACTGCTTCATTTGATACTGCTGCCGCCCTTGTTGATAAAGCTGGTCAGCAGTGGCTTTACGAGGCTGTGTTGGCTGAGCCTGGGCACTCTCAACAGCCAAAAAAATCCCAGCCGGATAGACGATAGGAGCGATCGCCCCGGTGATCACCATGCTCGCGAACCCAATGATTGTTAGTAGCCCAGAAAAATTTAGCAATGGATGCATCAGTCGCCATGTATAGTTTTTTATTTAAAGAAATAGTAAATTACCTGTGAGTTTGCCTCAAAGTTATTACGTTTACTTAGATAATATTACTTAGATTTTATCTAAGTAATAGTACGGTTGCAACTGCATTAGGTCTGTTGTGCTTGAAAACCTTCTTTTGAAGAATCGCAGTGTGGAGATCTGTGCAGAGATTTGTGAATTTTTGACTATTTTGATAGGTCAAGTCTGGCTGCTCTCTGGTGGTTGAGAGCCAAATTGTTCTGAAATATTTATAGTCTGGAGTTATTAAATGCTTGAGTCTGCACTTCGTTCTGATCTAGTTTCCATAGGTTCTAATCTAGCGTCTTCGGATACGGCATGGAGCGATCGCTCGACCCTGAATGACCCACTGGCTGCACCACTGTCTTTGACCGGGAGCAGTGCCAAGAGCAGCGAGATCGCCTTTGTCGATGTCGCCTTACCCGACTATCAAACCCTGGTAAATGGACTCGCTCCCAACACTGCGGTCTATCTGCTCAATCCTACTGGAGATGAACTGAGCCAGATCAGCCAAGTCTTGGCGAATTACAGCAACCTATCCTCGGTGTCAGTGTTTTCCCACGGCAGCGATCGCGCCCTGCAATTGGGCAACACCAGCCTCAACACCGCCAACCTGATTGACTACGCCGGAATTTTGCAATCCTGGTCAGGAGCCTTGAGCGAGTCTGCCGATCTGCTGTTCTATGGCTGCAACTTGGCAGCGGATGCCACTGGACAAAGCTTTATCAGCCAGATTGCCAGTCTCACGGGTGCAGATGTGGCGGCATCCACCAACCTGACGGGCAGCAGTGCCCTGGGTGGCGATTGGGATCTGGAATTTGCCACGGGCAGTATTGAAGCAACGAATAGCCTGAACATCTCGCTGGTGTAGCCCTATGCTGGGTTGCTGGCGCTTTCCTTTGCTCCTGCCACCAACTTCGGGGCGGTCGATGGTCCCCGTTCCGTGGCAATTGGGGACTTCAATGGCGATGGCAAAGCCGACCTGGTGAGCGCAAACGGCGATTCCAACACCGTCTCGGTGCTGTTGGGCAATGGGGCGGGCAGCTTTGCCTCAGCCGTTAAATTTGCGGTGGGCGATTTTCCCGCCTCCGTGGCAATTGGGGACTTCAATGGCGATGGCAAAGCCGACCTGGCGATCGCACACGCTGGTTCCGACACCGTTTCAGTGCTGTTGGGCAATGGGGCGGGCAGCTTTGCCTCAGCCGTTAACTTTGCGATGGGCGATCTTCCCGGCTCCGTGGCAATTGGGGACTTCAATGGCGATGGCAAAGCCGACCTGGCGATCGCAAACGCTTTTTCCGACAACGTCTCGGTCTTACTCAATACCTCCACCAACAGCGCTCCCGTAGCTACCAACGACAGCTTCACCACCAATGAAGACACCCCGCTCACGGGCAACGTGATCACCAACACCAACACCAACGGGGCTGACAGCGACCCGGATGGCAATCCGCTCACTGTCACCGCTGTAAATGGCAGCGCCGCCAATGTGGGTACGCCTATTTCCCTCACCAACGGTAGCCTTACCCTCAACGCCAACGGCAGCTTTACCTACTCCCCCACAGCCAACGCCAACGGCGGCGATAGCTTCACCTATATTCTCAGCGATGGCACCGTTGCCTCTAACACCGCCACCGTCAGCCTCACCATTGCCCCAGTAAATGATTCGCCCGTGGTCGCTAATCCACTGGGCAATCAATCCAGTCCAGAAGATACGGCAGTGAGTTTCACCATCCCCGCCAATACCTTCAGCGATGTGGATAATCCTACCCTTGCCCTAAGTGCCACTCTTACCGATAACACTGCTCTACCAA
>JBGTAZ010000239.1:0-4507 GCA_041749615.1 Leptolyngbyaceae cyanobacterium | reverse complement strand
GAGACGGACTTCGCCGCTACCATAGATATCTGCCATACGAGCTAGATCGAACATATCAGAAGCAAAAAGCCGTCCTACAGGAACGTGTAGTCCCACATAATTTAGCCCTGATTGTTTTTGGGCATGAATGCCAATGTGATCCCGTTTTTCCCACAGAATTTCATCTTTCTCGGCTTCCGGCTGCAATGCGTGCCCCATTTGCTGTTCAACTTCTGCCCGAAAGCGATCCACACCCCACTCATCAATCAGCCACATCAGGCGAGATTTTTGCCGATTTGCCCGTAACCCGTGGTTGCGATAAACCAACAAAATCGCTTCACACACAGCCACCACATCACGCGGATCAACCCATGCTTTTAGGGGAATCGCAGCGTCGCAGCGTTTGGCAGAGAAGAAACCACCCACCAGCACGTTAAAGCCTAGTACGTCGTTTCGGTAAGCTGGAACAAAGGCAATGTCATTAATTTCGGCGTGGACGGAGTTATCTCTGCACCCGGCGATCGCAATATTAAACTTGCGCGGCAGGTTAGAAAAAGAAGGATTCCCCTCGCCATTATTGGTGATCATATCCTGCACCTTGCGGCACAGCCCCCGCGTATCAATCAATTCATCCGCATCAATCCCAGCGACGGGCGAACCCGTAATATTCCGAACATTGTCCATGCCAGATTGAACACTGGTTAGCCCCGCCTGTTCAAATCGGCTAAAAATATCTGGAATATCTTCAATCCGAATGCCGCGCAGTTGAATATTTTGCCGGGTCGTGATATCACCATAGCCATCTTCGCCATAGCGCTGAATCACTTCTGCGAGTACCCGCATTTGCCCACTGGTGACAATGCCGTTGGGTAGCCGCATCCGTAGCATAAACTTGCCAGGAGTCACAGGGCGAAAGAACACCCCCCACCATTTCAAGCGATGGTCGCGATCTGTTTCATCCATCGCCTCCCAGCCAACCTTGGCGAACTCCTCAAGCTCCGCCCTGATTGCCAGCCCATCTTTCTCGACCTTTAACTTCTCAAACTTGTTTAGACTTGCGGCTGCCGGAACAGTACTTGTCATAACTCTATCCACTGAAACACTGTTAATTCGATAAACCCACGCGCTGTCTTTTTACCTGTAACTCTCATACTCAAACTATCTGCTGCCTCTAAAAAATACTTACTGTCTTTCTAAGTTGAGCGTCCAAAAGCTTAGACATTTTTAGCAGCAATCATTAACTCTTTTTAAAAACCAGTTTGGAGTTTCTACCCCATGCGCAGCTAGGTATAAGGTAGAAGCATGGCAATAAGAGTTTCGTATAGTTAATTACAAAATATTTCTAAATATGAATTTTTGGCATCGCTTTGATGCGAAACAAGCAAGTATGGCTAGGTTCATATTTGGGATGGCTCTCTGAAAATGACTATGGCATAAGGGTTTGAGCTAAGAGCCGCCAAACAATCTAAGTAACAATAAATTTCTTAAAACATTACAAACAGCATATCTTTTGTGGATAGATCCCGTTTCTCAGGAATTAGGGTCATCTTTTGACTTTGCCCATCGTTCAGGGTTATGGGCGAATTTCTCAAGGTGTGCAGCACTTGCATCCCCGTATGGCAAGTTCGTCTGCCCCGTAGGAATCATCCTCTCAGCATACTTTCGTTTAAAGATGTGTCTAAACTTGCATGTAAAACTTGCGTGCAAAATCATCACTTGAGAATTTTCCACTAAACAATCACTCAGTAATTCCTGCATAGGAAAGCAATCAGAAAATAGAATCCGTTTTATTTGTTGCGTGTGCGCTTTTCGTAATCAATTTTGCGTCAGTGAATGCACGTAAATGAAGGCATGAAATACATTCATTTACGTAAAAACAAGCATGAAAAAGTCAAGTCCAGCACTGTATCAAAGCCTATCGCTATCTAATCAAAGGCTTTATCTAAACTTTATCTTTTCTGTAGAAACTTCATGTCAATAGTTTTATTAGAACCATGCTGTCCACCCTAGCTAGTTATCAACCTAAAAGCTTATGTATCAATCAAGATCAGTAGCTGCTAAGGCTTTCTTTAGTTATTAAAAGATTACTTAAAGATGAATTTTATTCGTTTAAAAATTCAGCTATTTAGCGGATTATGAGCAGGTATATGGGAATGCTAGGTTTGTGCTGTGATGAAGAAATTTCTAAATAGCATCGAGTAGCAGAATCTTTGCGTATCACTTTCAGGTCTATATTTTGTTTCTTGAATTAAATGTCTGCACCTGTTCGGTTTTTGAGTTTTGTCAGGTTTTCCACATCGCGTAATAGGTTGCTCTTCCCATGAGATCCGATTCTTTGAACCGTTCATCAACTGTATCTTCTGAATTAAGCGTTTACGAGTGCGAAATTCACCTCAAGTTCAGGCTTGTTGAAGAAAAAGGCGCATTTGTAAATCGTGACCAGCTTCTGGAGCTTTTACTAGATGCTTTTTCTTACGGAAGTGACGAGTATATGGAACCTACTCAAGTCAAAGTGGTAGCTCAAGAGGTTTGTGAGTTGTTAGCTTCGCCTCAAATGCGCCGTCAATTGATTCGCCTACGCAACTCTGGTGATGTGGTCTAGTCGGTCAGTCAACTCCCAACTACACCCTGAATTCAGACAGTTATGCGGTTTTCTAAAAGTTATCCATTAATTGTATTGACAGCGGTTCAAATCTTCGCTACCTTGGATAAGGTCTAGCTGATGCGCCCCCATCGTCTAGAGGCCTAGGACACCTCCCTTTCACGGAGGCGACGGGGATTCGAATTCCCCTGGGGGTATATAAATTCAAACAATGAAGGCGGAGAGTAATTTACTCTTCGCCTTTATTGCTAAATTCTTCAGCCTAACTGTTTGCTCAGAAACACGATCGCCCGACCATTTTTCAGCAAACTTTGATGACGTTTTCCACAATGGCACATCCAACCCTGATTCTGCCGGGTTATTTAGCGGGAGCGCCAGATTATCGCCCCCTTCAACAAGCCCTGATTGACCAAGGCATTCCAGCGGTGACGGTGCCACTGCGTTGGCAAGATTGGGTGACAACCATCGGAGGGCGATCGGTGACTCCGGTTTTGCGCCAGATCGATCAAGCCGTTACTCAACTTCTACAACACAGTGGTGCTGCCAAAATTAATTTGATTGGGCATTCCGCAGGCGGTTGGTTGGCACGCATTTATTTAGGCGAAAAACCTTACTGCATTCATCCGAGTGATGCAGAAGACTGTGTTTGGAATCGGCGATCGCATGTACATACCCTGCTCACCTTAGGCACACCCCACACCAGTCTGGAACGCTGGACGCGAAAAAATCTAGATTTTGTCAATCAAACTTACCCAGGAGCCTTTTACTCCGATCTGCGCTATGTCTGTGTAGCAGGCAAAGCTATCTATGGCAAACGCCGACCGGGAAGTTGGTTAGCCTACAGCAGCTATCAACTCACCTGTGGTCAGGGCAACTGTTGGGGCGATGGCATTACCCCGATCGCCGCCGCCCACCTCGACGGTGCCGTTAACCTCACCATCGAAGGCGCAACCCACTCGCCCAAATCTGGGCAACCCTGGTACGGTTCTCCGGGATTGTTGGAACAATGGGTAGAGTATTTGAAGGGATGAGTTGGGGTGCTGAGTCATTTGAACGCCCAATTCATCACTCCCTGCTGTTGCCCACCTGTGATTCTCTCTGGGTTTCAAGATCAACCCGAATAGGCGGAAACTCCAGATCTCCGACTTCTTGACCTCGCCCTAAATTGCCTGTGCTGTGCCATAGAAGTCGGAGATCTTTGTAAAACGCTGCATAATTTGCGGGTGAGAGGATGATAGATTTGCAGTCAATGCCCCACTGCAAAAATCTCCATGCAACCGATCCAGACTCTCCGCCTCGCGGCTGTGACGTTCTTGCTGACCGCTGGCTTTCCTACTCATTGCTTTGAAAACTTGCTAATCCCTATGGATTTTAAAAATTATGGGTTAAATTTATCCCGTAGCGAGTCTTGTGCTGGCTATCAGGTTTTGTAGTCTGTCTGCTATACGGCAACCCAATTGAGAAGAGGAATAGAATGGACTTTGCAGAGCCTCGTAGTGAAACTGTTCCGGTGCAACTTCCAAATGGAGCGATCGTCAAAGTCGAGGTGTCAAAAAGTGGGCGGGAGGATGTTAGCTTTGACCCGAAGCAGTTTCAGCCAGTGGCAGACGCGATCGAGGGCGTAGTGCAAATGATTGCGGCTCCGATTCAGAAGGTGAGACCGAAGAAAGCGACAGTGAAATTTGGCATGGAACTGGCGATCGAGTCTGGGCAACTGACGGCAATTATTGTCAAAGGCTCCGGTAAAGCTAACCTGGAAATCACACTGGAATGGGAAACCCAGCCTAAAGCTGAACCATGAGCCAGCTAGAGAATTTGCTGCAACAGTGCACAGTAAAGCTCACTCTTCCCGGTCGAATGGGTTGGGGCACAGGTTTTTTTGTGGCTCCCAAGTGGATTCTTACCTGTGCTCATGTAGTACAGGAG
>JBGTAZ010000238.1:0-5964 GCA_041749615.1 Leptolyngbyaceae cyanobacterium | reverse complement strand
CGATATTTTGTGTCAGTCAGTCAGGTTAGTGGACAATAAACGAGGCTATATCGACAAGACTGGCAAGATGGTCATTCAACCCCAGTGGAAAGGCGATCGGCTGTCCGGCATGTGGGTATTTAGCGAAGGATTTGCCGGAATTGAGCAGGCTGAAAAATGGGGTTATATCGACAGGACAGGAAGCGGTGTAATTCCACCACAGTTTGATGAAATTCGAGAATTTCACGAGGGAATGGCAAGCGTTCAGCAAGGTGAAAAATGGGGCTACATCGATAAGACTGGAACGATTGTGATTCTGCCACAGTTTGACCGAGCCGATCGCTTTTCAAGTGGATTGGCAGCGGTGAAAAAGGGCGATCGCTATGGTTATATTGACCAGACTGGAAAAATGGTTATTTCACCTCAGTTTGGTCTAGCACTGAGTTTTGTAGACGGTCTGGCGCTAGTTTATACCGAGGGTCAGGCAGGCTACATAGACCGGGCTGGAAACTATGTCTGGAAACCAACGAAATAGAACACTCATAGTCTAGATGAACTCAAGCGTTAAGCGGTCAAATCGAGGGGTAAAATGACGCTGACCGTGGTGCCTACTCCCAATTGGCTGGTGAGAGTGATGTGACCAGAGTGGGCTTCTACACAACGCTTGACGATCGCCAATCCTAACCCCGTCCCTTGAATCGACGTGACATTCGTAGCCCGAAAAAAAGACTCAAACAATTGGGCTTGATCCGCTTCAGGAATCCCAATTCCTTGATCTTGTACCAGAAACGTGGCAATTCCCTCGGCTGAGTCCATTCTGAGACTGAGTTGCACCGTGGTGTTGGGCGGAGAATATTTAATCGCATTGGATAACAAATTGGTCAAAATGTAGCGCAACAGCTTCTCATCCATCCAAGCATCTTGACTATCTCCCTGACTGTTGAAGATAAGGATATGAAATTTGCCTTCAAACAGTGAAAATTCTTCAGCTAACTCTCGGCAGAACTCCTCTAGGCGAAGCGGTGAAAGCTGACAAACCAGCCGATCTGCTTCGGCTTGCCCCATAAATAAAACGTCTTCCATTAATTGATTCATGGAGCGAACCGAGGTTTTAATCCGCTGGAGGTAAGCGTTTTTTTGAGTTTCTGTAAGATTCGGTTTTTTTTCCAATAGCTCGGCTGCGGTACGAATGATGGCTAGAGGGTTGCGAAATTCGTGAGAAACGGTGGAGACAAACTGAGATTTTAGCTGATTGAGTTCTTTCTCTTTTTCTAAGGCTTGAGAGAGCAGTTCGGTTTGGCGGCGATCGCGCATATCCCAAAACACCACCACGGCTCCCAGAATTTCGCCAGAGCGTCGCTTTAGCGGCGAGGCACTATCGCCAATGGGAATCTGGGTTCCAGTTTTGGTCACCAATGCGGTGAAGTTGTCTAAATACGCCCCCTGTTGCGATTTCAACACGGTGGCGATCGGGTTTTCAGCAGGGATTTCAGTCACTTCATTGATTAGCTGAAACACAGTCGTCACCGCTTGTCCCAAAGCCTCGTCCTGCTGCCAGCCCGTTAAGGTTTCAGCAGCGGGGTTCATAAACGTGATCATGCCCTCGGCATCGGTGGCAATTACGCCATCGCTCATGGAACTGAGCAACGTTGCCAGTTGATCTCGATTGTCTTGCAGTTCGCGGGCAACTTGATGTTTAAACAGACCGATCTCAACGGCAACGCGCAAATCGTCGGCGGTGAAGGGTTTGACGATATAGCCAAAGGGTTGAGTTGCCTTTGCCCGTTGCAGGGTGCTGTCGTCGGCATAGGCAGTTAAGTAAATGATTGGAATATCGATCTGTTCTCGAATCTGGGCGGCGGTGGTAATCCCATCCATGGAGCCTTTTAAGACAATATCCATAAGGATCAGATCGGGCTGAGTTTCAACGACTTTGGCGATCGCCATTTCACCCGACGAAGCGGTGGCGGTGACGATATATCCCAACTGTTTTAGTTGACTGATAATTGTTTTGGAAACGATTACCTCGTCTTCAACCACCAAAATCTTCGTGCTAGCCATTCAACCTCTATGTTTGTGATGCAGACTTTTGATAATGCAGATCTTTCAAGATCCAAAGCTTTCAGGATACAGATCTTTTAGGATGGAGATCTTTCAGGATGCAGACTGGGGAAATTTTATCCTGAACCTTGTTCCTTGGCTGCGATCTACCGCGAAGCTGCCTTCTAGTTGCTCCGTTGACAGGGCATGTACTAGTGAAAGACCCAAGGATTGGATATTCGTTAAATCTAAATGGTCTGGCAAGCCAATTCCATTATCTTGAATGATTAACTCAAGCTCATGCCCAAGCTGGCGTAATTGAATCAGAATTTCGCCAGCTTGGTGGGCAGAAAACGCATATTTAAGGGCATTGGACACTAACTCATTGATGATCAATCCACAGGGAATCCCTTGGTCGAGGCTTAAAATCACTGGCTCCACTTCTACTTGCAGCGCGATCGCCCCCGGCGAAACCTTGTAAGTGATCAACAAGCTGGTGGCTAAGCTTTGAATGTAATCTGCCGCATCAATTTGTTCCAGGTCTGATGAAATGTATAGCTTTTTGTGGATCAACGACATAGACTCGACCCGATTTCGGCTTTCTCTCAGCGCGTAAACAGCCGGAGAGTCTTGCAGGCTTTGGGCTTGCAGTTGCAGCAATCCAGAGACAATCTGGAGGTTGTTTTTGACCCGATGGTGGATTTCTTTAAGCAGCACTTCTTTCTCGGCGAGGGCGGATCTGAGGTCTGCCTCGGCTTGCTGCCGTTCTGCGATTTCGGTTTGAGCGCGCTCAAATGCCTGTGCCTGCTGGATGGCGATCGCCAATTGGTCGGCAATGGTTTGCACCAGCGTCGCTTCTTCCTCCGTCCAAGGAGACGTAGGTTGAAATCGAACCATACTAAAACTGCCCCACAGTTTTTGATCCACAATCAAGGGCACTAGGAGCCAGGAGCCGGGTAAGATCTGGGCAAATTCTTGATTAATTTCATCCTCAATCACCTCTGAATTGTCAATCCGCACAACTTTGAATTGTTTCA
Organism: Leptolyngbyaceae cyanobacterium; assembly: GCA_041749615.1. Taxonomy (GTDB): domain Bacteria; phylum Cyanobacteriota; class Cyanobacteriia; order Leptolyngbyales; family Leptolyngbyaceae; genus ULC077BIN1. The sequence goes on along the minus strand of JBGTAZ010000238.1, from coordinate 2,908 downwards.
GTTGCTCGGCGAGGGGATTGTCTTGATCCGGAATTTCCGTCCCCAAGGTATCGGGGATATCTAGGCTTTCCCGATATTCGGAAATATGCTTCCAGCACTGGCGCTCTGGCACATACTGAACGACAGCAGAGCGACTGGCTTGCACCAGGAGGGCGATTTCTACCGTAGCGGTTCTGAAAATTAAGTCCAAATTAAGAGATTGGCGAATTGCCTGCAAGACGCGCCTAAGTGTCTGCTCTTGACCCACCCGTTGCCGTAGTGCCTGTTCTCGCTGATTTAGCAATGCTTCTGCGCGTTTGCGATCAGTAATGTCTCGCACCACTACCAAGCATTCATCGGTGCCACAGGGCACAAGCCGGATTTCTTCGTCGCAGAGGCGATCGTATTTGAGAATTTGATGTTCCCAAACCTGCAACTCCCCGGTGGCTAGAGTGTGCGCCGTCCGCTGTAAAAAGTGCTGGAGAATGTCTGGGGGCAAAACTTCGGCGACATGGTGATGAATGGGCAGAAAGGTTGTGGATGGGGCATCGGTGGGTGGAATAAAGTCGTGACAGGTGCCGTCGCGCTGAACCCGGAGCAGCAGATCAGGAAAGGCGTTTAAAATGGCGCGGTTGGTCGTTTCACTTTCTCGCAGTGCTGCCTCGGCTCGATTGCGATCGCTCAAGTCGATATCGACACAATACATTTCCGGCTCACCGTCAAGATTCGTCAGCATCGCGTGACTAGAATAGACCTCAACTCTAGAGCCATCTTGATGCACCAAACTCAATTCGCTTGCCGGGATGGGTTGGTTGTCCGTCAGCCAATTTTGAACCGCCGCAATCACTGCTGGGCGAATCTCTGGTGGAATAATCAGATCTTCTAGCTGCTGACCGAGGGCTTCTGTTTTGCTGTAGCCATACAGTTGGGCGCTGGCATCATTCCAGTAAATGACTTGGCGGTGGCGATTGTATCCCTGAATCGCAATTTTAGGGATGGACTCAAACAAGTTGCGAAATCGCTGTTCGCTTTTCTCTAAGGCGATTTGGCTCTGTTTGAGATCGGTCACATCTAGGGCAACTCCCCCAACTAGCCTGCGACCCTTGCTGGAGGGGCGGTAAATCTGAAAGATTTCAGGTAGAAGATTGGGTTGAGGCTGAGAAGGGCGATCGCTGCCTAATAGTTCATGCTCAACAGGAGTCATGGAGGCTAGCCGCCCAGTGGAGGCATGGACTGGAATGGTGATCGGATCTGCATCCAACTGTGTGAGCCGGCTTTTATGCTCCAGCAAGACTCCATCCTGCTTTACCCTTGCCAGCAATGCCTCCACCAACTGTTTGACTGGCGCTGGCGTAGACTCCCAATCTTCTGGAGCAAGGTCTGCAATTGACAGCGGGTGTTCTTCCATAAATCGCTAGGGTGGTAAGCCGTGACAGATTTTCCTAACGTACCCGCCATTGCCCGAAGCCGCATCAGGGATTGCAGCGATTTACCTCGTGCTCAAGCCCCTGGGAGATCGGTAGGGAGAGTCTCAGGTGTTGCCGGAGAGGCTAATAAAGCAGTGGGCTGGGTGCTAGGCGCGATAGTGGCTTTGGGATTTGAAGCTTCAGGCTTAGACTCAATGCCCAGTTGCCCTTTAGCGGCTGCCAGGGTTGCTGCCAGACTGGTTTGCCCGACTGATAAGAGCGATTTGCTGGTTTTGCCTAAGAGATCGCTACTCCCTGCTTCGGCTGAATCTGGGGTGCTAGTTTGCATCGCATCTACCCAGCTACGAGTTTTTTGCCCCGTTGCGTAAGACGCTTGCCAAAACCAGTCGCCTAGCACGAGAACCAAGCACACGACGAGCCAGAGCAATAATCCCGTTTCTTTGAGAATCGCCCAAGTCGTGCCTAGGGTTTGCTGATAGGTTGCAGCCGTTGACGGGTTAGAAATAAGCTGCCAAAGTTTGCTCGCTTGAGTTTTAAGCCGATCCATGCTGTTTTCTTCCCAATTTTTTACACACAATAGCATCTTTAAACCTACCGCCTCGTGGTCAAGATTGATGACCCACATGGATACAATAAATGAACAGCTTTTTGCATAAGTGTTTCAGCCCATGACAGCGCCTTCAGACTTAGAAACCTTCGGTCAGGATTTAGCCGTTCAAGATGATGCTATCTCTGAGATCACCCGTCCGGCTGACCTTGCTCATAATTCGGCAGATCTAGATGCAGATTTAGAAGACGATCTGCCCGACGAAAAAGAGATGTCTTTGTTTGATCATTTAGAAGAACTGCGGCAGCGGATCTTTTATGCGCTAATTGCGGTGGGAATCGGCGCGATCGCCTGCTTTGCTGTGGTTAAACCGATTGTGCAACTGCTCGAAATTCCGGCGCAGGGCGTGAAATTTCTTCAGCTTGCCCCAGGGGAATATTTCTTCGTTTCAATTAAAGTGGCGGGCTATTGCGGCATTCTGGTGGCAAGCCCCGTGATTTTGTATCAAATTGTGGCGTTTGTCGTGCCCGGTCTGACTCGCAAAGAACGGCGGCTGTTGGCTCCGATTGTGTTTGGCTCCAGCATTTTGTTTGTCGCCGGATTGGCGTTTGCCTACGTTGCCTTGATTCCCGCCGCGCTCAACTTTTTTATTACTTACGGCGCAGATGTAGTCGAGCAAAGCTGGTCGATCGAAAAATATTTTGAATTTGTGCTGCTGCTGCTGTTCAGTACCGGATTAGCGTTTCAGGTGCCAATTATTCAAGCGTTGCTTGGCTTGCTAGGCATTGTCTCTTCTCAGCAAATGCTATCAGGCTGGCGGTTTGTGCTGGTAGGAGCGGCGGTGATTGGCGCAGTGTTGACTCCTTCCACCGATCCGCTGACGCAGAGCTTGCTGGGTGGGGCAGTTACCGCGCTTTATTTCGGCGGCATCGGCATTGTGAAACTACTGGGCAAG
>JBGTAZ010000237.1:0-25780 GCA_041749615.1 Leptolyngbyaceae cyanobacterium | reverse complement strand
TCAACCGGAAAAGCGATCGCGCTAGCCTGATACTGATACCCTAGGAGTAACCGCTAGAGCTTTCTAAACTTGTATGAGATTTTCTCGTGATTGCACGCTTGCAATACGAACCTTGACTAAGGCACCCACCCTGACGGCATCCCCAACCCTTGCCCCAGCAAAGTCTGGTCAAACCACGCATCAATCGTATCCCAACTTTAAAGTCATTGTGTTGAACGACGATTTCAACACCTTTGAGCATGTCTCCAGTTGCTTGCTCAAATATATTCCCGGCATGACTCCTGATTATGCCTGGGATCTAACCAATCAGGTGCATCATGAAGGGCAAGCGATCGTCTGGGTTGGACCCCAAGAGCAAGCCGAACTTTATCATATGCAACTAGAGCGAGAAAACTTAACCATGGCTCCTTTGGAAGCGGCTTGATTGATTTTTTCAGTCATCAGATTTTTTGCAGAATCGATTCTAACACCGCAGGACACACCCATGGCGATCCCCACTGGCAGATTAGTTCTCAACCACTCCACTCACATTCCAGGACTCATTGCCATTTTGGATCGCCTGACTCAACAAGCAGGAGTGCAAACGATTACGCCTGGAGTGATCGGTCCGGTGCGATCGCACATGCCAAAAATGACGCTAAAAGTATCGGTTCCAATTTTAGGCGGCTTCAAACTGATTGCTAGAAAAGGGAAAACAGTCCAAGAAGTGTTTGTGATTGCTTCCCTAGAACAAGCAGAGCTAGAAGCCGCGATCGCTGAGATTTTGACTCGATAGATCAAGCACTTATTCGGCTTGCCGATCCGCCACACGATTGAGCGGCAAACTGAGAATGCAGCTAGCCGTGAGCAAAAAAGCAATGACGCTGGTGAGCTTAGCGCTCAACATGGCAATTTCCCACTCTGGCAAAATCACCTTTTGTAAGCCGATTGCCCCGCAATAAACCAACCAATACGCAAAGGTCATCAGCATTAGCATGTGGTCCGCTGCCTCCACATCGTCTTTTGCGCGATCGTGATCGTTGACTAACAGAAAAATTCCAGCAACACACGCAAAAGACGAAAAAATAACCAGTAATTCGTGCAAGGAAAGTTCAGACATAATCTTACTCAAGCCGTTTTTAAAGAGGACGTTTTGAAGTGAGATTCAGTCTAAAGGACTACGTTGTAAGACAGATAGTAATCCTTACAAAGATCAATAAATCTACGGTTTAGCTTAACGAAACGCAAAAAAGCCCATCAGTTTATACTGATTATCCTTTGTTGCGCTTTATACTAAGTGAATCAACTCTTGTCCCCTCTCCTTTTGGGCTGAGGCTAGGGTAAGGGTGGCTCGGATGGCTTCATCTCAGGATTCAGCAATGCCAAAAATGCTTCTTTGTTTTGAAACTCAAAACGGGATCGCTAGACGACCCATAACAAGGTTTAAAGAACGCCTCCATAACTAAAAGTGATCAGCTTCAGGTGGCTAGGGTCGGCAATTAGCTCTTTTGCCAACAAATATCCCGTTAGCGTCCAGGTTTGATACTTGCGCGATTCTTTGCCAATCAATCGAGCATCAGGCGCATCATAATATTCGGGCCACTCATCCTGCACCAGTCGGCGTTCGGCAACCGCGATCGCGTGGTGCGCCAACTCTGCCCGACCCATTTTACGTGCTGCTGCTGTTAGCATCCACAGCAACACAGGCCAACTGCCGCCATTGTGATACGACCAAGGGCGATTTTTTGGATCGGCTCCCGTAACAATCCGCCAGTCTGCATCTTCTAGGGCGGGATAGCACAGCTTCATCGGCATGTGGCTGACCAAATCACTCCATCGTAATTCAATCACGTTGAGAATTTTGTGGGATTGCTCTTCATCTGCCAGGGAAGAAATAATCGCCATCAGGTTGCCGATCGCAAAAAAGCGACAGTCTAGCTGCGAAGGACCCAAATTACCTGCCAAGTATCCGCCTGCTTCGGGTAGCCACTTTGCCAGTTTGTAAAAGGGAATTGAATCGGAAAAAATATTGAACTGGTTCAGCGCTCCTTCGCCATACTCTTCCACCCGATAGCGATAAATCTCATTCAAGCGCTCTGGGTCGAGCCAATAATCCTCTCGCAGTTGTGTGGTCAAAGGTTCTAGTCGCGCTTGCACTGCCTGAATAATGCGCTGGTTAGATTGGTTGGGCAGCAATAGTTCTAGGCTGGCGCGTAGCGATGCATAAAACAACGATTGAATATCTAAGGGATGCCCATACAGCCCCATGCGGCGATCGATCATGCTGGCAGCATCGGGCACCAACACCATCGGGTACATATCAAATCGGGTGACGAGGCAAAGCTCCAAGATGACGCGAATCCCTTCCTGAAAATCTGAGCGATGCACCAGTTCCATATCTTCGGTGGCGATCGCGTATGCCCTCAGCAAAAAGATCCACCACAGACAGGCATCGGCGGGGGCAACTCGCCCAATGGCATGGTCGCCAAAATCTGCCCTCACATATTCTCGCCCGTTGATCGTCTCTATTTTGAAACTGGCTGGCATCAAACCTCGACTGGGTTTTAAGCAATCTAACTGTCCAGTTTTGGGCTGTAGCTTCAGGGTTTCTTCTAAAAAATTGCGAACAATTTCTGGTTTGCCTTTGATCAAAAACAGCAATCCAGCCGAAATAAAGTCTCGAATAAAGCATTGATCGTAATTCAACGCTTCAGAACCTGGGTCACGGGCGGCAACGGTGCCAACAGGTTTCCCTTGGTGGTAAATAATCGTTTTTTCAAGCGCTGCCCACGCCTGTTCTTCAATCGTTTGAACGCCCAATCCTCCACCCTCATATTTGTGACAACTACAGTTTCGTCTAAATTAAGCATCATGGTCAGGCGATCGCGCCAGATCAGCGAGTCCGGGGCGACCAAAACCAGCCTAAAGCTATCCCAATAAAAATGTAAGTTTCTAGAGTCTTTTCAAAAAATATCCAGCCTATTGTTGATGCGATCGCGCTACTTTAACGGATGAAAGGCGAATGTTGAAGGGCGTGACACGATCAGCACCATGACGTTAACAGAACAGTTTTTTGCTCAGCTACCCGCGAATACTTTAACCGCACTACGGGGCACAGATGAGCGTTGGCGATCGCTACGGGTTGGAGCGTTACCGGTGCCAACCGTCGTACAGGAAAGCTTAGAGCCGCTAGAGAGCCTCGACTGGGATGTGGTCATTTGTGGCGGCACCTTGGGAATTTTACTGGGGGCGGCACTGGTGCAACGGGGCTGGCGGGTGGCGCTTTTGGAACGAGGCGATTTGCGGGGGCGCGATCAAGAGTGGAATATTTCTCGCCGCGAATTGGATGGGTTTGTGTCGTTAGGCTTATTAACCACTGCTGAACTAGAGCAGGCGATCGCCACAGAATACAATCCAGCGCGAATCAACTTTCTTGGTGGGGATCAGGTCTGGGTCAAGGATGTACTCAACATCGGCATTGATCCCGTTTATTTGTTAGAAACTCTGAAACAGAAATTTTTGCACGCTGGCGGACAGTTATTTGAACAAACTCCCTTTACCGGGGCGATCGTCCATCCCAATGGCGCGATCGTTCAAGCAGGAGACCAGGAGTTTTCAACGCGGCTCGTGCTGGATGCCATGGGACACTTTTCACCGATTGTGCAACAGGCACGCCAAGGAAAGCCGCCCGATGCCGTCTGTTTGGTCGTTGGCAGTTGCGCTACGGGCTTTCCCGCCAACGAAACAGGCGACTTGCTCGTCTCCTTCACGCCCATCCAAAATCAGTGTCAGTATTTTTGGGAAGCGTTTCCGGCTCGCGATGGCAGAACGACCTACCTGTTCACCTATGTAGATACCCATCGCGATCGCCCCAGTCTAGAAGCCCTGTTTGAAGACTATCTTCGCCTCATGCCCCGCTATCAAGGCGTAGAATTGCCACAAATTCAGCCCAAACGCGCCCTGTTTGGCTTTTTCCCTTGCTATCGCAACAGCCCTTTGCAACCCAGTTGGAACCGAATTTTGCCGATTGGCGACAGCAGCGGCAGTCAGTCTCCGCTGAGCTTTGGTGGTTTTGGGGCGATGGTGCGTCATTTGCGGCGGTTAACCAACGGCATTGATCAGGCATTGCAGGCAGATGTCTGCGATCGCCGCGCCCTTTCCCGCCTCCAGCCCTACCAGCCCAATCTTTCCGTCACCTGGCTGTTTCAGCGAACCATGAGCGTCCGCATGGATCAAAAAATTGCGCCCAACCAGATCAACGACACCCTCTCCAACGTCTTTCAAGGCATGGCAACCCTTGGCGATCCAGTACTAAAGCCATTTCTACAAGATGTGGTGCAGTTTCCTGCCCTTTTTAAAACCTTGACCAAAACTGCCCTGACTCGCCCCACTGTGGTCGCCAGCGTCATTCCTCAAGTGGGCATTCTTGCCCTGGCATCCTGGATGGGGCACTACGTCACCTTAGCAACCTACGCCGCTCTATATCCCCTCAGCCAACCCCTGATTGCTCCTTGGCTGCCAACCCTTTCACCCACCGCCCGATACTATAGTCAGCGCTGGCTGGATACCTTTAAGTATGGCTCTGGCGGAGATTATCACGAGTGAGGGTTGCGTCGTGCTTAAGTCATTTTCAGATGAATGTGCCACGCTTGCAAACTCTATAAGCCCCCCAAATCCCCCAATTCTGGGGGACTTTGGCTCTAGTTCCCCCCAGAATTGGGGGGCTAGGGGGGCGAAAACGGCTGTAAGTCATTTTTTCGTGACTTAATGGGTGAGCGATCGCCCATAAATCAGCTTATTTTTAGAGTGTGACTCATGATCAAAAAAGTATCAGAGCTTACTAAAACTTCTGACAATGGTAAAATTTTCTTGGATAACTAGGAGCCAGCACCATCATGTCGCTTACGCTGACCGCTGACCAAACCAAAGTTCAAAACGGACTTCGCATCGGGCGAATCCTAGTAGTTGAGGACGAAGAACTCATTCGGGAAACAATTACCCTCGCCTTAACCGAAGAAGGCTACGACGTGGTTGCGGCAGAAGATGGGCGCGCTGCACTTGATTTATTGCATCAAACAGAAGAGGGGATCGACCTTCGCTCTGGAAAAGCGTTTGCCCCTAGCCAATCCAATTCTGAATTCGATATCATTATTCTTGATTTAATGCTGCCCTATATCAACGGGCTAGATTTGTGCCGGGTTGTGCGGCGCGAAGGTAATAATGTGCCAATTTTAATGCTCAGTGCCAAAGGTGGCGAAACCGATCGCGTCGTTGGGTTAGAAGTGGGCGCAGATGATTATTTGACCAAGCCCTTCGGGATGCGAGAACTGATTGCTCGCTGTCGAGCGTTGCTGCGTCGCCATTCTCACTTTCAGGCAGAACCAGAGCAACCCCTGCTGAAATTTGATGAGATTATTCTATATCCTCAAGAATGCCGCGTCATGGTGCGAGGCGAAGAGGTGAATTTCTCTCCCAAAGAATTCAAAATCTTAGAATTGTTTATGAGCTATCCCCGGCGGGTTTGGTCGCGGGAGCAGTTACTAGAGCGCATTTGGGGACCTGACTTCATTGGGGATAGCAAAACCGTGGATGTGCATATTCGCTGGTTGCGTGAAAAGCTAGAGCGTGATCCCAGCAATCCAGAATATTTAGTCACCGTCCGAGGCTTTGGCTATCGCTTTGGCTAAAACAGTAGGTAGGGTATCTCTTTAGGTAGAGGCATCTCTTGTGGATGCCTCTATCGCTGCGGCAGGTACAAAATGCGGCAAGCGCAAGACCCGCCCCGATGAATTCATCGGTTAAAGCCGATCGCCTGTGAAGTTCAGCGATCGCGTGAGACAAGCAGCTTAGAATAACGGTACCCCTGAGTTTGGGGTTTGTTTTGGCTGCACTTTATCGGTTTGCCATGGAAGTATGGGTTTTAATTGGGCTACTGATGGGTCTGGCGTTTCTAGAATGGCGATGGCTGCGGCTCAACGCCAAGCTGTGGCGCATTGTGCAAAAATGGCGACCGGATGCCCCCATCGCGTTTTCGTCGGCTTCTCGGCTTACACGCGCGATCGCGGCTTATCAAGAAGCCCACTTTTCACTGCAAAATGAGTTGCAAGCTCTGCAAACAATTGTTCAAATTGCACCCATTGGTTTTTTGCAAGTGGATGAAGACAATCAACTATTGACTTGCAACAGCAAAGCCTGCGAATTGCTCAGTATGCAGCCCTATCTGCCTGGAAGACCGCGTTTGCTATTAGAACTCGTGCGATCCTATGAATTAGATGCCCTGATTGAAGAGACTCGCCATGCTCAACAACCCTGCCAGAGTGAATGGGTCTTTCATCCGGTTGATCCCGACTATGCCAAACTGTCGCAAAAACAGCCCCGCCCGTTGCGGGGTCACGGTGCCCCGATGCCCGATGGTTGTGTGGGAGTATTTTTAGAAAGCCGAGAACAGGTCGTTATGCTGACCCAGCAGCGCGATCGCTGGATTTCGGATGTCGCCCACGAGCTAAAAACGCCCTTAACATCCATTCGGCTAGTGGCTGAAACGTTGCAATCTCGCTTAGCCCCCCCCACCCGCGACTGGGTAGACCGCTTGCTGAATGAAACGATTCGGCTGAGTGGATTGGTGCAAGATTTGCTCGATCTCAACCAGCTTGAAATGCATCCATCCAATCGCTTAACGCTGAAACCGGTCGATCTTCCTCGGCTAGTCCAGTCAGCTTGGCTCAGCCTAGAACCCTTAGCGCGAGAAAAGCAGATCCAGTTAGATTATGTAGGCTGCGATCGCCTATTGATTTTGGCAGATGAAGCCCGCCTGCACCGAGTTTTATTAAACCTGTTAGATAACAGCATTAAATATAGCCCCACTCAGCAACATATTCGGGTTCAGGTTTCACTGAGTCAACCCCATGAGAGCGAGGCAATCCACAGCACCCATCAACAGGTTCATCTAGAAGTGATTGATGCAGGTCCGGGCTTTCCAGAAGCCGCTTTGCCTCAAGTATTTGAGCGCTTCTATCGAGTTGATCCCTCTCGCACCCGCCAAACTCCGAGCAAAGCAACCGCAACCGATGGCATCCCTGCCTCCTCTGCCAGTTCTAGCATTCCCGCCCCTAGCATTGCCGCCCCCACCGTTGAGGCTCCCATGGCGAATGCTCCACCCACTGCAAAAAATTGGAAGCAGGACTTTTTTCAAGCAAACAGCGGCACAGGGCTAGGGCTGGCGATCGTTCGTCAAATTGTGGAAGCTCATCAGGGATCGGTTAAAGCCAGCAATCACCCCGAAACAGGAGGAGCTTGGTTGGAGGTATTTTTGCCCCTGAAAACAGACATCAGTGACTTGGCATAACCTGATCACTCTCAAGACTGAGAATTATTAAGCTAGCAGTGTAGTATCAAGTAGGCGGACTTCATTCACTGTTCTAGATAGAACTCTAAATAGAACGCTTGAATAAACACTTGAGTAAACAAACGCCGATTTGCAAAAGGCAAGGCTCCGACAACGCATGGATGAACGGGTTCAAAAAGTACTTTCTCGATGGGGCATTGCCGCTCGTCGCCAAGTGGAACAACTGATTCAGCAAGGGCGCGTAGAGATTGATGGCACCGTGGCTTACCTGGGTCAAAAAGTTGATCCGACTATGGTGCAGATTGCTGTAGATGGTGCCGTTGTCAACCCGGTTGATTGCCCACAGCGCCTCTATCTACTGATGAATAAACCAAGGACTGTCATCTCTACCTGCGATGATCCCCAAGGAAGACAAACTGTTGTTGATCTTCTCCCACCGTCCCTTCGCCACAAGCAAGGGATTCATCCAGTCGGGCGCTTAGATGCAGAGTCTACGGGTGCGCTGCTGCTCACGAATGATGGAGATTTAACTTTTTATCTAACCCATCCCCGGCATCACATTCCCAAGACTTATCAAGTTTGGGTTGAGGGCTACCCATCGCCCGCTGCTTTAAAGCAATGGCAACAGGGAGTATTGTTAGAAGGACGAATAACTCTTCCCGCAGACATTTCTGTTCTGAAATCGCACCCGAATCACCGCACCTTACTAGAGATTGTTTTGAAAGAAGGACGTAATCGCCAAATTAGGCGAATTGCAGAGCAATTAGGGCATCCCGTCCAAACGCTGCACCGTACTGCCATTGGTTCTATTCGGCTGCAATCAGCCAGTCAGCCTCCGCTTGAGAGCGGTCACTATCGCTCTTTGACGAGCGCTGAGGTTTGTTTTTTGAGATCTCGAATTGACTTAACATCGAAGAAGACGCTAAGCGTAGGTGAGGAGTGCCGAGCATGAAAGACAAAACTCTTCAATTGAGTAAAGAACAAACGCAATTGTTGGCTGAAATTGGAACTTACTTGCGCCACCTTCGACAAGAGCAACCGTTGTCCTTAGAGGCGATCGCGGCAATCACGCTGATTCCCGTAAAGACTTTAACGGCGATCGAAGAAGGAGACATCGCCCAACTTCCTGAGCCTGTTTATATTCAGGGATTTATTCGCCGATATGCCGATGCGATCGGGGCAGATGGCACCGAGATTGCCAACGCTTTTCCCGCCCAATCCGATCTGAAATCTCCGCAACCCACGTGGAGCAATACAGTAGAAGCACAACTACGCCCCCTGCACCTGTACTTAATCTATATGGTGTTAGTCATGGGTGCTGTGAGCGGATTGTCCTATGCGCTCAACCGCTCCTCGCCACAGGCGCTTCGCTATGCCAATTTGCCACAACAGCCTGGAGCAGGGCAATTAGCGACCCAAAAGGCTGAATTGTACGGTCCTCCCTTACCCAATCCAAAAACACCGGGTGCGGTAGCCAGCAAAGCAGCAGATAAAACAGGCATACCATCCACGGCGGCGATATCAAGTAAGCCGGTTCGTGTTGGTTTGGCGTTAAAGGCTCAATCCTGGATTCGGATTGTTGCAGATGGAAAAACTGAGTTTGAGGGCGTGCTATCAGAAGGCGCTCAACAAGCTTGGGCAGCGAAACAGCAGATTACTGTGCGGGCGGGAAATGCTGGCGGAGTGTTGGTGAGTTATAACGAGAGTCCACCAAAACTGCTGGGTGAACCCGGTACAGTCGAGGAAAAAACCTTTGAGGCTCAGTCTCAAGCCCAAGCAAATCCTTCTGACAGATCCCTCATCACTGCTTTTAACCTGCCTTTTTAATGTGCCTAATGGCTAGCCGTTTTGGGTTAGAGCAAGATAAGGGCAACTGTTGTCGTTCCTGGGCGGGTAGGCTGACATACATTCAAGTTGCATGAATAAGAGGCTTAAGTCCCTTGTTGAAAAGGCTTTCCAAGTTTTTCAAGACTGCAACTTAAAAGATGATGAGCTTAGCCTTCGTCAAATCCGGGCGAAATCTGCCACCAGAGCGGTTTCTTTTTGCCGAACACCTCCTTAACGACGTGTTTCATAATCCGCTTTTTGCGCTTCGCCTACACTGGAGTTATGGAATCTGGCATTTATCCGTTACCCACTGAGGTTGTTCATTTAATAGCGGCGGGGGAGGTGATTGACTCTCTGGCTGCGGCGGTTCGAGAACTGGCAGAGAACGCCTTAGATGCGGGTGCAACTCGGATTACAGTCTCGATTTGGGCAGAGCAGTGGCGGCTACGAGTGGCAGATAATGGCGCTGGGATGGATCTTCAAAACTTGAAGCAGGCAGCGAGTCCCCACAGCACAAGCAAAATTCGCGATCGCCAAGACCTGTTCAACATCACCAGCCTGGGATTTCGCGGCGAAGCATTGCATAGTCTGGCGCAGTTAGCCGAATTACAGATTGCTAGCCGTCCATTGTTCCGATCGCCTGCTAGCGATGCGAATCCAGGTGGAGAAAGTGGAGGCTGGCAAGTAACCTATGACACTCAAGGATTGCCAATTGAAATAGAACCTGTGGCGATCGCGACTGGCACCATCGTCACTGTGGATCAGCTATTTGCTAACCTGCCCACTCGCCGTCGGGGGTTGCCCTCTGTCGCTCATCAACTCAAAGCAGTGCAGGCAATGATTCACCAAATTGCACTCTGTCATCCCCAAGTGACCTGGCAAGTGCAGCAGGGCGATCGCGATTGGTTCACCCTGTTTCCTGGCAAAACTGCCCGTCAAATTTTGCCTCAACTCTTGCGAGAAGTCGAGGTCAGCGATTTGCAAGAAGTGGAGCAGGGGGCAGAGGACAGGGAACAAAGAACAGAGGATCAAAACTCAAAACTCAAAACTCAAAATATCTCCTACGGAGACGCTACGCGAACAAAACTCAAAATATTTCCCACGGAAACGCTACGCGAACAAAACTTTTCCTCTCCTGCACTCCGCACTCCGCACTCTAAACCCTCTCTCTATCTTCTGCTTGGATTACCCGATCGCTGTCATCGTCGTCGCCCTGATTGGGTACGGGTTGCGGTGAATGGGCGAATGGTCAACCTGCCTGAAATTGAACAGACGATTTTGACGGCATTTCGGCGAACGTTGCCCCGCGATCGCTATCCGGTTTGCTTTGTCCATTTGCAGGTAGCTCCAGCGCAGATTGACTGGAATCGGCATCCTGCCAAATCAGAGATCTATTTGCATCATTTGGATGAGTGGCGGGATCAGATTGCCGGGGCGATCGAGCAAACGTTGCGCTTAAATCCGGACACATTGCCAGAAACGCTCTACTCCGATCGCATGGGTCAACTACTCAAAACCGCTGAAACTGGCGGCGTATGGAACACCTCACAACCATCAAGAAACTTAGAACCTGACCCACAAGATGCGTCTCTAATCCCTAACTCCCAATCTCCACCTTTTCCTCTAAAAGCCCTTGCCCAAGTTCACAACACTTACATTCTGGCTGAACACCCTACTGGCGTGTGGTTGATTGAACAACACATTGCCCATGAACGGGTGCTGTATGAGCAACTGTGCGATCGCTGGCACATTGCGCCGCTGGAAACGCCAATCGTTCTCAATGGGTTGACCAATGCTCAAGTGGAACAATTGCAGCGGATTGGAATAGAGGTGGAACCCTTTGGCGATCAGGCGTGGGTGGCGCGATCTGCCCCTGCTTTGCTAGCGGCGCGATCGGATTGTGTAGATGCGCTGATCGAACTCAGCTTTGGAGGTGATTTGCAAACCGCTCAAGTGGCAACTGCTTGCCGGAGCGCCATTCGCAATGGCACCGTGCTAACTCATTCAGCGATGCAAACCCTGTTGACCCAATGGCAGCAAACTCGCAATCCTCGCACTTGTCCCCACGGTCGCCCTATTTGCTTAACGCTGGAGGAGTCTTCTCTATCGCGGTTTTTTCGGCGGCATTGGGTGATTGGCAAAAGTCATGGAATCTAATTGGGTGTGTGAATTTGCAGTCAAATCGCAGAATGTGGGCTACGAAACACTACACTAAGCAGTGGAACGATTACCTTTAAAGCATTCAGTTTTAGCCTTGGGCGCGATCGCTTCTGCCTAGTCAAGGCTACTCAAAAACTTTGTTTGTCCCTCCACCGCTCTGTATAGGAAAAATTACGTTATGACAGCAACATCTGATCGCTTTCCCATTGAGTTGGGTGCTTACAAATCGATCGCACTAGACCCGACTAAACCGACTTTGACAGACGAAGAACGGGAAGCATTGAAAGCGAATATTCAACTGTGTCGTGATGCGATTATTTTCTTTACAGCAACAGGGGCAGCAAGGGGCGTAGGCGGTCATACGGGCGGACCGTATGACACCGTTCCAGAAGTGGTGATTTTGGATGCGCTGTTTCGGGGATCTGCTGCGGATCAGGTTGTGCCAATTTTCTTTGATGAAGCAGGACACCGAGTTGGCACGCAATACTTGATGGCGGCGCTGCATGGAGAATTGCCTGCTGAGCAACTGATGCACTACCGGGAAGCGAATTCCAAATTGCCGGGACATCCAGAACTAGGCTTGACTCCCGGCGTGAAATTTAGCTCTGGTCGATTAGGGCATATGTGGCCCTACGTGAATGGCGTGGCGTTGGCAAATCCTGCGAAAGCAGTGTTTTGCTTGGGTTCCGATGGCTCCCAACAAGAAGGAAACGATGCAGAAGCGGCGCGGCTAGCGGTGGCGCAACACTTAAATGTAAAGCTAATTATTGATGATAACGATGTGACGATCGCGGGTCATCCTTCCAAATATCTCCCCGGTTTCACGGTTGCCAAAACCCTTGCAGGGCACGGCATGAAAGTGCTAGAAGGCGATGGCGAAGATGTAGACGGTGTGTATAGCCGGATCTGCGAAGCGATGAATACGCCTGGACCTGTTGCAGTGATCAACAAACGTCCGATGTGCGTGGGGATTGAAGGGCTGGAAGGCTCGACTCACGGGCATGATGTGATTTCGGTGGAGAAAGCGATCGCCTTCCTGGAGAAACGCGGACATACCGATGCGATCGCCGTCCTCAAAAGCATCGAAACCCCCAAAAATCCCTATAAATTCCTCGGCATTGGCAGTAAGTGGGATTCCAATCGAAATGTATTTGGCGATGCGGTGGTTGCGGTTTTGGGACGCATGAGTGAAAGCGATCGCAAAGAGAAAGTATTGGTGATTGACAGTGATCTGGAAGGTTCCTGCGGGTTGAAAAAAATCCACGATGCCTATCCTGAAGTCTTTCTACCCTCCGGCATCATGGAACGCGGCAACCTTTCTGCTGCTGCTGGTTTTGGCATGGAAAAAGGCAAGCAAGGCATTTTCGCAACCTTTGCCGCCTTTTTGGAAATGTGCATTTCCGAAATCACGATGGCGCGGTTGAACTACTCCAATCTGCTCTGCCACTTCTCCCACTCTGGCATCGACGATATGGCAGACAACACCTGCCACTTCGGGATCAACAACTTCTTTGCCGACAACGGCTTGGATGATGGCTACGATACCAAGCTCTATTTCCCCGCCGATGCCAACCAGATGAAAGCCTGCGTCGAGTCCATCTTCTTTGATCCAGGACTACGGTTTATTTTCTCGACCCGCTCCAAAACGCCAATTTTGCTCAATGCTGAGGGCGGTGAACTGTTTGGCGATGGCTACACCTTCACCCCTGGTAAGGATGAAGTAATTCGGGAAGGCACCGCTGGCTACATTGTTGCGGTGGGGGATGCGGTGTATCGCGCCTTGGATGCGGTGGAGCGTTTGAAGCAAGAAGGGATTGATGTCGGGCTGATCAACAAATCGACGTTGAATGTGGTGGATGAAGACGCGATCGCCAAGATCGGCGCATCTCCCTTTGTCATCGTGGTGGAAGCCTTTAACCGCAAAACTGGGTTGGGTAGCCGCTTTGGTAGCTGGTTACTGGAGCGCGGCTTAACGCCCAAATATGCCTACCTCGGTACTCACGAAGAAGGTTGCGGCGGGTTGTGGGAACAGTTCCCCCATCAAGGCATCGACCCAGTGGGCATCATGGCAAAAGTGAAACAGCTTGTAGGCTAGGTTTGAGTCCGGGGTGCAGAGTACGCCGCACCCCGGATTTTTTGCTTGACAGGCTACTAGGCGATCGCACGTTGATAAAAGCCCTGCATCTCACCGAACCACTGCTGGCGCGACTCTTCCCAGCTATAGAACATGTGTCCACCGGGGTAATGCTTCAGCGTTAGGTTGGGGCGCACCTCTGGATTCAGCTTCATCAAATCTGCCAAATGGTTTGAGGCGAAATAGGGCGTGACCAAATCAAAAAATCCGTGATTGATTGCCACCTGCATATAGGGATTCAATGTCATGCCGACGCGCAAATCATCCACTGCGCCCGCGAAACCCTGTTTTAATTCGCCCTTGGGATCAAACGTCCAGGCTTTGAAGACTTCGATATTTAGCAGGTGATAGGTGAGGTCGGTTTCTACGCCCAACGTATCGCGCAAGTGGCTGTTGATTGCTCCCGTAAACAGGCGATCGATGCCATCCAACGTCGGATCACTCCCTTCGTACATCAGGCGATCGGGAAAGGGATCGATCGCCGTCATCGCCGCATCATACAAGCCCACAATTTTTTGCTGATCGCGCAGTAGCTCTCTGGCAAAGGCTTCAATTCCGATTCGTCCGGCTTGCCGCTCCACAAACGAAACGGGTAAGCCAATCAAGTCAGCCAACTGCTGATAGATAATCTGGCGTTCTGCCGCTGCCAACATATCGCCCATCGCCAGCAGGGGAATCAAGGTTTTGCGAGAAAATTGCTCAGCGGCGGTAACATGCGCTTGCAGATCGCCGGGGCTGCCTGCCCACTGAGCGCGATCGTGGTGCGCCGCCGTTGCCGCAAACGAGGGAATCAGGGTTGCCCAGCCCGTCAGGTTGTAATCATTCGCGCCAAATAAACTGAACTCCAGCACTGGCGAGATTAAGATCGCCCCAGAAAGTCCTACCCCATATTCCTGTTGCAGTTTCCGGGCAAGTTTTGCCACCCGAAAGCCACCATAGCTTTCCCCGGCAATGAAAATGGGAGACAGCCAGCGCTTTTGCCGCGACAAAAATCCTTGAATGAATTCGCCTAAGGATTTCAAATCGCGCTCCACGTCCCAAAAGGCTGCCTCTTTCGGCTTGTCGTCCTTCTTGCCTTCCGGCTTCTCACCCGGTTTTTCAGTGGGTTCTTTATCGGTTGGCACACTGCGGCTAAATCCGGTGCCAATCGGGTCGATAAACACCAAATCGGTGAAACTCAGCCAGCTTTCCAGGTTATCCACTAGGCGGACGGGCGGTTTGGGTAAACTGCCATTGTCGCCAAAGGCGATGCGTTTGGGTCCCAACGCGCCCATGTGCAAATAGGCGGAGGCGGCACCGGGTCCACCATTAAAAACAAAGGTGAGCGATCGCCGCGAGGGGGAATCCGTTTTTGCCAGATATGCCACATGAAACATCTCGGCGATCGGTTTCTCGTTTTCATACAGCGTTTGCCATGCAGCAGTCGCCGTATAGGAAATCTGGCGATCGCCCAGGGAAAGGGTCTGTTCGGTGGTTTTACCTTGACGAGCGATCGGTCGGGTAGGAGTGTCGGGCATAGGAAAATTAGGGGCGATACTGCAACGATTCTAGTATCGTTCCTTTTTCCACTCAGCCGATCTCTCGCAGCCCCGGAGGCTAGCAAAGCGGATAGCAAAAACGATTTCCCTGTGGCTCTGGGCTTTATACTATTCAAGCTTGTAAAATTGAAGTTGATTGCCATGGCTGCATCGAATGCTATGGGTGAATAGCCATTGCAATATCTGCTCGCGATCGCGTTATTTTTATTTACACTGTTTGCTTTGGAAAGTGCCCCATGATTAATGAAGTGTTCATGCCTGCTCTCAGTTCCACTATGACGGAAGGAAAAATCGTCGCGTGGGTCAAGTCTCCTGGCGACAAAGTGGAGAAAGGCGAAACCGTGGTGGTGGTTGAGTCAGACAAAGCAGATATGGATGTGGAGTCTTTCTATGAAGGCTACTTAGCAGCAATTGTGGTCGCAGCCGGCGAGACTGCCACGGTGGGAGCCGCGATCGCGCTGGTGGCTGAAACCGAAGCCGAAATTGCCACTGCCCAACAGCAAGCAACTGCCCCCGCCAAGCCAGACGTTGCCACGACGACCTCAGCAACTCCGGAGATCGCGTCCACCACTTCGTCCGTCACCCCCTCTTCCACGAACGGAGGGAGCGCGGGGAACGGTCGCCTGATCGTTTCTCCTCGCGCCCGGAAATTGGCAAAAGATTTAAAAGTTGATTTGAATGCCTTAAAAGGGAGTGGTCCCCATGGACGGATCATTGCGGAAGATGTGGAAGCAGCGGGCGGGATTGCAGCGACACCTTCGGTGGTCACCACCGCGCCCACAGGAACGGCTCCTGTAACGGCAGCGGCTCCGGCAACGGTCGCGGCGGCTTCTAGCAAACCTGCTGCCCCTGTGCCTGTGGTCTTAGGACAACAAGTGCCCCTCAACACATTGCAAAATGCCGTCGTGCGGAACATGATGGCAAGCATGGAAGTCCCCACGTTTCATGTCAGCTACAAAATTACCACCGACAATTTAGACAAGCTCTACAAACAGGTGAAGTCTAAAGGGGTGACGATGACGGCGCTATTGGCAAAGGCAGTTGCAGTGACCTTGCAAAAACATCCAGTGGTGAATGCTAACTATGTCAACCAAAGTATTAACTATCCAGCGGCAATCAATGTGGCGATCGCCGTAGCAATGGAAGATGGCGGACTGATTACGCCTGTGCTGCAAAAAGCCGATCAGATGGATTTGTATTCCCTGTCCCGCACCTGGAAAAGTTTGGTCGATCGCGCTAGAGCAAAGCAACTTCAGCCCGATGAGTACAGCACTGGAACCATTACAATCTCTAACTTAGGCATGTTTGGCGTGGATCGGTTTGATGCGATCCTGCCACCGGGTACGGGGTCGATTCTGGCGATCGGGGCATCCTTGCCGACCGTCGTCGCCACTGATGACGGATTGCTGGGCGTGAAACGGCAAATGCAGGTCAACATGACCTGTGATCATCGGATTATTTATGGTGCCCATGCCGCCGCATTTTTGAAAGATTTGGCAAAGCTAATTGAAACCGATGCTCAGTCCTTGACCCTCTAAAAATAGCCCCGTAAGCAAAAACACAATCAATGGTTGACTTTCCTACCACGTTGGATGAAGCGATCGCCCAAGCTCAAGCGGCAACCCAAGCGGCTTTAACAGCAGGCTACACCCGGTTACAAGTGGAGTTGGCAATTCCAGAATTGAAACCGATGCAGCCTGCCTACCA
The DNA here is from genome assembly GCA_041749615.1 of Leptolyngbyaceae cyanobacterium. GTDB lineage: Bacteria > Cyanobacteriota > Cyanobacteriia > Leptolyngbyales > Leptolyngbyaceae > ULC077BIN1. Next base: position 9,090 of record JBGTAZ010000237.1, on the reverse strand, counting down.
ATTTCTTCCAGCCTTGGCAAACTATGGCGCTGGGCTGAAAATTTTCTTTACCGATGCTGGTGCCGCCGCCCTTGCCCGTCGCGATTGGGGAGATGTTGCCCCTTCCATTCAAAGCATTGACATTGCAGGCGCTCGCCAAACCTCAGTCGTGGAGGAATTGGCGACTCCAGACGATGAAGCCTTTCTGTTTGTGGCTCCCTCTTCCGTCGAAGTCTTTCTCGTAGAACAGATTTGCAATGCGGCAGGCGATCGCCCCGTTGTGCTGTTCAATCCTCGCTTAGAAGATGTGGGCACCGTCGGAATTGGCTACACAGCCCGTAAGCTCCGAGAACGCTTTTTGAACACAATCGAGCCTTGCTATTTCCTGAAGATCCTCGATGGAGCCGCGTTGCTCCGCTGCTACCCCTCCCCCTGGCAAGTCTGGGCTGGCACAGACGAAAACTATACGCTGATTGCGGAAGAGCCATTGAAACCCAGCCTAGAACGATTAGATGAAATTTTCATGCAAAGCAGCGGGGTTCAACCTTCTCGCTCCCAAAGCCTGTTTGCAGGATTAGAGCGTATTCTAAAGGCTCTCCGGCAGTAAAGCCTCAGTGAAGTTAATCAGGCTAACTATAATGTTTAAGCGGTTTATTGAGAGCCGCCAGGATAATCAGGGCATAATAAGTATAGTGATTAATACCACTGCATCGGTATTTGCAAGTTAAATTGCAGATGCGCCCTGGTGCTACTGTTAACGGTGTTACAAGGCGATCGCATGACCCAAGCTCGTCATCGGCGGATTATTATAGGCGACGTTCATGGACATTACCGGGGACTGATGACGCTCCTGGAAGCGATCGCGCCAGACACTTCAGATAAAGTTTATTTTTTAGGCGATTTGATTGATCGAGGACCCGATAGCGCCGACGTTGTTAGCCTAGTGCGGCATCATCGCTACACTTCCTTGCTGGGAAACCACGAACAACTCATGCTCGATGCCTATCCCAACGGTCGCCCCTTCACCCCGGCTCTACAAGCATGGTTATACAGCGGTGGACGAGCAACGCTTGCCAGCTACAGCGGCACTGGAGATCTTTTTCAAGAACATCTAGCCTGGTTTAAAACGTTACCCTCCCATCTTGACTTAGGCGATATTTGGCTGGTTCATGCAGGGGTTCATCCATTGCTCCCCATCGAGTCCCAAAGTCTTCAAGAATTTTGTTGGATTCGAGATGAGTTTCATTGCAGTTCTAAGCCTTACTTTGCCGATAAGTTAATTATTACAGGTCACACTATTACGTTCACCTTACCCAAAGTGGAGCCTGGAGAACTGGCTCAAGGATGCGGTTGGTTAGATATTGATACGGGAGCCTACCATCCCAAAAGCGGTTGGCTGACTGGTTTAGACATCACCAACCGGGAAGTCTATCAAGTGAATATTTTTACCGGAGCCAGCCGCAAGTTGCCGTTAGATGAAGTGATGACTCGGATCGAACCCACCCAAGTTTTAGCGCATCGTCAAGCATTGCTGAATCGTAGCTAACGCGATGGGAAATCTCAGACATGATTGCATCTTGATAGCAATCAGCGATCGCCATAAAAAAGTCAATATCCTCTATATAGATCCAGGTCGCTGATAGATCCAGGGCAGTGATGTCGCGTCTTCTATCATCCAAGCTTTTTTAGCATTAAAGCTTGAACAGTGGTGGAATGGCACCATTTCATATCCGCAACGCCGAAATATTTTGAGCTTCAAGACACAGAATCATTGGGGTTTTCAGAAAAATCTGTCGCGTTTTAACTTCAAACGGGGATTGGAAGTAAAACTTTACACATACTTTCACCCAGATTTCCGGTAAGCACGTCTCCCCCTTTTGATAGACTTATACATTGAAGCGGATGTGCGAAACCGCGCAAAATCAGCAGTTTGGAGGCTTACGCAGTGGAAAATACACTCGGTTTAGAGATTATTGAAGTCGTTGAGCAGGCTGCGATCGCTTCTGCCCGGTTGATGGGGAAGGGCGATAAGAACGAAGCAGACCGAGTGGCAGTCGAAGCCATGCGGGAGCGGATGAATAAAATTTACATGCGGGGTCGCATCGTAATTGGGGAAGGCGAACGGGATGATGCCCCCATGCTTTACATTGGCGAAGAAGTGGGTATTTGCTCGCAACCCGATGCCAAGACGTTTTGCAATCCAGACGAACTCGTCGAAATTGACATTGCAGTAGATCCCTGCGAGGGCACCAATCTTTGCGCCTATGGTCAACCCGGTTCCATGGCAGTATTGGCAATTTCTGAAAAAGGCGGACTGTTTGCAGCACCCGATTTCTACATGAGAAAATTGGCGGCTCCCCCAGCCGCAAAAGGTCATGTAGACATTACCAAGTCTCCCACTGAAAATTTGAAGATCCTCTCAGCTTGCCTGGATCGCGCCATTGATGAACTGGTGGTAGTCGTGATGGAGCGCGATCGCCACGATGGTTTGATCAAAGAAATCCGAGAAGCTGGCGCACGGGTGCAACTGATCAGCGATGGCGACGTGGGTGCTGCCATTAACTGTGGCTTTGCCGGAACCAATATTCACGCCCTTATGGGAATTGGTGCCGCACCGGAAGGGGTCATTTCAGCCGCTGCACTACGCTGCTTGGGCGGACACTTCCAAGGACAACTGATTTATGATCCCGCTGTCGTTAAAACCGGGTTAATTGGGGAAAGCAAGGAAGCCAACATTGCTCGACTGCAAGAAATGGGCATTACTGATCCCGATAAGATCTATAACGCAGATGAACTTGCGTCAGGTAAAGATGTACTGTTTGCCGGAACAGGCATCACTTCTGGCAACCTGATCAAGGGTGTCAGTTTCTTCAAAGGGGGCGCGCGTAGCCAAACTTTGGTTATTTCCAGCCAATCTAAAACTGCTCGATTTGTGGATACCATTCACATGTTTGATCAGCCAAAAGTGATTCAACTGCACTAAAAAAAGTCTGTCAACAGTCAGTCATAAGTAAAGCGACGCGAAAGCTGACTGTTGATAGCTGATAAACTGATCAAAAAAAATTTAATTAATCAAGAAATATGAACATCGTTGTTGTGGGGTTAACTCATAAAACTGCCCCGGTCGAAGTTCGAGAAAAACTGAGTATTCCAGAAACTAACTGCGATAAGGCGATCGCTCAACTCTGTAGCTATCCTCATCTTGAAGAAGTCGCCATTCTCAGTACCTGCAATCGTCTGGAAATTTATGTAGTCGTCAACGAAACCGAAAACGGCATCCGAGAGATTACTCAGTTTTTGAGTGACCACAGCAAGCTTCCGGCTGCTTATCTACGCCCTTACTTGTTTGTGTTGCTGCATCAAGATGCGGTGATGCACTTAATGCGCGTCTCCGCTGGGTTAGATAGCCTAGTCTTAGGCGAGGGGCAAATTTTGGCGCAGGTCAAACAGTGCCATAAGCTAGGTCAAGAGCATAAAGGAGTTGGGCGCACCCTCAATCAACTGTTCAAGCAATCTCTGACTGCCGGAAAGCGGGTTCGCACCGAAACGAGCATTGGCACGGGAGCGGTTTCAATTAGTTCAGCCGCCGTGGAAATGGCGCAAACGAAGGTGCAAAACTTAGCCGCCTGTCGCGTCGTAATTTTGGGAGCCGGTAAAATGTCGCGCTTGTTGGTGCAGCACTTACTCTCGAAGGGGGCAAACAATATTACGATTTTGAATCGCTCCATGGAGCGGGCGAAAGAACTGGCGAAGGAGTTCCCCGAAGTAACGCTTCAGTTGCATCCCATCTCAGACTTGGCACACCTATTACCCCACGCCGATCTGGTGTTTACTAGCACTGCCGCTACTGAACCAATTCTCGATCGCGCCAAACTAGAGGCAATTCTCGATCCGGCTCAGCATTTAATGGTGTTTGATATTGCCGTGCCGCGTAACGTGGATTCTGACGTGAATGAATTGCCCCATGTGCAGGCATTCAACGTGGATGATCTAAAAGCGGTGGTTGCCCAAAACCATGAAGCCCGTCGGCGAATGGCGATGGAGGCAGAAGTTCTGCTAGATGAGGAAGTGGAAACTTTTGCAACCTGGTGGCGATCGCTAGATACCATCTCCACGATCAGCAGCCTGCGCGACAAAGTAGAGGCAATTCGTGCCCAAGAGTTGGAAAAAGCCCTGTCTCGTTTGGGAACAGAGTTTGCCGAAAAGCACCAAGAAATTATCGAAGCGCTGACTCGCGGCATCGTCAACAAAATTCTGCATGACCCAATGGTGCAACTCCGCGCCCAGCAAGATATTGAAGCCCGACAACAGGCAATGCAAACCCTCAGCGTTCTATTCAATTTAGAGAAAACTGGGAAGAAGCAGTTTAGTTAATTCACCTGAGTTTTCAAATAAAAAAGACGCGATCGCTCACGTCTTTTTTATTGTTTAAGCATTATTGTTTAAGCAATCGATAGGAAGAATACTTTATGGCAAAAGTTGTACTTTACATTGCCACCAGCCTCGATGGTTATATCGCCCGGAGTAACGGCAGTGTAGACTGGCTACCCATGGGTGAAGCAGATGAAGATTTTGGCTACGCTGACTTTTATGAATCGGTGGATGTGCTGGCAATGGGACGCACTACCTACGAGCAAGTTTTGAGCTTTGGCGAGTGGGCATATCCTGGCAAACCGTCCTATGTGTTTACTCGGCAGGCTCTCACGAGCGATCGCCCCGACGTTTTTTTCACCTCAATCCTTCCCGATCAATTTGTACGAGAGAGGGCATTGCAAGGTTGGCATCGCATTTGGCTTGTGGGAGGAGCCGCTCTTATTGCCGATTTCATGAAACTTGATCTAGTGGATCAATATATCCTTTCCATCATGCCCGTCATTTTAGGGAATGGAATTCCTTTGTTCTCGTCTCCAAACCCAGAAACTGCTCTGCAATTAACAGATGTGCAACAGTATCGATCAATTGGAGTAATGCAGCTAACCTACGAAATCAAAAAGGGTAACCTCAAATGAGGTTACCCCAAATACAAAGTGATTTGTTACAAAACAGCTATCAGTAAACTAACTTGCAATTAGGCGATCGTTGCCATTTTGACATCACTGTTTGCGAGCAGTTCTTGCAACTCGTCAGAATCGACCGTTTCTTTTTCAATCAGCAGATTCGCGAGATCGTCCAATACATGGCGATTGCCAGAAAGAACCGATTTGGCGCGACGGTAGGCTTGATCCACTAAGTTACGGACTTCATCGTCAATCGTTGCCGCAGTTTCTTCGGAGAAATCCCGTTCAGCCGCAATATCGCGCCCCAGGAACATGTTGCCCTGCTGCCGACCCAGTGCTACTGGACCCAAGCGATCGCTCATGCCAAACCGCGTCACCATTTGACGGGCAACTCGCGCCACTTGCTGCAAATCGTTAGAAGCACCCGTGGTCACTTCTTCTTCACCAAAGATCAGTTCTTCAGCGATGCGACCACCCAAGGCAACCGCCATCTGATTTTGCAGATAGGAGCGGGAATATAAGCCAGAATCCATCCGGTCTTCGCTCGGTGTGAACCAGGTCAAACCGCCAGCCCGACCGCGAGGAATGATGCTGATTTTTTGCACCGGATCATAATCGGGCATCAACGCGCCGACTAAGGCATGACCTGCTTCATGGTAGGCAACCAAAGTTTTACGCTTTTCACTCATGACGCGATCTTTCTTTTCGGGACCCGCCAAGACGCGATCGATCGCATCATTCACTTCATCCATCGAAATCTCGGTCAAGTTACGTCGCGCCGCCAAAATTGCCGCTTCGTTTAGCAAGTTGGACAGATCCGCACCCGTGAAACCCGGTGTGCGACGAGCAATTTTGTCCAGATCCACATCATCCGATAAGGTTTTACCGCGAGCATGAACCCGTAAAATTTCTGCACGCCCAGCAAAATCGGGGCGATCGACCACCACTTGACGGTCAAACCGACCGGGACGCAATAGCGCCGAGTCTAAAACATCAGGACGGTTCGTTGCCGCAATAATGATGATGCCCGTGTTGCCTTCAAAGCCATCCATTTCAGTGAGCAACTGGTTCAGAGTTTGCTCCCGCTCATCATTGCCACCGCCCAAACCAGCCCCGCGTTGACGACCCACGGCATCAATTTCATCAATAAATACAATGCAGGGTGCGTTTGCTTTGGCTTGTTCAAACAGATCCCGAACGCGAGATGCACCCACCCCGACAAACATTTCTACAAATTCAGAACCAGAGATGGAAAAGAAGGGTACGCCTGCTTCTCCCGCAACGGCACGAGCTAAGAGGGTTTTACCGGTTCCGGGAGGTCCCACTAGCAAAACGCCCTTGGGAATCTTGGCACCGATCGCCGTGAAGCGATCGGCATTCTTGAGGAAGTCTACGACTTCGTTTAGTTCTAGCTTTGCCTGATCAATTCCAGCCACATCGCCAAAGGTGACTTGAGTTTGAGGCTCCATTTGCACTCGCGCTTTGGATTTACCAAAGTTCATGGCTTGGCTACCCGGACCACTTTGGGCGCGACGCAACAGAAAGAATAGACCCACCAGCAGCAGCACCGGGAAGAATAGACTGCTGAGCGCCTTAAACCAGAAGTCGCCACCTTCAGCTTGGGGCATCACGGCTATGTCTACGCCGTTCTTTGTCAAAATATCAATCAAGTCAGGATCGCTCGGCAAGTTAACCGTAACCTCGGTTGTGCCATCACGGAAGCGCGCATAGGAGCGATCGCCGCTAATCCGAACCTTGCCTATCTTCGTGTTTTCAGTGTCGCCAGGTCGCGGTTTGCCTGCTTCAACCCGCTGCACGAATTCACTATAGGGCATACTGTCTCGCCCACCTTGGGGTTGACGACCATCAAAAAAGGCGGTTGCCAAAGAAATGACAACGATCGCCAATAGAGCGTATAAACCAACGTTTCTCCACCGCTTATTCACCGGGGTGTATCCTCCTGTTATCAGAGTTTGGAGCTAATTTTTATCGTGCTGTGTTAACTAATATTAACGTATCTGAGAAGACACTGAACGGAATTCTCAGAAACTCGATTGAGGAGGGGGAAAGTTTTGAGTTTTGAGTTTTGAGTTTTGAGTTTTGAGTTTGTAATTCGAGAGAAATGGCTGTTGAGTGGGATAGATAGAAGGAGGGCGATCGCTTTCTTCCCTTTTTCCTCTCACCCATGGCATCTTGTGGCGAAGTTCTAATTACAATCCTCAATAACCGGGCAGATCTAGAGATTGCCCGTGATCAACATTGGTATCGGATTCCGGCTAATCAAGTGACAAAGCTGAAACAGCGGCAATCTTGGCAACCTAAGTGGCTGGCATTCTATCAAACAAAAGTGTTTGGGGCTGAAGCTTATACGGTTCACTACTATGCTGAAGTGACTGCAATTCGTGAAGTCTACCGCTGGGAATTATTCCCTGAAGAGCCACGTAATGCCAAAAGTGAAAACCGCTACTGCAAGCTGGAGTTATCGTCGTTAGGGCAATTGAGCAAACCCATTATTAGCAAGCGATTCCGCCGAATCACCTTTATTCCGACAACTTGGGAAAAGTTCATGATGGCAAAAGAAGTCAGTGAGTTGTGAGAAGGTGTGTCGCCGCTGATAAAAATTCCTAGGCAAGTAATCCGCTGATGCCGGAGTATAGGAACAATAAACCGAAAACAAGCGAGACTGTGATGGTGATCGGTCGATTATTTCTAGTCAACCAGGCTGAAAGTTTTAGCAGTATGGATTTTGAGCGTTCGGGTATGAGGATACGCATCAAGATTGGCAATAGCAGCAAAGATTCAGCCAGCACGATGAAGAGTAGGTAGGCGATCGCGCTATCTGGCTGCCCTAGTTGCGCTGATGCGATCGTCGCCAATGCGCTGAGCGTAAAAACCCATAACTTGGCTGCAATTAAGGGTAGTGCGAGTCCAATTCCAAACGCTTTGAGCGGCGTTAAGCTATCAATTGTGGTTAACCACTTGGGCGGTGGGTCATCTGGATCATCCGCCTTGCGCCATTTTTTGTAGGCGGCGATCAGTAAGAGAATGCCCAGCACTAGAAGCAATGTTGAAATGACTGGACTCTTACCGCTACTGCCGTCAGCAAATGCAGTAGATCTAGACAGCACAAAACCAAAAATTAATCCCTGGAGCAGCCGCGTAATCGTCATCCCAGAGACAAAAGCGATCGCCTTAAACAATCCCTGCTTGGGGCTTTTCAGCATCAACAAACCGATGATTATTTGCAACGGCACAACCGCGCTACCGACAATAAAGGGTAGAAGCGAAACGAGCAAAGTTCCCATAAAACACTCTCTAGCCAGCGATAGGATTTGCAAGTTCCTAGCCTTTGCAATCCTTACCGTACAGTAAAGCAATTAGCGATCGCAATAATTATACTCAGGCTTACAACCGCGCATCCTAGGAGTGAGGTAAATGCCCGATTTGGCGACGCGATCTCCAGGATTAACCATCAGATATGACGGATAACACCCCGAAATTCCGGACTTAACCTATGAAGTTTCTGTTTAACTCCTTAAAAACAGGGTGTTATCCCGGAGATATGACAGATAATCATCGAATAGTTAGGTGATTATCCAGCAGATTTGACGTTGAATACATAGTTATTCTGTCTACATTTTAGATTGTGATAGTCGTTTGAAGTTCATCGTTAAGTTTTGGTCAGGACTCAATTGGTCACCCACTACGACTGATCGAGAAGTGATCGGCTGCTTATAGGATCTGGTTGTGAAGAGTCTCGAATGCATCGGTGATAAGATTTTTCAGTTTTGTCGCTCAAGGGTTCTAATCGATCGACAGCACAACTTCGATCGACTAAGCGTAAGGGCTGATTCATTTAGGACGAGAAACTCCATGGTTTCTATAGAAGGCTGCGTCCCTCCTTCCTATGCATATCCCACTTGCATTGCCTTCGTAGCTGCTTCTGTGCGGTTCGTCACGCCTAATCGACTCAGCACCTGACTGACGTGATGCCTCACGGTAGAAGGACTCAGCTTCATACGTTGAGCGATCGCGTCATTAGTCAAGCCTAAGGCAAGCAGTGCTAAGACCTCGTGTTGTCGCTTGCTCAGTGCATAGTCAGGCTGGGAAGGTA
>JBGTAZ010000236.1:0-8430 GCA_041749615.1 Leptolyngbyaceae cyanobacterium | reverse complement strand
CGCACAATCGACAAGCCCAACCCTAGCCCTTGACTCGATTTGCTGGTAGTGGAATCCCCTTGGCGGAAGCGATCGAAAATATAGGGCAGTAGAGTTGCCGAAATTCCCTGTCCCGTATCGCTGACGGTGATTTGAGCATAGGTTTGTAAGTTTTGAGTTTTGAGTTTTGGGTTTTGAGTTGGATTGGTTGGAGTTGAATTCGATTCCTCAACATTCAAACTGGAGCACTCCACACGCTCCAATCTCACTGTCACTCGTCCAGCGGCAGGCGTAAACTTAATCGCGTTGGTGAGTAAATTCCACAAGACTTGCTGAAGTCGATCGCGATCGCCCGTAATGATTACCGACGATAACTCAGCCACCAGTTGAATTGTTTTTGTCTCAGCCGCCAGTTGCACCGATTCGATCGCGCCTTCCACCACTCCCGCTAAATCAATTAGCTCGGTGTTGAGCTTCAGTTTGCCGCTAGTAATTCGAGACACATCGAGCAAATCTTCAATAAGCTGAGCTTGCGCCCTAGCACTGCGTTCAATCACTTCTAGGGCACGAACCACGGTTTCTTCGCTAAGCTGACGGGTACGCAGCACTTTTGCCCAGCCCAACATAATGTTGAGCGGATTGCGGAGTTCATGGGACAGGTTGGAGAGAAAATCATCTTTGGTGCGGTTGGCAGTTTCCGCCTGCTCACGGGCTTCCTGCTCTTGCATCAAGAGTTGCGATCGCTCTGCTTCATATTGCCGCCGCAGGGTAATGTCTTCGATCGCCAGCAGCAGCAGTAGGGTGTCATCCGAGTGCAAAATCTTGTAAGCATTCAGCAGCATTGTTTTTTGCCCAATCTGCTCAAAATTATGAGTGATCTCAAAATCTTGCAGCGAGTCATTGTTGAGAAACACGTTTTCCAAGCGCGATCGCAATCCGGGGAGATTCCACTGTCCATTGCCCAAGTCAACCAGCCGCGTATGCTCCGTTTCGGGCAGCGCCACCTGAAAGGTTTGATAAAACGAGCGATTGGCGCTATTCACCCGCAGTTGAGCATCCAACACCATCAGCGGCATCTGCACCGTTTCGACGATCGCTTCCGCATAGTTGCGCGCGGCTTCTAGGGCAACGGCTCCTCGCTTCAATGCATTGATATCCACCAACACCAGCACCACCCCATCAATCTGATTTTCGGTCGTGCGATAGGGGCGAATCCTTAGGGTATACCAGTGTCCCTCCTGGGTTTGCACCTCGATTTCCTTGACCGTCAATGTGTCCAATACTTCTAATATCCACACTTCCAAATCGGGAAGATTCAGGTTGGTGCGAATATCACTAACGTGCCGTCCGGCATCTGCCGGAATGAAATTAAACAACCGTTGCGCCATCGGCGTAAAGCGACGAATCCGCAGATCGTTTGCCAACATCAAAATGGGAATGTTGATACTGGCTAACAGATTGGTCAAGTCATTGTTGGCTTGATGTAGCTCAAGATTGCGGCTGCGGAGTTCTTCATTCGTCGTATTGAGTTCTTCATTGGTTGCCTGAATCTCTTCTTTGGCAGTTTCCAATTCCTCATTAGTGCTTTGCAACTCCTCATTGCTCGACAAAATTTCCTCGTTGGCAACCTTCAAGTCTTGGTTGACATTCTCCTGCTCCACCAGCATTGCCTGCACATATTCTTGGGTCGTCAGTTGCTCTTGGGTCATTGCGGCAAGTGCTTGCTGCAACCGCGCCACTTCTTGCTCTAGGTTTTCCGGTGCTGATGGCGCGATCGCCGGATTCACCACGATTGGAACCGCTTCAAACAAAATTAGAAAATAAACCTCTGCGATTGCGCTTGGTTTAAACGGAATCACCTCTAAGGTGGCAGTGCTAGAGGTATTTTCCATGGAAACGCCCTCGCGTCTTACCGCCCCATTTTGCTGTTGTGCTTGATAAATCGCCGCCCGGATTTCCACCAGCAGCGTCCCCCGCGCTACTTTCAGCAAATTGAGACTGGCTTTTCCGGGAGCAAGCTGCAAATAAGCACTCGTATCGCCGCGCACTTGCAAAATCTCTAGCTTGTCATTTACAACTACGCCCACAGGCGCATAGTGACTGGCGATCAGTTGATCGGTTTCGTGTTGCAGGTCAAAGCGATCGCAGGACGGTTGAGTGATTGGATTAGCGTTTTCCACTTTAACCACGGGATAGTTGCTCGTCGCAAAGGAAAGAGGAGGACGGCTTGCGTTAGGCTTTTTACTGTAAATCTTATACTTACGATCTACCAAATCAAATAAATCTGAAGATTTGCCTCGACTTTCTGAGGTGCCCAACATCAAAAAACCCGTGGGCTTGAGGCTGTAGTGAAAAATCGGCATCAACCGTTTTTGCAGCGACTCTCCCATATAAATCAACACATTCCGGCAGCTAATTAAATCCAGGTTAGAAAAGGATGGATCGCGACTCAAATCTTGGCGGGCAAACACACAGAGTTCTCGCACTGCCTTGCAAATTTGATAGCTGCCGCTTTCTAAGGGAATGAAGAAAGCCGCACGTCGTTCGGGTGAAACCTCTGCCATTTGAGCAGTGGAATAGATGCCTGACCTCGCTTTACTGATGGCGGGTTCGCTAATATCCGTTGCAAAAATCTGAATGGAGGGATGAATTGCTTTTGATCTCAGAAACTCTAGCAAGCAAATGGCAATGGAATAAACCTCCTCGCCCGTGGAGCAACCCGCCACCCAAATTCGGATCGGAAACTCGACTGATTTATTTTGCGTGATGCTTGGAAAAATGTTCTCCTTTAACAGGTCAAACGCTTTTGAGTCGCGGAAAAAGCTAGTAACGTGAATCAAAATTTCTTCATATAGCGCCGTCACCTCGGCGGGATTGGTTTGCAAGAACTGGGCATAGTCCTCTAGATGTTCCAGCTTATACAGCAGCATTCGTCGCTGAATTCGGCGATCGAGGGTGGTGCGTTTATAGAGCGAAAAATCAACTCCGGAGGTCGATCTCAACAACCCAAAAATGATAGAAAGGGCATCCGCGCTCGTCGGAGTGGTGGCGGGTGCGGAAGTCAGCGGGATTAGCTGGGCGATCAGCGGATGGCGGCTAAGCTTGCCAATTTCTTCGGCAATTTGTTGTGGCGGCAAGACAAAATCTACTTTGCCTGTTGCCACGGCGGTATTGGGCATACTGTCAACTTGGGCGGTTTCTTCACACTGGGCAAAGGTGACCCCGCCTGCCGCTTTAATTGCCGTCAATCCATGAGAGCCGTCGCCATCGCCGCCCGACAACACCACCGCGATCGCTTTGTGCCCGCGATCGAGGGCTAACGACTCAAATAATGTATTGCCTGGATGGTAAGACTGAGCCGCTGTTTTCTCGCGGGGGGAAAGCTGCAACGCCCCCTTCACCAGGTCCATCTTACAGTTGGGCGGGATCACATACACATGATTTGGCTCCACCAACATGCCATCCGTTACCTCGCTGACCGGCATGTGAGTTGCCCGCCCCAAGATCTCAGACAGCATACTTTTATGAGTCGGGGATAAGTGCTGCACCAACACAAACCCCATGCCCGTATCGGTGGGCAGATGGCTTAATAGCTGCGTGAACGCTTCCAGACCACCCGCAGAAGCGACAATCCCCACGATTGGAAATGCCGCATCGGTGGAGTTTTGCAGGGCGCGATCGCTTTTCTCAATCGTAGATTTTGAAGGGGCTTGCTCAGCGCTCATAGGACACTATATAAACCTTACAATGGGCTAACAGCCAAGACTAATGACTTAGTTTAAGCCCCGCATCTAAAATTGTCCTATTTCTAAGTAGCCGAGCGAAATTAAAGTTAGCTTAAATTACCCGGTTTCGACTCCGCTCAACCCTCTTTCTACAATCGCTTTTGGATATCGCATTGGGATATCGCATTGGTGTAAGGCAATAGTGATCTGTATAAACTAGATATGCACAAAAAGTAAGCAGTGCTACGAGTTAAACCGCTCCACTGCTTACCCATGACAATTACCCACCGATTAAAAGAGCGATAACTAACGAATCTCAGAGCGAGTCGATGCAGTGGTTGGTTCATAGCGATGATCAACGGTTTCGTGCTTAGGACGACGAAGTCCTGCCAATCCGGCTAAGCCCAGCAACCCTAACCAGCCCCAGTCACTATTATTGTCTTCTCTATTCACATTACTCATTGAACTATCAGTAGTGGAAGGAGACGACATGCTGCCAGTGCCATCAGGCGCAGTGGTGGTGCCGCTCCCTGGAACTACCGTGCCATCAGGCGCAGTAGTTGTGCCACTACCAGGGCTGGTTTGAGCAAAAGCAGACATGGGCAGAGCAGCCAAAGCGATCGCGGCAGTGCTGGTCAATGCGATTTTGGATAATTTCGAGATGTTCATGAGCAGGTCTCCTTAATTTGGTGATATTTGAAAGAGGAAGATTTGTTGAGCCAACCCGTCAATACACTTTGAGATAAATCAATACTTGGAGAGAAAGTGGCGTTTAACAACTAACGCGTTGCCCTTTACTTAAGATAATCGTTAACTATTAAAACTCACTCTTACCCTAGAGATAGGTTGGCGCGATAACTTGCAGGTACAAGGCATAGATTGTGTGCGTTCCTATCAAGTTGATGAGATTCAAATTGACTCAGGCAATTTGTTCTCACCTACGTCTATACGGGCGGATTTATCAAGTGATTAGGCTGCAAAATTGCTTTGACTTGATGTAGTAAATTGTCAAAATCGATCGGTTTACGAATGAAACCATCGGCTCCCGCATCAAACCCCTCGGCTGGCATCAATCTGCTATAACCAGTAACCAAAAGAATCGGAATAAACGGTAGACGAGGATTTCTCCTAATTTGCCGTGTCACTTCAAAGCCATTCATTTCAGGCATCATCACATCTAAAAGGACTAGTTCAGGTGGATGGGCAGCAATTTTATCTAAAGCCGACTGACCACTATTAGCCACCTCAACTTTGTATCCTTCATTTTCTAAAACCGTTTGGAGCAGAAAGGAGTTATCCGAAAGATCATCCACTACTAAAATGCAATCCGTTCGTGATTGTGACTCTGATTCAAGAGGTAAACTGTTCATTACGTTAAACAATGCTTTTTAAAAGCTAAAGAATTTTGATAGCAATAACTACATTGTCTCTATCAAACTCCATGCTTTCCTCCTACCACAGAGAGACTTCTCTTAGCACCTGACAATATTTGCTCTGGGGTTGCAAATTGGGTCATGTTCTAGACTGGTGGATCGAATGGAGAGGTTTCAGCCAAATTCATCGCGTAGAGCTTCGCTCCGCCAAAAGCAGACGCTTACAGCCATTTTCAGATGAATGTGCCACGCTTGAAAACTCTAGAAGCCCCCTAAATCCCCCAATTCTGGGGGACTTTGGCTCTAGTTCCCCCCAGAATTGGGGGGCTAGGGGGGCGAAAACTGCTGTAATCCAATTCAAGCTCGATCTAAGCGGCAATGTTTCTTTGTCTTGCAACTCAAAATATCTCCTACGGAGACGCTACGCGAACAAAACTCAAAATATCTCCTTCGGAGACGCTGAGTGCAAAGCACACGCTGCGCGAACGCGAACAAAACTCAAAACTCAAAACTCAAAATAGTCTGACTAGCGTGCTGGGGCAATAAACTATTCCAAATAAAAAAGGGATAGCGAACTATCCCCAGCGTTGTTCTGACAGTTAGGAGAGAAAACTAGCCCAGTGCTTCCAGGTAATCGCGGACGCGGTTACGGCGTTTGGGTTGACGCAGTTTTTGCAGGGCTTTTGCCTCAATTTGGCGCACCCGTTCACGAGATAGCTCCAGCGCCCGACCAATTTCAGCCAGGGAGTAGGGCTGTCCATCGCCCAAGCCAAACCGCATTTGAATGACATCCCGTTCGCGGGTGGTCAGGTCGGCTAATAGCTGCTGCAAGTCGCGGCGAAGAGATTCCCGCATCAAGGTATCTTCTGGCGTGACTTCATCAGTTTCTAGCAGATCGCCTAGTTCTGTATCTTTTTCCTTGCCCACCTTAGTTTCTAAAGAAATGGAGCGGGGCACCCGCAGTAACACTTCCCGCACTTGGGGCGCAGTCATATCCAGTTCTAGTGCAATGTCTTCAATACTGGCGGTGCGTCCTTTTTCTTGAGAGATTTTGCGCTGCGCTTTTTTGATTTTGTTCAGCTTTTCGGTGATGTGGACGGGTAGGCGAATGGTGCGGCTTTGGGTGGCGATCGCGCGGGTAATGCCTTGGCGAATCCACCAGTAGGCGTAAGTGCTAAAGCGATACCCTTTGGTGGGGTCAAATTTTTCTACGGCGCGTTCCAAGCCGAGAGTGCCTTCCTGAATTAGGTCTAGCAGTTCCAAGCCGCGATTCTGATACTTTTTGGCAACGGAAACGACCAAGCGCAAATTCGCCTTGATCATATGTTCTTTGGCGCGACTCCCTTCAGATTGGATGCGCTCCAATTCATCGACGGGTAGGTTTGCGATCGCTGCCCAATGGCGTTTTCCGGCTGCCAAACGGGGCTTGAGTTCCGTCACATCTACACCGCCTTCGGTTGCCCAGCGTTCCAAGGAAGGGCGATGCCCTAGCTGAGAGGCGAGGCGATCGTGGGTTTCTACCAATTTGACATACTGCCCAATTGCTCCAGTTTCTGGTTCTACCGCTGCTGCGCGCAACTCTAGTAAAGCCATGTAACGCTGCACTCGCTGGGCTTCTGAGACTTCTTCGTCTCGTCCTAGCAAGCGAACACGCCCAATCTCTTGCAGATACAAACGAACAAGATCCGTTGTGCGATTAGAGGCGGCTCGATAGAGGCTGTTAGGCTCCACCGAATCCATTTCAAAATCTATCGCATGAACGGAATGGTCTTCAGCTTGGGGGCTATCGGGCTGAAACCGTTGATATACTTGCTGTTCTTCGTAGTCTGCTTCAGCGTAGAAAGTTGTTGCTGGCATAGTCTCGTCTCGGTTGCTCCAGATAAGAATTAGCTTCAGTCAGATATAAAAGTAGTGTTCCCTTCAGGGGGGACTGATGAACACGGCTTAGGATTCCGTAACGATTCCTTTTTGAAGCTGTCAACATAAACGGTCAGAATTATGCGATCGCTCAGTCACATAACCCGTTGTAGATTGCCGCACCCGACACCTGAAAAAGCAGAAATTGTCTTATGTCAAAGAATATTGACTTTTTCACCAGTTTCCGCGCTTCGGTTGGTATGGGGAGCCGTCAAGCAAAAGGTCGTGACTTGAATCAAGGCATACGCTAACCTACATCACCCTCTTGCTTCTTTCCTGACTTTGAAAGCGTAATCCGGCATCTTTACCAATGCTTTGAATGACGGTTGGTTTGATTAGGAAGCTATGAAAGGTATAGAAGAGGACTTGCATTTGTTGGCTTTATCCGGGTGAGGCAATATTTTTTCAGCCATCCATCGGCGACCAGATGGCGACCAGAGTCGAATGCTCCCACCGCTTAATCTATTTTGTTTGCCACAGGTTTCTGAAGCATTCCAGGCTCAAAATCAGGATCGGGCGATCGCATCTGCGATCGCGCTTTTTTGCCACGCCCTGTGAGAAAGTCTTGGTCGAAAAAGTCGTGCAGCATCACATAAAAGCAGGGAATCAGGAATAGGGTCAGCAGGGTTGCTAAGGATAAGCCAGAGAAAACCACAATTCCCAGGGGTTGCAGAAACTCTCCCCCTTGCCCTAAACCGAGCGCTAAGGGAAACATCCCTAGAACTGTAGTGATGGTCGTCATTAACACCGGGCGCAGACGTTGAGGCGCAGCTTTGAGGATGGCAGCGCGCCGAGTACAGCCTTCGCGATCGCGAATTTGGTTTGCCAGTTCCACCATGATGATGGCGTTGTTCACCACGATCCCCACCAGCAGCACCGCTCCCACAATCACCGTTGCCCCGATCGCGGTTTTAGTCAGAAATAGCCCAAAAATGCCGCCTGCCAACGCTAGGGGAATCGTGAACATAATCACCAGCGGGTCAACCAGAGAGTTATATTGCACCGCCATCACCACGAAGACCAAAAATGCCGCCAAGCCTCCCAAAATGGGCAGCGTTGCTTGAAGCTGTTGATTACTTTGGGCGGCGGCGCTAGGCAGCACACTCACCCCTTCAGGCAGTTCTTGCTGGTTCAAAATTGTTTGTACCTGTTCGATCGCCGCACTTAAACTGGCACCCTGATTCAAACTGCCAGAAATCAAAAAGACTTGTCGCTGATTGATGCGGCGGATTTCCCCCGGTGCGCGTCCGGTTTCAATCGTCGCCACATCACCCAAGCGAATCTGGCGGGTGTTCTCTGTAAAAATGGGCAGTTGGCTTAGCTGAGAAGGCTGCTGAATTAGGGCATTGTCTAGCTCAACCCGCACATCCACTAAGCGATTTCCCCGTTGAATCTGGGTCGGTATAGTGCCTTGAATCGCGGTTTCTAAGGTTCTG
>JBGTAZ010000235.1:0-12796 GCA_041749615.1 Leptolyngbyaceae cyanobacterium | reverse complement strand
GATACCGGTAATGCTTTAGTAGACGTGATTCTAGACGCAGCAGCCCAAAAGGGCACCGGTCGTTGGACAGTGGACAGCGCCATGGAACTGGGTGTCCCGATTCCCACCATCATCGCTGCCGTCACTGCCCGGATTATGTCTTCTTACAAACAGGAACGGGTAGCGGCATCCAAAGAACTGATGGGTCCTGCCATGAGCTTTGATGGCGATGTGCAAGCCTTTGTCTCGAAGGTGCGCGATGCCCTCTATTGCTCCAAGATGTGTTCCTATGCTCAAGGTATGGCGCTATTGAAGAAAGCCTCCGATGAGTACGGATTTGATCTTAATTTGGGCGAGTGTGCCCGGATTTGGAAAGGGGGCTGCATTATTCGCGCAGGCTTCTTAAACAAGATCAAGAAGGCGTTTGATGAGAATCCTAGTTTGGCAAACCTGCTGCTGGCTCCAGAGTTCAAGCAAACCATTCTCGATCGCCAGACTGCATGGCGTGAAGTGGTGGCAATGGCAGCAACCGTTGGGATTCCGGTTCCCGCATTCAGCGCCTCACTGGATTATTTCGATAGCTACCGTCGCGATCGCTTGCCTCAAAACCTGACTCAAGCACAGCGCGATTACTTTGGTGCTCACACCTACGAGCGTGTAGATAAGGACGGCAGCTATCACACCGACTGGATTCATGTGGTAGATGAGATGCCTGAACCTGCCATGGCGAAGTAGGTTCTCATTTCAAGACCTATCCTTCTATAGGGTGCGTTATGGCGTTGTCATAGCGCACCTTTTAATTTAAATAGAGTGAATTTAAATAGAGTGACTGCCTTGATCTCGCAAAAAAGATCTCGCACAAAATCTCTGATAACTTTCATTTCGCCTACCCTAATCAGGGATGCGCTTTCATGCCATTCGTGATTAGGATAGGACAACGAACCGAACCGTCAAGCTTGGTAGTTCGGGGGACTGCTTTTTTACAAAAAATAATGACTCAAAACGAGCTAACTCAGTCACTCAATCTTGCTAGGGCGCTTGATCTAATCGTGTCCAGCCGGATTATCAATGGGGTGTTGCATGTATACAACGCTGCCGGACAATCAAGATCTTGGGATAGTTTTATTTCTGATTTTCCGTTGGAGCGTCTGCAAGCAATGGCAACCAGAAACCAGCCGCGTAAAGCGAGTTAGCGATCGCCAGAAGCCGGGTTTCTCAACTAAATAGCAAGAATTTCACGATTGTTTTTTGACTGTTTTTTGCAAGGAACCCGGTTTCCAACCGATTTTAGTCAACCCTAAAACTGCTCTAAAAACCGTGAGTCGCTGGTATAAAAGCGGCGAATGTCATCAATTTGATATAAGACAGCGGCTAATCGTTCTACACCCATGCCGCCTGCAAAGCCTGTGTAAATTTCAGGGTCATATCCGACTGCCTTCAACACATTCGGATCGACCATACCGCAGCCCATAATCTCTAGCCAGCGACCCTTCCACTCCATATCCACTTCAGCGGATGGTTCAGTAAAAGGGAAGAAACTAGGGCGCATTCGGATCGCGACCTCGCCAAAAAGTTGCTCTAAAAATAAACGGACGGTGCCCTTCATATCGCTAAAGGTCAAGCCTTCGTCGATCGCCAAAAACTCGATTTGGTGAAACACTGCGGTGTGAGTCGCATCCACCGTATCCCGGCGATAGCAGCGCCCTGGAATGATGATCCGAATCGGTGGCTCATTTGCCTCCATGTAACGGATCTGCACCGACGAGGTATGAGTTCGCAAAATGTTGCCATCGGGCAGGAAGAGTGTATCTTGCATATCCCGTGCCGGGTGATCAGGCAAGAAGTTAAGCGCTTCAAAGTTGTAGTGATCTGTTTCCATTTCTGGACCTTCTGCCACGGTGTAGCCCAAGCCCACAAAAATATCATTCACCCGATCCATGATCGTGTTGAGTGGATGAATTCGTCCTTGAGAATGATAGACTCCCGGCATAGTCACATCCAAGGTTTCGGTTTCAAGCTGTGCTTGGAGTTTGGCTTGTTGTAAAACGGTGCGGCGCTGATCTAATTCTGACTGGATCGCTTCTTTTACTTCGTTCGCACGGGCACCAATTCGGGGGCGATCGCTCGGATCAAGCTTCCCCATGCCGCCTAACACGAGGGGAATCGGACCCTTCTTGCCTAAATATTTCACCCGTAGCTGCTCTAGTTGATCAAGCGAACTTGCTGCAATCAGGGCTTGTTGAGCTTCTAAACGGATGGCTTCTAATTGGGCTTCCAATTCAGTGGACTGAACAGTCATAGGAAAAAGGGTATCAAGATGAACATCAAAAAAATCTGGGGTAAAACAACCAATGCCCTACCTCTATCCAGTGTAGAGCTAGGGCTGGTCATCTGATGCGATCGCCCAAAATTAAGGCGACAGAATAGGGTTTGAAATCAATCAATCTCCTGTCTGCCGCCTATCATCAGGCTCTACCGTCCGTAGATAACTCGCGCATTCAGGTTATTGTTTCTCAGGAAATAGGTCAAGGAATTTGCCGCCTCAAAGCTTGAATAGCCGCCTGCGTTGATAAAACGCCCTTCTCGTGCCCGATCCAAATAGGCACCCGGCACAATTCGGCGAACTTGAACCAGATCTACCGGATTGGTACCCGGAACAGCGACGATGTAAGCACCACTGCCGACAGAAATAGGTCTCAAAATGGGCTGAACAGGGTCAGCAGGACCTCCAGCACAATTGTCTATCGGAAAAGACACTTGCCGGGAGCAGTTGCCATTGAAACCCACGTTAACGCTCCTCCCTGTCAGATAGTCTGTAGCAACCCACCCACGAGGAGTGATCTGCTGCCAGCGATAGCCATCGGCAATAGTAGGAATGCCCGCCACAGCTAGCGTTACGCCATCGTTAGCCCAACCAATGATGTCGAAGTTAAGACCGGGTCCTGAACGGACATTGAGACCAACGCCCGACCGAGTGCTAACGGTGCCCCCAGTTTGGGT
This sequence comes from Leptolyngbyaceae cyanobacterium, assembly GCA_041749615.1. Taxonomy (GTDB): domain Bacteria; phylum Cyanobacteriota; class Cyanobacteriia; order Leptolyngbyales; family Leptolyngbyaceae; genus ULC077BIN1. The sequence continues at coordinate 9,817 of JBGTAZ010000235.1, read as the reverse complement.
TACCGAGATCGGACGATCGAAATAGACTTGTGCGCTCGCCTGATCAGCACCGACACCCATACCGATAGACGCGATCGCTAAACCTAAGCAATAGAACCAAGCAGACGTTGAAACCTTGAAAAGCCGTTGAGCAATTGGACTGAAACGAATATTAGAAGTGTGTTCTTTTTGGTTAGAAGAAGCGCACATAAAGTCAAGAGGTTTCATAGTAAAAGTGAGGTAAACAACAGAATAACCTGCGCCCCAATTTGCTGAACGCTAGGAGAAGAAGCTATTCATTAAATTATCAGAGTCTAATATGATGTGCCTAGAGTAGACGGCTAATTCATCGTGATAAAAAATACTGTTCCTGGATGAAAGGCTTTACTTTTTGACTCTATTTCCTTATGGAAAAAGTCTTTTCTCTTCTGCAAAGGTAATCCAGTTCCGCTACAGAACCGAGTCAAGTAACTATTGATAGAAAGAATTGATAGAAAGACAAAAATGTGATTCAAAATGCAGTCAAAAATTCGGATGCCTCAATTGCGATCGCCTATCCCCATCGGCATGGCACTCTTTTCTGTGGAAATTCTCTCGTTTGGTTAAGCACCTTGCCAGATGAATCAGCCGACTTGATCATTGCTGATCCACCCTACAATCTCAAAAAAGCAGACTGGGATACCTTTCAATCTCAAGAGGTTTATATTCAGTGGTCACTTCAGTGGATTGTGGAAGCCGCCCGAATTTTAAAGCCGACTGGCTCCCTTTACATAATGGGATTTTCAGAAATATTGGCAGACCTAAAACATCCAGCTAGCCAGTATTTTGCGGGTTGTAGATGGCTAATTTGGCATTATAAAAACAAAGCAAACTTAAGGCGCGATTGGGGGCGATCGCACGAAAGCATTTTACTTTTTCGCAAAACCCAGTTCGCCAAAATAAACATCGACAATATTCGCATTCCCTATGGCAATCACACCCTAAAATATCCTAGCCATCCCCAAGCCGCAACCAGTCAATACCACCCTAGGAAACACGCTGAATATCCGCAAAACTGGCAGCCAAACCCCAAAGGGGCAAAACCTAAAGATGTGATTGAACTCCCGACAACTTGCAATGGAATGCGTGAAAAAACACCCCACCCTACCCAAAAACCAGAAGCTCTCATGCGTAAATTGGTGCTGGCTTCTTCCGATCGCGGCGATGTCGTGATCGATCCTTTTTCCGGTTCAGGAACCACTCTCGTTGTGGCAGAACAATTAGGTCGCCGCTGGTTGGGGTGTGATATTAATCTGGACTATCATCAATGGGCAATTCAACGAATTGAAACGGCTGAATTGAGATCGGATGAAGAATGGTTCTGGCGCGATCGCCAAGCCGAAGACCGCCGTCGCCGCATCCGCACTTAGACTTTAAATGACAGCAACTAGAAAGTAGACACTGTACTCAATTGATCACTTAGAAAGACCCAAAAGGCAGTTCTTTAGAAGGTTTAGAAAGGAATTATATTCAGTTCAACCTAGTAGCATTCAGGATGCAGTCTATACCCTTGACTAAAAATCAAAACAGTCCCGCTTTGATGGCTTAACCTTGCCAGACCTGTTTTGTACCATTGACTGCTCTGCCGACTGCGCCAACTTCAACGCCACTTGAGCGGCACTAGAACGCATCAACGACCATAGTAACGGGGCTAACCATCCACGCAGCGTCACGGAATAGGAAACACATGTCCCACACACTGCGGACTCTATCCGATAAGTCACCTGCTCTTCCAATCCAGGTAAAACCAAAATTCTTACACTGAGTGCCTCTTGCGGACGAACACGCTCCACAAAAATTTGAATTGGAATTGGAATCAGTCGAGTAAATGCTTGATAAATCAAACCGGGCTTCACCACTAACCCATAAGGGACATTAGTGCTAGCAAGGATCGGATGCCAAGATACATCTTCAAGGTCTGTAATCTTTTTCCACAGTTCTTCAACCGAAGCAGAACTCAGCGCTTGATAGGTTCTAACAAGAGCAGTTTGGGAAATACCTCTCTCAGGAGGGTTGAAATTAAATAGACTGCTAGACATTGCCAAGTCCCCTTTATCGAAGCCTATCGTAGAACCTTCTATTGTATTCAGAACCGTGTCCTTAGGAGATCGTCCTAACGATGGGTTTTCTACCCATCCTTGGGGGAGAATGCGATCGCTCGAATAAATAACCTTGCGACATAATTGACTTGTTGCTCGTTTGTAAACTTGTTGCTCGTTTGCAAAATTTAAACCGCTGCAACAATCCAGTTGGTTGTAGACCCAATTCACGGTAGGCTTAGAAAACTTGAATACCAAAAATGAAGCCATTCAATTGTTTTTTGGTTAGCAAGTTCCAAGACACTACAAATCGGTTCTTATCAGGAATTGGGTGGGTATGACAGCTTTTTTTACTTCTGAAGCAGCCATCATTGACAATGCGCTTCCTCCTAGTAACTCTCGTGAGCGGGTCAGTCAGTTATTACGCGATCTGCAAGATGAAATTTGCAGCGGCTTAGAGCAAGCTGATGGAATTGGTAAATTTCGTGAAGACAGTTGGGTTCGAGAGGAAGGCGGCGGTGGGCGATCGCGCGTCTTACGAGATGGCAACATGATTGAGCAAGGAGGCGTAAACTTTTCTGAAGTATGGGGAAAAGACTTGCCGCCTTCTATTCTGGTTCAACGTCCGGAAGCGGCGGGGCACGGGTTTTATGCAACAGGCACTTCAATGGTGCTACATCCCCGCAACCCTTACATTCCCACGGTTCATTTGAACTACCGATATTTTGAAGCGGGTCCTGTGTGGTGGTTTGGCGGCGGCATCGATCTTACGCCCTACTATCCCTTTGCCGAAGACGTAGTGCATTTTCACCAAACCCTCAAGCACGCTTGCGATGCTCACCATCCCCACTACTATCCCGCCTTCAAACTCTGGTGCGATGAATATTTTTACCTGAAGCATCGCCAGGAAACCCGTGGCGTAGGTGGATTATTCTTTGACTATCAAGATAATCAGGGCAAGCTTTACCCCATCTCCTACCCTGGTTCTCACAGTGATACCCCTGCCGCTAACTACAGTCAATCAGTAGGGGATGTTACGGGGCGCAGTTGGGAAGATATTTTCGCCTTTGTGAAAGATTGTGGCAAAGCCTTTTTGCCTGCCTATGTGCCGATCGCCGAGCGCCGTCAAGCCACAGAATATGGCGATCGCCAACGCAACTTCCAGCTTTATCGCCGAGGTCGGTATGTTGAGTTTAATCTCGTATACGACCGGGGCACTATTTTTGGATTGCAAACCAATGGTCGCACTGAATCCATTCTGATGTCGTTGCCTCCCCTAGTGCGTTGGGAATATGGCTATGAGCCTGAACCCAATACCCCAGAAGCCGACCTTTATACGACCTTCCTCAAACCTCAAGATTGGGTTAATTGGACTCTGACAAATTCCTAGAGGGTGGGTTAAAATTACGAAGGAACAAATTTTATTGGAAAGAGTTTGTTGCTATTGGGTAGGTTTGTGTCAAAGCTTAGGTTTAGCCGTAGTCGTCATCCAGATATCCACCGCGTTTAGGAGAAGGGACTGATCCCTATGGAGCAAAAATCGATTCATATGGAGCAAAAAAACCATACGACCCAAGATGGCACGACTGTGATCGTCTTGATTCCAACTGGGCGCTTAGACATCACCACGGCATGGCAATTTCGCCTTAAGTTGCAGGAATGCATTTCTAAACTCAGTCGTCATGTCGTGGTTAACCTAGGTCAGGTCAATTTTATTGATAGTTCCGGCTTAACCTCCTTAGTTGCCGGAATGCGAGATGCTGACAAGGTGAGAGGAAGCTTCCGCATTTGCAACGTTCATCCCGAAGCGCGGTTAGTTTTTGAAGTAACTATGATGGATTCGGTATTTGAAATTTTTGATACCGAAGAGCAAGCTCTAGAAGGCGTTCCTCGTGGAATTGCTAGTTAATCCTTTATCGTCTTTTGAGAGAGGTCGTGGGTATAGTCTTGAGTCTTTGTGTAGTGATAGGGACCCATCATTGCTCCCCACAAAGCCTTGCGGGTTTTTGGGTCAATTCCTTTGTCATAGGTTAAATACTGGTCAGCGCTTACTTCAAACCCAAGGACAACCTGCCGCACTTCTCCTTGATAGCTGAAGCAACAACGAGCGCCGATTGGGGGTTCCGCAATAAAGCGATCGCCCTCTAGAACTCTCACATTCAAAATGCAGCCCGGTAACAGATTGATCTGTTCAAGTGTCACTGATTTGAGTAGATCTGGATTGCTTCCTGCCCCTTTTACGATGGCTGGATCTTTGAACTCATAGTATTGAACCTGTAGGGCATCAAGCAGTTTTGGTGCAGGCTGTAACCGCATCAAACGTTGACGATAGGGGTTTTGCAGATTCATACTATTCGCTTGTTCTGCAAAAAGCGTGATGCTGTCTACATCAAAAAGTGCCACCGGGCGCTGCCACAGCCTTAAGTGAACATACCAAACAGGTTCAGTCGCCGCCTGCTCAGAATTCTCAAATTCACCCGCGAGATAAGAGGCGAGGGTTAGAAGGCTGCGGGAAAAGAGCATGGGGTTTTAAAGAGGTGAAGGGGTAAAATTGCCGATCTTCTGTTTCTTTAACAAAACTTGGCAAACGTCTCATCACAAGCGAGAATGGAGAAGAAATCAACCACCAAAATTCTACTGTGAATACTGTCCGTACTGTTTCAGATACTAAGCGAGCTTTTTACTCCTGCCATACTCGCCCAATTAATTCGATTTATCGTCGGGTGGTTGAAGAATTAATGGTAGAGATGCACTTGCTTACCGTCAATGTGGATTACCACTATGACCCAATCTATGCATTGGGAGTGGTCACTTCCTTGGATCGCTTCATGCAGGGATATCGCCCTGAGCAAGACAAGGGTGCAATTTTTAATTGCCTTTGTCAATCTTTGCCAGACGATCCTCAACGATATAAGAGCGATGCCGAGCGGTTAACAGCCTTCGCTCATTCAGTTGGCTCCACGAAAGAGTTGGTATCTTGGGTAGAAAACGCTGCCACGATCGCATCGGGTGATGAGCTTCAAGAACAGGTGAAAGCGATCGCCAACAACCCAAAATTCAAGTACAGTCGACTGTTTGCTATTGGGCTGTTCACATTATTTGAATCAACTGATGCGGTAGCGATGAAAGATGAAGTGCAGCGTAACGAGCTTTTGAAGCAGGTTTGCGCGGCTCTGCGGCTACCCGAAGATAAAATTCAGAAAGATTTAGAGCTTTATCGCAGCAACCTAGAGAAAATGGCTCAGGCTCAGGCGGTGATGGCAGACATTTTGCAAGCGGATAAGAAAAAGCGCGAAGAACGGCTCCAGGCAAATAGCGGCAATGGTGCTAGTTCCAGCGATGTTCCTGAAATTCCTAAAAACGAAGCAGCGTCAGGGTCTTGATGTATGTCCTCTCCTACGCCTTCCACTCCCCAGCCCGGTCACTATCGATATGATCCGACTGTTTTAGATGAACAAGGTCCAGCACGCCTTTTTTCTCACGTTGGGGAGGATGGCGTTGTGCGGTATGTTGCAACTAAATTAGGACAGGCGGCTGTTGAACAAGGCAGGTTGTCTCATCCTTTCAGCTTATTGGGCAACCAGTTGAAGCGCACGGTTCACAAAGCAGATGAACTGTGGAGTTTTGTGACCACGCAGCTAGTCAATTTAGAAATTTTTCAATCGGGCTGGTTTAATTTTGATTTGCCGCCGGATGAACAATTTGGGGTCGGGTTTGTTCGCGATCGCCGAGACATGATAGAAGCGCTGTTGTCCGCACGAGCAGCAGCGTCAAAGGAAACTCAGACCACCCAAGCTAGAGCAAGGTTATACGAAGTTTTGGAGCAGCATCAGCGATCGCGCCCCGTGGTCGTTCATATCCATGAGCGGGAGGGTGGGTTGAGCGATCGCGAGTTTGCCCGTCAGCGGCTTGCGGGGCAAAACCCCATGGTGCTCCGTCGCATCCAAGCTGCCGATCAGCCGTTATTGCAACCTTGGGCGCATCTAGACTGTTTACTAGCGAATGGTGATCGCGTTGATTTAGAGCAATCAGCGACTGCTAATTGGTTGTTTGTGGCAGATTATCCAATCTTACAGAGTTTAATGGCTGCCGACTTGCAGCCCGGACGCTATGTGGGCAGTCCTACTGCATTGTTTTACCGTACTCCAAATGGGCTAGAACCGCTGTTGATCCAGCTTGAAACCGGGCATGTCGTCATGCCGCACAATGCCTCAGGCGATGCCTGGATGCAAGCAAAATTATTTGTGCAAGTGGCAGATGTGACCCATCACGAGTTGATTGCCCACCTGTGTGATACCCATTTGGCAATGGAAGCATTCGCGATCGCAACTCCGCGCCAATTACCCACCAGCCATCCGCTCTACCGACTCCTGCGCCCCCATTTTCAATTTTTGCTAGCAATTAACCATCGGGGCAACACAGTGCTATTGAGCGAAGGAGCCGCGATCGATAAGTTAATGGCTCCTACGCGCAAAGCCTCCATTGGACTGATCAATCGCGCCTATCGAGCGCGATCATTTGGGGACTATGCCTTGCCCGCCGATATTCACCAGCGCGGAATTGAACCCGAATTTTTGTCAGAGTTTCCCTATCGGGATGATGCCCTATTGCTATGGGATGCCATTCATCGCTATGCTACGCAGTTTTTACAGCAATATTATCCAACAGACGAATCGGTGCAGCAGGATCGTTATCTGCAAGCCTGGGCAGCAGAATTAGGAAGTTCTTTGCGCGATCGCCCTATTAGCGATTTTCCTCAAGCGCCCTCTTGGCTCCCGACTGAGGCGATCGCCCAAGCAGGGCTTGATCTGCAAGAATTGCCCGATTATCCACGAGTGCCAGGGTTTCCAACCGAACTCTCTAGTCTGCAACAACTGGTTGACATCGCCACCCAACTGATTTTCACCTGCGGACCGCAACACGCAGCAGTGAACTTTAGCCAGTTTGACTATGTGGGCTACGCGCCCAATGCCCCTCTAGCAGCCTATTGTCATCCGAACCGCTGCACTTCCGTAGACCAACTGCTGCCCTCCCTGAAACAAGACCTAGGACAAATTGAGTTGAGCTTTGCCCTCAGCGGCATTCGTTGGGGGCGATTGGGTAGTTCTGACCTGATCGACTTCAAAGATAGTGGCGATAGCCAAGTATTAGAGGAGTTTCGGACAGAATTAGTCACGATCGAGCAAGAAATCACTCACCGCAACCAAAAAAGAATCGCCTCCACAGAAATTGCCTATCCCTACCTGCTTCCGTCTCGCATTCCCAACAGTATTAATATTTAGCAATGTACGAAGAGGTACGGGGTTCGGAGTACGATACGAATTCCCAACTCCGCACTCCGTACTCATCCTTGCCCACTCAACCGCTCCAAAGAAATTCGAGCAGCTTCAGCCACCTGAGAATGGCTATCTTTTGCCAAATATTTCGCAGCGGAAACGCTTTTTGGAGTAGGTAAATGACCCAACGCTTCAGCAAGCCGCTGACGAACCAGCCAATCTTCTGACTGAGCAAAGCGAAGGATATGATCTACGGAGTCGATTGCTTTAATTTCACCCAATGCCGCGATCGCCGCCTGCTGTAGAACGACTTCCTGACTGTCCAAGGCTTGAATCAGCACATCATAGGCACGAGGATCTTTCAAATTACCCAAAGAAACCGCCGCACTGAACCGCACCAGCCATTCCGTGTCTTCATAAAAGGTGCGAACCAGTGGCTCAAATGCCCGGATATCTTCCAAATAACCCAGCGCCCCCGCCGCATCGGCTCGAATGCTGTAGTCCGATTCATTCGTTAAAACATCCAGCAGCAAGGGATAGCATTCATCGGTCTGCTTAATTCCCAAGGCAAATACTGCCATCGATCGCACCTGTAAATTTTTATCGTGCAGTACTTTTTTAATCAACGGCACCGCATCGATCGCCGGCACATCTCGCAGCGTTGCCAAGGCAATTCGGCGATCGCGCACATTCTCGCTTTCCAAATCCGCTGCAATTCTTTCTAAATTTGGCTGAGTCACTTCAAGAATCTCGTTACAAAACTTTACTGTCAAATCATTATAACGAAGATATGAGTACGGAGTTGGGAGTACGGAGTACGGAGTTGGCAGGAACTAGCAAGAGTTAGGAAACTCAAAACTTAAAACTCAAAACTCAAAACTTCTTCATTCACCCCTCCCCACTTCCTTGCCGCTTTTGCTCTTGCCGCTTTTGCTCTTGCCGCTTTCGCTCGTGTAACTTCAACAAAATTTCGGCATGAACTTCGCGGGTAATCGGGTAAAAATAAGCCAACACTAGCCCAATCAGCAAAATTGCGGCGGGGATAGGACCAATCATCAGCCGAATTGCCCACAGTGCTGAGTCTGGCTGAATGGGTTTAGGTTGCCCCGCGACGGTTTTTAAGAAACCCGAAACTTGCAGAGATTGCCCCACCAAAAACACCCCGATCGCCAGAGCCACCTTTTGCAGCAACACCATATATCCATAAAAAAGACCCTCGCGGCGTTGCCCAGTGTTCAGTTCATCCAACTCAATCACATCGGGAATCATCGACCACGGCACCAGGTAAGCAGTCGATACCCCAAATCCTGCCATCACCGCTAACACATACATCCCAACCACTTGTCCGGGCTGCAAAAGAAATAAGCCAATCTGAGCAATCACCCACACCGACATGCCCATAAAATAGACCGCTTTTTTGCCAACCCGCTTACTCACCGCCGTCCAGACAAACAGCATAACCAAGCCCGTCACCTGTACTGCAATGACAACCTTAGTAAAATCTTGCTCCGCTAGACCCATCCAATTTTGAACAAAGTAGGGAATGATGGCGACGGTATTTTGAACTGCCAACCAGGAGCAGAGATAAATGCCCACCACATAGAGAAAAGGGCGATTGCGAAAGGCAACTTTTAGCTGTTCCCAATAAGACATCGTTTGTGGCGGCAGTGGATTTGCTTGGCGGCGAGCTTCTCCTTCTAACACTCGTTGACGAATCCCAAAGACGCACCAATATAAGGGCAAGACCGAAATCACCGCACACACGCCGCCAATCAAGAGATATTGCTTAATCGGATCGGTTGGAAAAACTCCAAATAGAACCAGCGCGACAATTAAGGACAAAATGCTGCCGCTGATGGAGAAAGCAAACCGAAAACTATTCAGGCTGGTGCGCTCATCGTAGTTTTGAGTCAGTTCAGGGGTGAGGGCAGTGTAGGGCAGGTTGACGATCGTGTAGAAGATGTTGGCAAAGATGCTGATGATCACGTAATACCCAAACAGCCCCCACTGGTTGGTGCTGGGATTGTCGCTGAAGTGTGGCACCACCCATTGTAAAAAGAAAAAGAAACCAAAGGGCACGGCTCCCCAGAGCATCCAGGGTAAGCGTCGTCCCCATTTGCTCTCGGTGCGATCGCTCAACGCCCCCACCATCGGATCATTAATCGCGTCCCAAATCTTGCCAATCAGCAAAATGCTACCTGCCAAGCCAGGATCTAAGCCTGCCACATTGGTAAAAAAGACCAACAAAAACACCACTACAATATTGGCAGTAATTGCAGGACCCAAATCGCCTGCTCCATACGCCATCTTGGTCCAAAAATTCAATGGGCGAGCATCAGGACTTTCCAAATCAGAATTGTTCATAACAAGATGATAAAAATTTCGTCAACAGTTGTATTATTCTCTTCGACTTCTGCAATGCAAAGAGCTTGACCATGCCAGATCTTTACGTCTCTTGGGAAGATTACCATCACACCATTGAAC
>JBGTAZ010000234.1:0-6971 GCA_041749615.1 Leptolyngbyaceae cyanobacterium | reverse complement strand
CGAACGGGTTCCTTCAAATTTCGTGGAGCCTATAATGCGTTGGCGCAATTATCGCCAGACCAACGACAGCGGGGAGTGATTACTTATTCGTCGGGCAACCATGCTCAGGCGATCGCGTTGGCAGGTCGCTTGCTCAACATTCCCGCCACGATTGTCATGCCGAGTGATGCCCCAGCGGTGAAACAAGCTGCCACACGCGAGTATGGCGCAGAAGTATTGCTCTACGATCGCGCCACGACGAATCGGGAAGACTTGGGAAAAACCCTGGCAGATGAACGTGGATTGACCTTAATTCCGCCCTATGACTATCCGCCGGTGATTGCCGGACAGGGAACTGCGGCAAAAGAGCTAATTGACGAAGTGGGCGAATTAGATGTGCTGCTGGTGTGCTGTGGCGGTGGTGGGCTGCTCTCTGGCTGTGCGATCGCGGCTCATGCGCTATCACCCCGCTGTCAGGTGGTGGGAGTGGAACCCAAACGGGCAGATGATGCCACGCGATCGTTCTACAGCAAAACCCTGCAAACGGTGCATAATCCTGACACGATCGCCGATGGCGCACGAACACCTAGTTTAGGCGAGTACACTTTTCCCTTGGTGCTGCACTATGTTGACGATATGGTGACCGTCTCCGAAGCCGCCATTCTTCGCAGTATGTTCTTCTTGTGGGAACGTTTAAAGATTGTGGTAGAACCCACCGGAGCGCTTGCCGCTGCCGCCCTGCTAGAAGGAGTGCTGCGGATTCCCAATGCGCGAATTGGGGTGATTATCAGTGGTGGCAATGTGGATCTAAAACAAGCAGGAAAGCTTCTCTCCAAAGCATCGCAGACCCAAAAAGCGGCGGCTGAAAAACCATTAGCCCAAGAGTTAAGTTAGCAGGCTAACCTCAGCGCTATTTTCTTTCAGTGGAAATTTTCCTTAAGATATCTCATCCTGTACGTCGCGTAACGCTGATTTTCTCTATCTTTTGGTAATGTTTTAGACAGCTTGTTTAAGCTAATCTGCACTCTGAGTCGAAATATTAGGAGATTATTGAACCTATGGGTTTCTTAGACAGAATTTTTGGTGGAAAAAAGGCTGAAGCGGCGGCTCCTGCAAATGCTCCCACGGGTAGTGATAGCCCTGCTGAGCGGGTAGGTTTGAATGGCGAATTTGACCAAAGTGGTTTGGCGAAGCGCGTTGCTAAAGCCTTTGATGATGATGGACAAATTGATGATGTTGAAACTCTTTGGGTCGCTCAAACGGGCGGCACTGTTGTGTTGAAGGGTAAGGTTCCTAGCCAGGACTTTTTAACGAAGGCAACGTCTATCGCTTCTGGCGTGAGTGGTGCAACTTCGGTTGACACCAGCGGCGTAGAAATCGGCTAGGAACGAGTTTGGCTCGTGGCTCCGGTTCCTAAAAGATTGAAGAACGAAGGCTCAGTGCAAAATGGCTGAGCCTTTTGCGTATGATGATGGCAGTTTAGCAGTGTAAAACGATGGGACTTTTTGACCAGATTATGGGCGCGATCGCGAATCCTAATCAGCAGGCGAATCCTGACCAGATGAGCGATATTTTGGGCGCAGTCCAGCAAATTGCTGGAAATAATAGCTTAGATGCCGGAACAGGCGAAACGATGGTATCCATGGTGGGCGGACATGTGCGATCGGCGTTGCAGCAGCAACAAGCCGCAGGAGGAGATTCTCAAGTGGCGGCGATCGTCAACCAGTTTGGGGGCATTGGCTCCAATCCTGCCGCTGTATCTGCCCTGTTCTCCCCCGATCAGCAAGCTCAGATTGCCGCAGAAATCGCCCAGCGTACCGGATTGCCTGCTGACACCATTCAAGGGCTATTAACTTCCCTAGTTCCAATCCTGCTCAATTTACTGGGTTCTGGCAAAACCCTGGAAGGCAACTCGAATCCACTACTCAACAACTTTTTAGACTCAAACAACGATGGCAACGTTGATCTAGGCGATGCCATGCGATTAGCCAGTCGTTTCATGCCATAGGACAATGTTTTGAGTAAAGGCATTGCTGATCGGAGGATGCGAATGGGGAACTATAAGTACAAACAACCACTGCTTAGTGGTGCAGGAAACTCCTGAAACCCTTATGGATAAGGGTTTCTCAGCAAGACAGCGATTTTGGGGTTTTTCAAAAAATTGAACGAGGGTAGTGGGTTTCAGCCGCTATTTTGATCCCTTCGGCTCTCCAACGTGAGACTCAAAAAGTTTTCTGCACCACTAAGCAACCACTGTCGTAAATGCAACAATGAAATTTCTATGGCTTCTACTTCTGAAAGGCTTGCTGTACCCGCTTTGCCAATAATTGCTATTGCTGCTTTTATCAGCATTTTTTGGTATCTATCACCTACATATTTTCTTTCTACAGCTTCAGCAAAATCTATCTCTAGTACTCCTGGTCTAATTGCTCTACGTGCATCATCTATTGCACCACGGTGGGTTTCTAGAATTTCTGTAAAGCGCGGATTTGGAGGATGGATAGATCAGAAGAAAGGAATTTATAAAACTTCACGTGGCGATGTTATTGGACCATACAAAGCTCTACAGGATGCAGTTAGCCGTAACACAAATACATCGTGGATTCCTAATAAGTTGAAAGGTAAGAAAATAGATGCTCATCACATTGTTGAAAAGCGTTTTGCTAAAGTATTTGGATTCGATGAGCGAGAGATGCCTGCGGTGTTGGTATCAAAGCAAGAACATATTTTTAAGGACGGAATCCATTCCGAAATCAGAAAAATGCTCCCCTTCGCTAGAGGGGGAAGTTATAAAAAATATAAGGAGCAAAAGGCTCGTATCCAAAAAACCTATCAAGAATTCTACAGCCGAAAAGATGGAGATAGGCAGGATTGGCTAGGAGCAATTGATGCGCTTATGTCAGATTGGCATTCTAGGTAATCTTAAAGCCGGATTACGTGTGGAAAATAAAACGATTAGGTTACTCTTCAGATGTAGTTAACTTTTATATCTGGCACTCTAATTCGACTAGAAGAATTAACAGAAACTTGAATAAGTCCGTAGCCACCCTGGGCAGGCTTAACGGCATCGTAACGAATCAAAACTCCATTTCCTGCGACTTGGTTATCATATCGGGTAAAACTGTTTGGTTCTTCCCATGTTCGCCAATTGTCGGCTAACTTTTCTCTGGGAAATATTGCGGCTCTCACATCTTGTGCTTCCATTCGATGATGTTCTCTGAGGTAACGCGCTGCGATAGCCATTCCGATAGTGGCTGGACCAGCAAAGTGGGAAGCATCTGCCAATCTAGTTTCAGGAAATGAAAGTACTACATTGTATCCAAGCTGTTCACGAAATTGAGACGCAGAAATATAGTTATATTGGTGATCAGAAACTTGGGCAGTCTCGATAGTACCAAATTGCCTTCTAACAAATTCGCGTTGCGCTAGTTGCGCTTGTAATCGCTTGTCATACCACTCTTGGCTTCTTCTTGAAAATGCACTTCGAGCTAGAGCAAAAGCTCCCTGTGATAAAGCACCTAAAGCAAGATCCATAAGTGTGCCTCTAAGCAACAAAGCAAACAAAAAAGAATCGGCTCTTTGTGGAGTCAGTAGTCCTAGCGATACTACAAATACTCCACTACTAGCACTGTATTGAAGAAATTTTCGACGGTTCATGTTGTTACCTCTCTAATACATCTTCATAGAAAATGATCGGGGGGCAAGTGTATCCCGATTGGTTGAAGCATTCAGCGGTCATAGCCAAACTTTTTCTACCAGCTATGTTAATAGCCCATGTATCGGTATCGTTTAGATAAAGAGTTCTTGAACCTTGGCTTTTGCCATCCAGATAAATAGTTAATTGAACCTTGGCTGTATTACCTTTCACCCAAGCAACTTCACCACCTTGCTCAGGCAAACCATAGGATAGGGAGAGAGTCTTAAACCTCGAAGACTGTCCTGGTTCAGCAAGGCGACATGTTATCTGTGGTCCCTTCCTTGGAGCAATACCACCATTGCCAGCATCATTCCCAAATCTACCAACGGCTCGGTGTACTTCAAGACCTATCGCTATATCTTGGTCGATAGGTTGATATCCTCTAAAACCACCTGTCATAAAACCTGCACCAGGAAGAGATTTACAGCCGATTTGGGCAAGAGATACAGGCTTTGGTCTGCTGTAGACAGAACTGCTGAAGCTTAAAGGTAGTTGCAATACTATACTTGTCAGGAAAGTGGTCACTATAAATCGATTCACACTCCAACTCCTTGAAGGTAATTATCAAATACAAGCATTCTCTTAGGTATTCTTTTTTCTACAGTCAGAATGCCCAATAATTATTTGTTGCTAACATTCAGAGATTCGATTTGGGATATCTTGGGCGCAGCGAAACCCCGCAAAAATCTCGCGCACTTGGGGATAGTACCAGTTGCGAAAGGTGTTGCGTAGAGCCTGCGATCGCGTTGCCCAACTGCCTCCCCGCAACGCTCGATGCTGGTCATCAAAATATACTTGGGAGTAGCCCCGGTAGGGATAGTGAGTGAATCCTGGATAGCCCTTAAACCAAGAGCTAGTCCATTCCCACACGTTTCCTAACATGTCATAGCAGCCAGCGGGGCTGACTCCCTGGGGGTAAGCATCTACCGGAGTAGTTTGCCCCACCCCATGACCATAATTGCAAAGCCGGGAGGATGGATCTGCGTCGCCCCAAGGGAAACTGAACGGTCGTTGGGCAGCACTTTTCCAAGCGGCGGCTTTTTCCCATTCGGCTTCTGTGGGCAATCGTTTACCGACAAAGTTAGCGTAGGCTTCTGCTTCATACCCACTCACCCCACAAACAGGATGTCGATCGCAAGCCGCGTCATCTGACCAATAAAAGGGTTGGGTAACCGGATGCTGTTGCAGCCATTGCCAGCCCTCAACTGACCAGTAAGCAGCCGTTTGATAGCCATTTGCCTGCATAAACAAACGATATTGATTACAGGTGACCGGATATTGATCAATCCAGTACGTTTCCACATGTACCTGGTGGATGGGGCGTTCGTTATCTAACGCCGCGATCGCCCCGTTGCCCATCTCAAAGTCACCTGCCGGAATTTTTACCATTGGAGTGGGGGTTTCGGGGTTCGGGGTTCGGGGTTCGGGGTTCGGGGTTCGGGGTTTTTGCCGTGCCTTGATTGCCAAGACGATCGCGATCGTTTCACAATGCTGGCTTTCGTGCTGCAATAACCATCGCCATAGCCGTTCTTGTTGCTGAATGGGCGCGATCGCTAGATAGTCAAAAACCTGCTCTCGAATGGTGGCTAAATAAGATTCGATTTTTGCCAAAGGAGGTAGTTTGACGCGATCGACCTTGGGCAAAACATCCGCTGCAAACAGGCGATGATATTCAGGAAACTGGGATGGATATCCAGCAGTGCGCTCTAGCAGCCACAGGGATTCGGTGTAGGCAATATGCCCTAAATGCCAACCAATGGGGCTAAAGTCGGGGTGAGCATGGCAACACAGAGTTTCGTGATCCATGTCCTTAAACAACGCCAGCGTAGATTCACGGCATTCGGTCATGCTTTGGCGCAAGTGGGAAATGAGGAGCCGGGAGCCAGTCGCCGGGAATGACTGGCTAAAGATCGTAGGTTTCGAGGGTGAGGTCATGGGCAACGGTGAGAATGCTGCGATCGCGAAAGGAAATCCAGTTACCGTCAAAAAGTGGTTCAGAGGCAATCAAAACGGCATCGGGAAACAGTGGATCATCCCTTAGCCAATATAAACTGGGCACCGGATTTCGGCTGGCATACCGAGCGGCAACCATCTGCTGTCCATCGCTAATAATCAGATTTGCAGAAAAATCGGTCGCATATTTTTCTCCAAGTTTGGACAGTATATTCAGCGATCGCGTCAAAGCATCGGTTAATGAAATCCCCGGATCTTCGAGGCGTTCATTCACCAGCAACGCAAAAATATGTTCAGAATCAGTCGTGCCTTGAATGGACTGATAAACTTTATCGCTCAACAGTTCTCGGATCGGGCGATAGAGCGTTTGGCGAAAATTGGCAATAAAGCCATTATGAATCCCTAAAAGTTGCTGAGATTGAAAAGGCTGACAGTTGCTTAAATCCACGGATAGCCCCGGTGTGGCACTGCGAACACTAGCTAACACACAGCCCGATTCTACATAGCGACTGAGGTTAGGCAAGTTAGTATCATTCCAAATGGGCAGCGTATTTTTATAAAAAAATGGCTCAACCTGCCGCTGCGGATGATACCAGCCCACGCCAAACCCATCGGCATTCAGCAAACCCGCCGTCATCTCACGGGGTTGGTAGCTTTGCTCAATCAGGGAGTGTTCAGGTTTATAAAGGAGCTTGTCGAGGGGCACCGAAGCGCCAAAATAGCCGAGTAAGCGGCACATGGATTAAGACTAAAAAGTAGGTTTTCCAGATCTTTACACAAATTGTTGAATAACAGCTTAGAATCCACCCTTTGAATGTTTTTCTAAAAAGCTAAATTCGCGGACTTATGCACTAAGGATGAAGACAAAAGGCGCAAAATTTTTTAATGATGGATCTCAGTTGAAATAAGGGTTGGTCACCTTCATACGCAAAACTTTTTACTGTAGATCTCGCACAACTCCTCACCCTGAGTCTTAAGATTTCTGAGTATTTTGCTACAAAGAAAGCCAAATCACGACAAAATTTTCAGTAGTCTATTCTTTACCAAGGAGACCGATATGAACTCTGCTCGCTGGCGCAAAATTCTTGCCCCTTTGTTGATTAGCCTAGTGCTGTTTATTTCAGCCTGCACTCCTGCTCAAGAATCTCGCTATTCTCAGGTTCAAAAAGACACGACTCAACGAGGCGCAACTTCCGCGATCGCCAAAAAAGCGGAACAAGGCGCAAAATTCAACAAAATTTTCCCCGACGGCATCCGGGGCTATGAGGTGGTTCCTGCCCAAGAAAAGAAAGGATTTGCTGAATATAAAGTGAACAAAGACGGCAAAAACGTGGCAATGCTA
>JBGTAZ010000233.1:0-40163 GCA_041749615.1 Leptolyngbyaceae cyanobacterium | reverse complement strand
AGGTTTGATCAGGTTATCCATTCTGAATTTCCTTAATTATAAGAAGCGGTACAAAAGAATTGAGTTTATTCTACGCTCGTAAGGGGACGCGCTAAAACAACGACGGGGCAACCGTTAGAAAAGTTAATGAAGGGGTTGAGAATAGGGTCATATCACCTTTGCTGCGCCTCAAATTGCCCTCATCCCCTAGCCCCTTCTCCCAAAATAGGAGAAGGGTAACCGAGCCAGATTTAAGTCCCTCTCCCGCTCTCAGGGCTGATTTATTGACAGAATGAAAATAGGCGAGGGATATCATGAGCAACCTGTCGAATCGCCTGAGTCAAAGAGTCAAACCCCTGCTGCCGGAAGAGATTGAGGGCAAAGGTTCTCACAATTGCCATATTAATCAAAGCGTGACCCTCACCCAGTGGGGTCGTATCAAAGCCGATCTATTCAATTTTGGACATGCATAACCCTACTGGAGAACCATTGGACGCACTGCCCTACATCGATGCTCAGTGGTTAAATCGCGACTCAACCTTAGTTGCACCTGACCTAATTGGCTGTACCTTAGTCCGACAAATGCCCGATGGCATCCGTTTGCGCGGGTTAATCGTTGAAACAGAAGCCTATGGGTTAAATGACCCGGCAATGCACGCCTATCGTCGTCCCACTGCTCGAAATCAGATAATGTTTGGTGAGCCAGGAATGACCTATGTGTACTTAATTTATGGTATTTACCATTGCCTTAACGTGGTTACCGATCACGTAAATATTCCCAGTGCTGTTTTGATTCGGGCGCTTCAGCTAGAAACCATGCCTGCCTGGATTGATCCTCAACATCAACTCAAGCCCGATCGCGTTGCCGCAGGTCCGGGCAAGCTTTGCCGTGCGCTCAAAATTGACCTGACGTTGAATAAAACGCCCCTCCAGCCGGGTCAAGCCTTATGGCTAGAGCATCGCCATCCTCAATTTCAGCAGCAGTTCGATGATGGCAAGTTGTCTTTCATTCAAAGCACTCGCATCGGGTTAACTCAGGGAACCGATCTTCCCTGGCGATGGCACTTGTCTGGCTGTCCAGCCGTTTCTCGTGAAAGGTGAGATTTGCTACCCAATCCTCTTGTCCAAGTGCTGAATTTGGCAATCCAGCCGTTGGAGAGACAGTCCTGCATCCGGTAGCCCAGAGAAAGCCTCTCTGATAGGAGTTGAACCTACACAGCCGACGTTTCGTAGCATTAGCCCCAGATCCGCTGGCAGAGAGAAATGCGTCTGGAAGGTACTGCCCCTTCTATTTCCGTGTTATCAGCACGGCGCTTCACTTTTCAGCTTCAAACGCACAAAGAGAGTAGAAAAATCGGGCGTTGCTGAATACAAATATGATTTTTGACTGTAGGGGTAGGTCTTGTGCCTACCCTGACGAAGATGAAGGGCAATCCCTTGTGGTTGCCCCTACAAATTTCATATCTCGATTCAGCAGCGCCAAAAATCGTTCTCAGCGCGCTGAGTATGGCGTACTCATACCGTTTTGAGTTTTGAATTTTGTTCGCGTAGCGTCTCCGTAGGAGATATTTTGAGTTGTAAGACAAAGAAACATTGCCGCTTCCAGTAGATCATCTGTCGCGTTTCAATTTCAAATTGGTATCAGATGCTAACCGCCATATCACATCCGCGTTTTAGCAAACCATGAACCGTTTTAGAGGGGAATTTTAGGGGTCTGACCACTCAGCCAAGCGGGGAATCTCAAGGCTTTATGATGCCTGCAACCGGAATCCTGGATTTGATCGATCGCTAATCATTAAAGTTTAACCGTTGACAGTTGCCGTCTCGTCCGAAGATGTTGACAG
This sequence comes from Leptolyngbyaceae cyanobacterium, assembly GCA_041749615.1. Classification (GTDB taxonomy): domain Bacteria; phylum Cyanobacteriota; class Cyanobacteriia; order Leptolyngbyales; family Leptolyngbyaceae; genus ULC077BIN1. Next base: position 38,340 of record JBGTAZ010000233.1, on the reverse strand, counting down.
TGCAACTGGGAGTTAAGGTTTAACAATTGAACTTTGAGCCTTAAGCGTTGAGCGTTAAGCGTTGAAGTTCCATAAAGGCGTGGAGTAAAGGATTGAGTCCTTTCTCCAATCATAAATTTAGAAATTTTCGAGTGACCAGCCCTTCAATTTTAATCCGGCACTTCAACCATTGTGCGAGCGTTGCTAATCGACAAAACGCGATCGACCGTTGACTTAAACTCTTCGATAAACGTCTGCCGCCGCTCCACTTCTGCCGCCAACCCCACCGGATCAAGCAACTCCACGCCCTCTCGTGCCATAAAGCCATCAGCCAAGGCTTGGTACTGTTCCGAAGTTACCGCTTCTCGCCGACCCAGCACCTCCAGCGCCAATTTATCCAATCGCTCTTTAACGCGGGTCTGAGCTACTTCAAATTGCCGCCGCGTTTGGTGATAAGCCGTATGCATTGTGGTCAAGACAGCTTCATAATAAGTAATGAAATTCTTCATTTCGATCGCCTCCGCAACAGTCATCTCCTGACCTGCAACAGCGACATGGATCGATGCATTGGAGAGAACGATCACTCGTTTAATTGCCCGTCTCCGAGCAATCAAGGCATCCACTCGTTGCAACGCCGCCCGCGCCTGAGTAGTATGCTCCTCGCGAGAGCGAAACCCCGTCGGCACTTTGCCCACTTCCACCACCGCAATCAGCGCACTATCTCCTAGTCCAGTTTGCGCCGATTCAATTCGTTTCTCTAACAGCGTCAACTCTGCCAGAGCCTCTGTAACTGTGATTACTGTCATTGTTGCAAACCTCCTGATGAATATGCCCTGGCAATCTAATCGTAAGAGCGATGCTAACTGTCACTACCTCGGTCGCATCCCTAATTTCGTAACTTCTAAGGGAAGTAGCTACTGGACTCAACAAGAGCGATCGCCGAGAATTTTTTGTAAAGCGTCTCTTGTGGAGAAACTCGTACCGAAAAGAGTTTTAAAAGAAATGGGAGGATAGAGATCTCGACCCAGAGACATCTCACGCCCCCCGACTGGAAAGGAAGGAATCGAACCTTCAAACACTTGATTCAAAATCAAGTCGCTGTGCCTATTTGCGTACTTTCCAATGAATGGCTGCCTCGGTGGGGATCGAACCCACGACCTCTCGCTTAACAGGCGATCGCTACTACCGCTGAGCTACAAGGCAATACCTGACGATTAGCGCTCACAGATGAGCGGCAGTCCCTCAAGGTCGGGATCGAACCGACGACCTCCTGTGCTTCAAACAGGCGCTACTACCGACTGAGCTACTGAGGGACACGGAGAGAGAGGGAGTCGAACCCGTCAATGGAATACATCCACAACTGTTTAGCAAACAGCTTGCCCTGCCGATGGCGATCTCTCCAAAATTTGGTCTCAAATGGCAATTTAGTTTTCAAGGTTCAGGGTGGCTTGATGTCAGCCAGAGTTAGAGAAATCGGTTAAAGAAATCTGCTAGATAAATGTGCGCCGTTCCAGGGAATAGGTCTGCCTAAGATGGCGCAGGGCTTGATTGTGGTTGGTTGAGTTCAGATGGGTTTCCTGACTGGATGGGTCATTGTCAAGTGGGGCAGAAGCCTTTAGTTTGGGAGTTTCTGGGAACTCTAAAGGCTTCGGTAGAGGACTGGCTCGGTCAGTGGCGCGAGTAACCATTGGCTTGGCTCCTTTGTGTTTCGTCTTATGCTACAAGTATAATACAACGTGCTACAAAGCGTCAAGGGCATACTACAACTTTTTTTGAGAGCGGTGAGAGTGGTTGTTGGAGCGAGACATTTAGGGTTCAATGCTGCCTTGCTGCTCTTTCCAGAACTGATCAGCGAAGGCAACAGCCGGATGGATAGGTGCTTTGGGCTTGCTTTGTAGCACTATGCCGATTTCATGCAGCAGGCGATCGCCTTTCTTTGAGTTGCATTTTTCGCAAGCCGTGACGACGTTATCCCAACGGTGTTGTCCATTTTTTGAACGAGGGATGACATGATCCAGCGTTAGATGCTTGGTGCTGCCGCAGTATTGGCGGGTGTGGTTATCGCGGCGGAAGACCTCCCGACGGTTGACAGGTGGCACTTTCCAATGCCGTCCTGGGTTGCCACTGGTGAGGCGAATATGCTCGGTAACGTGTAGTACGAGGCTGGGCGATCGCACTTCCCACTGTTGCGTACTGCTAAATTCCAGGGATTCTGCCTGACCCGTGACCAACAACGCGAAGCTTGCGCGACGACTTGTCGTCGTTCGCCCGCTTAATGTTGATTCGTGCCAAGGGCAGATAGTTCTTAGAAAACACCACCACCTGGTTTTGTAGGATGCGTGGCTGATGAGTTTGCATAAAATTCATTCCTCAAAAAACAACCCCCACCTCTGGTCACAGAAGCGGGGGCTTGGGAAAGGTGATGATGCTTTGCCCTAGGTCGGTGGTAGGATTACCCTGCACCTGCCGCTCTGAATGTGTTGAAACCGATTGAGCCACTGGACAAACGCTGTCCGCTTGCTTCCACGAATAGTGCCGCCGCAATCCATCTCAAATCTTGACAACAGGATTGCTTTGCCTAAACCCAGATGGGGGTCGGCATGGCATGGCATGATGTAAGGCTGGAGAGGATTGACGGATCATGAAAAGCTTGTAGTTTCTTGTATTATAAAGACTATTCACAGACTACACTTGTAGTATGAAGTTGTCCACTGTTTGGCTGAATTCAGTGGTTTAGCTATAGATACACTCCAGCAAAACGTCATTACGGACGTATCTTTTTGCTATACCTAAATCAGATACCTGCACGAAGTATGACAAAGCGCAACATATCAACAGAAGCAGCATTAATCAAAGAAGTGTGTCGGCGAATCCGCGTTGCCCGCAGCTATTGGGATGCCCATAACAATGCCGCTTGTCGTGGAGAACGGGCGCGCGCTTTGGAGCTATACAACACACTGACGAAAGACCAAAAAGATCAAATTCCGCAGGTATTGCGTGTTTGGTTGCGGTATCGCAGTGAGAAATATTTTGGGGCACATCAAACATCGCCGGGTAAAAAATCCAAGCGGCACTCTACATGACTGCAACTCTGTTAATGTGCGATCGCCTGCCTGCTCCCATCTGTTCAGGGCTTGCCTTAACCGCACTTGCCCCGATGCAAGATGTGACCGATTTGTTTTTCATGAATGTGATTGCCCGTTACGGCAGTCCCGATTACTTTTTTACCGAGTACTTTCGGGTTCACCCGACTTCTACGCTAGACAAAAAAATTCTGCGATCGATTACTGAAAACACCAGCGATCGCCCCATCTTTGCCCAGATGATTGGGGAGAGCATCCCCGACTTGGTGCGAATTGCCCAAACCTTAAGCCAGTACCCCATTGCAGGCATTGACTTAAATATGGGCTGCCCTGCCCCGCGAATTTATCGTAAAAATGTGGGCGGCGGATTGTTGCGAGATCCTGAACAGGTGAACCGAATTTTGGGTGAGTTGCGACAGACTGTGGATGGACGCTTGAGCGTCAAAATGCGAATTGGCTTTGATAATACCGACCACTTCGATCTCATCCTTGACCTGATCAATCGGCACCAGATTGATTTACTCAGCTTGCATGGTCGGACGGTCAAAGAAATGTATCGGGGTGCCGTGCATTACGACCTGATTGCCCACGCGGTTCAACGGGTCAATTGCCCCGTTTTAGCCAATGGCAATGTCACCTCTGCCCAAGCTGCCGCCGCTGTTCTTGCCCAAACCGGAGCCGCCGGAATCATGGTCGGTCGCGCTGCCATCCGCAATCCCTGGATTTTTAAGCAAATTCGTCAAATTCTGAAGGCGGAACCTGTGTCTATCGTTACGCTGGCTGAAGTGCATGACTACATTGAGCGCTTGCGCCAAACGACGACTGCCTCAACAATCCCAGAGCGATCGCGGGTAAGCTATCTCAAAATGTACCTCAACTACATCGCCCAAAGTGTGGATGCCGCAGGCGCTTTCCTGCACGATATGCGGCGAACCCAAACGGATGCTGAACTGCGCTCGGTGTGCGATCGCTACTTACTCAGCAATCCCGATCAAGCGTTTGCCCCAGAACCCTATCCTGGACTGGTTGCTCGTCCGGTTAGTGAGACATGAGTGCAGAGGAATAAGTTTTGAGGTTTGAGTTCGGAGTTCGGAGTTCGGAGTTCGGAGTTCGGAGTTCGGAGTGCTGTAGCGGTTTCCCCTGTTCCCTCTCGTCTCCCCATCCATTATTCTCTCCCAAGAAGAACTTGAGTATGGTTGAATATCACCATGAAAAGTTCTCGACACTATTGGTTACTGGCTGGCATTTTGCTGCTGGGGGCGGTGCTGCGGTTTTGGCATCTAGATTTTAAGCCGCTGTGGATGGATGAAGTGATCACAGCAGTGTTTAGCTTGGGGCATACTTACCAGGTTGTGCCCGTGGGAAAGGCGCTGCCACTCTCGGCGTTTGAGCAGGTTTTCACGCTCAATGCCCAGGCAACCTGCGCTCAGATTAGCGAAACGGTGTCGGTGCAATCGGTGCATCCGCCGCTGTTTTTTTGTGGGATGCATGAATGGCTGGGTTGGCTGAATCCGCTACCTGTTTCTTGGGTGTGGAAGTTGCGATCGCTACCGGCTTTGTTTGGGGTTGGGGCGATCGCGGCTCTTTATCTGCTCAACCGCATCGCCTTTTCTCCCAAAGCGGGACTTGTAGGCGCGGCGTTGATGGCTGTTTCGCCGTTTGCGGTCTATCTCTCCCAAGAAGCCCGTCACTATACCTTGCCGATGCTGCTAGTCATTTTGGCATTAACCGGGCTGTATGCCATGCTCGTCGATGGGCAAAGACAGCGAATTAGGCTCCCCATTTGGCTGGGCTGGATTGCTGTAAACAGTATTGGGTTCTATGTTCACTATTTCTTTTTACTCGCCTTTTTTGCTCAAAGTGTGACGCTAGTTTTAGGCGCTCGTAGAATTGCTCAATTAAATAAGGCGGTGAGCCAGTTGGCAATGCAGGCAGAGCGCCCAACCGCCAGTTGGCAACATTCACAGAATGTCCTAGCGTCTACAACAGTTAACCAAAAGCTGATAGAAGCGATCGCTCCGCCCTATCTCCTACCTTTCTCCTCCATTGCCCCATCGCCTTTGCCTTCTCTGCTTTCCATCCTCATCGTTTGCCTCACCTACTTGCCTTGGCTACCAACGTTTTTTAGCCATATGCGCCGCCCAGAAATCGATTGGATGAAGTCTCATGCTCCCAGTTGGCATCATCTGATTGCACCCCTATATCAGCTTCCGATCGGCTGGATTTTGATGGTGGCGGCGTTTCCCGTGGAGCAACAACCGCTTTGGATCGTCGGCTTTTGGGGGGTTCTCACGCTAATTTTTATGGGTTGGCTCATTTGGCAGGTCAGAAGGGGTTTGCGGCAACTGTGGCGATCGCCACAGTCTCATCTGGGAGCCTGGATGCTGGTCACATTCATTCTGGTCGTGGTGCTGGAATTTGTGGCGATCGCCTATCTAATGGGTACGGATTTGACCCAAGTTCCACGCTACAATTTCATCTACTTTCCAGCGGTGTGTGCGTTGATTGGAGCCTGTTTAAGCCAGCGATCGCCCATCCGCAATCCATCCAATCCCCGCAATCCATCCAAGCCATTGACTTTTCGACTGTCTAAAACTCCCCCAGCGATCGCGATCGTCTTGCTGGTTTCACTCTTAAGCAGCATCTTTGTCGTACAAGATTTGGTCTTGCAAAAATCTTACAATCCTAATCTGGTCGCACAGAATTTATCCATTGAACCAACCAAAAATCGCTTAGTCGTGAATGCTTATGAAGATTTTCAAGACATCGCCTTAGGACTCAGTTTTGCCCTGAAATTGCCACAACAAGAGCAAGTCGCAAAAAATGACTCACGCACTCACTTTGCACTGCTTGCTCAAACCAAAGGATATGACCAAGTTTGGTTTGATCTTGCTCAATTAAAACAACCGTTGTCATTTCCGCTGAATCTGTGGGTGATCAGTCCGGGATTGAAACGCAGTGACTATAAGCCACAACTTTTGGTAGGCGATCGCGCAGGCACCCCCCATGCTTGCACCATCGATCCAGCACACTATCACCGTCTTGGCGTACCCTATCAACTCTACCAGTGCCAAAAATAAGCCAAGAAAGAGACAGTTTCAAAATCCCTTTCAAAGTCCCTCTCCCCTGGGAGAGGGATTTAGGGTGTAGCTTGCTTTCCTCAGGGTGGGTATTACTCATCCATCTGCCAAGGATCTTTGGTGTACTCATTATCCAGCACCTTTTTCGGACGCATGATCAAAACGATTCGCCCTAAAATAGCGGCTTCAGTCGTTTCGCTAAACCAGCGGATTTCCAGTTGATCAGCTTCTTCGATTAAAAAGTAGCTGCTATCATCCCAAGTGCGCTGGGCGCGATCGACGATGATCAACACTTCCTCGGCTCTGCCCGGAAGGCTAGTAGGCAAGCGATCGCTCACTTCTAAAACAGCAACAGGGTCTTCTGCCAGCCGAATCACCTGCCAACCGGGCACCGAAACCCAAGCCCCGGTGCCTGAAAACTGCACCATGCCAAAGGAGTCGTTTTCTTCGACTAGAGGCACGGCTTGTAGATCCGTTTTGGTGAGCGGAAACTTGCCTACAACTGGAATAATCCGGGGCAAAAATTCGTCTTCTTCCAATCGATACAGCGGCAGCAGCGGCTCTGATTGGGCTGACACCACAGCGAAATCTGTCAGCAGTTTTTCAATTTGCTTGCGGGCAGGTTCACTATGGGCAAAGCGCAACCCTTTCGCAATCAAGCGCGATCGCTCTTGCAAATCGGCTTTTTGGCGTGCCTGCTTCCAAGATTGATACGCCACCACATCCCCCGGATGCTGGCTAAATCCTTCAGGAATCTTACCCAATCGAGAAAAATCTTTGACGGCTTTAACCACATCCTTCGCTTCATCAACATCCAAGCCCTTCTCCTGAACCAAATCCGCAGTCGCGGCTCGTTCAGCTTGGGTCAAAATTCGTAGCTCATACAAAATGTCGCTGCCTTTGAGATCAAACAGCGATCGCGTCGCTTCAGATACTCCCACCGCCATAATCGTGGCATGAACCTGAGCACCCACAATCACTTGATTTTGTTGAATCGGTTCAAACCCGGTCTCTTCAAAAATGGTTTGAGCGTCATACCCCGCTTTTTGCAATGCTTGGCAGTCTTGTCCCCATGACACCCAGCTTCCCTGCTTGCGACGAAGATGGAGAAATAGTTCTGAGGCGTTGATCTCAGCTTGATCGGGAGTGGATGAAGCCTGATCGCGGGAATTTTCAGTCATAAGTAAGGTCGGTGAAAAGTTTAGTGAAAAGTTTAGATTTGACAGGTTGACGTTTCTTCCTGCCTCAAGGCATTATAATTGATGCACGAGGGGCTATAGCGCAGTTGGTAGCGCGTCTCAATGGCATTGAGAAGGTCAGCGGTTCGACTCCGCTTAGCTCCATTGATTTCTAGGTTGAATTTCCCTAGGCATTTATGCTCTAAGTGCTCACCCAATTTCTTTGCACTCTTCACGCCCGGTGCTGCTGAATGCAAGTATGATTTCTGGCTGTAGGGGCAAGTCCTTGTATGGAACAACAACCCTCATCCTTTGTGATGTCATACCAACTTGAAATTGAAATGCGACAGATGGTCTGCTGGAAGCGGCAATGTTTCTTTGTCTTGCAACTCAAAACTCAAAACTCAAAACTCAAAACTCAAAACTCAAAACGGTATCACCACCTCTGCCAACACGAATAGATTACACACGAATAGATTTTCAGCTATTAACTCTCCACAAAAGGGACGTATCATGCCAGTGAATCCTTCCGCTACTCCCATGACCGCCGCGCCTTTAAGTTGGACAGAACTAGAAGCCCTCACAGAGTATCCAGTTGATCGGGTTAATGGTGCGACTAATGCCCAGGCTCAGTTGCGCTTATTTGGTCATCCCGAATCTGATATCCGAGTGACGCTCTATCGGGATAACCATGCCTGGTGCCCCTATTGTCAAAAAATCTGGTTGTGGCTAGAAGAAAAGCAAATCCCGTACCGCATCGAAAAAGTAACCATGTTTTGCTACGGGCAGAAAGAAAGCTGGTACAAGCGCAAGGTGCCATCAGGAATGCTACCTGCCATTGAATTAGACGATCGCATCATTACCGAAAGCGATGATATTTTGATCGCGTTAGAACAGGTGTTTGGTTCCCTTGGTTTAGGCATGACAGACTCAAAAGTGATGCCGCTCAGGCAGCTAGAGCGCCTGTTATTCCGAGCCTGGTGTGCTTGGCTGTGCTATCCATCGGGGTCATCGCGGCAAGAGCAAGAGAGCCGTGCCCAATTTACCGCGATCGCGGCAAAAGTCGAGGATGCCCTAAGTCGCACTCCTGGAGCCTATTTTCTAGACGAGTTCGGCACGGTGGATGTGATCTTCACGCCCTATGTCGAACGGATGAATGCCAGTCTTTATTACTACAAGGGCTACTCGTTGCGTGAAGAAAACCCGCGCCTGTCTGCCTGGTTTGATGCGATGGAAAGCCGACCCACCTATCGCGGCACTCAAAGTGATTTCCATACCCATGTGCATGATCTCCCCCCGCAAATGGGCGGTTGCTTTGAAAACAGCGAACCTCAGATGCACATCAACAAGCATCGAGTAGACAACGGTCCTTGGTTTGGCTTGCCCGATGTCACCTATCCCGAACCCGAAACCTCTAGGGTTGAGGCGCTTCATCGTGTGATTAAACACCGGGTCAATATTATTCGGGTCAACCCTGCGGATGACCCGTTGTTTGACCAAGCGTTGCGCTGTGCCCTGACAGGGATGATGACTGGGGAATTCTGCACGCCTCCATCGGGATCAGATAGTGCGTTGCGGTATTTACGCGATCGCATCAATGTTCCCCGTGACATGTCGATCTATGCTGCCAAACACTTAAGAGAAGCTCTGGAAAAAACCGCTGCGCTAGTGGGCGATCGCCCAGGTGTCCCCATTCTCACGAACCATCGGCGCGATCAAGATCCGGCAAACTTTGCAAGAAGTTAGGGCTAATTTGGGGTTAGCAAAATCGCTAATCCAGTGTAGATCCAAGAAACAAGGGTGAATAACGGGTTCACAGCAGAGCAATTATTTCAACTATTCAATCATTTTGGGCAATTCATCCAATTAATATCTGATTCAAGCAACAACTCAAACATGATCTCAAACATCAAGCTGTCATACTCACAAATGTTAACGATCATTATTAATAAATAACATCGTTAACAACTAACACACACTAGGTGAACTACATGGCTGACATTGTTGATACTGCTGTTAGTGCTGGATCTTTCAGCACCCTGGTTGCTGCCGTTAAAGCTGCTGGTTTAGTCGAAACCCTCAAAGGCGCTGGACCCTTCACAGTCTTTGCACCAACGGATGAGGCGTTTGCTAAATTGCCAGCAGGTACAGTAGATGGACTACTCCAAGACATTCCTCAACTCACGAAAATTCTGACCTACCATGTCGTATCCGGCAAGGTGATGGCGGCTGATGTCACAAAACTGAAATCCGCTAAAACCGTTGAAGGGTCAGAAGTTAAGATCGATGCTTCTAATGGCGTTAAGATCAACTCCTCTACAGTCACAACGGCGGATGTCGTGGCTGACAACGGGGTCATTCATATTATCGATACTGTGCTGATGCCCGCATAAGTTTCTGTCCTAGAATAGCAATTGCTATTTTAGGGACTTCCTTTGCCGAAAGGCGCATTCCTTATGAGGCGTGCGCCTTTTGGGTTGCGTCAATATTTTTCCTACCGTCCAATGCCGACATAGCGAAATCCAGCCGTTTCCAAGACTTGCTGATCTAAAAAATTGCGCCCGTCAATCAGGATGCATTGGTGCATTAGCGTTGCCAAGTGAGCGTAATCTAAATCGCGGAATTCCTGCCAGTCAGTGACTAACACCAGCGCATCACAGCCCTTTGCCAACTGCTCAGCAGTGCTTTCTATAATTACGTCCGCCAGTTTATGGGATGAGGTCGATTGAGATAGGATCGGGTCGTAGGCTTTGATTTTGGCACCTAAGCGCGATAGGTGTTCAATAATGCTGAGTGCCGGAGCATCCCGCAAATCGTCGGTATTTGGTTTGAAGGTCAATCCTAGCAAGCCGACTGTTTTTCCTTTCAGAATTTTTAGGGTCTGCTGAAGTTTTTCAACGACAAGCACCCGTTGCCGATGATTGACCTGCACGACCGCTTTCAATAGTTGCGCTTCATACCCGTAGTCGTCGGCAGTATGAATTAAGGCAGATACGTCTTTGGGAAAACAGGAACCACCCCAGCCAATGCCTGCTTGCAAAAAACGGGTGCCAATGCGGGAGTCTAAGCCAATGCCTTTGGAAACTTCCGTGACATCTGCCCCGACGCGATCGCAGATATTGGCTACTTCATTGATAAAGCTGATCTTGGTTGCCAAGAACGCATTCGCGGCATATTTGATCATTTCCGCCGAGTTCAAATCGGTGACAACTAGCGGTACAGGCGGCAATGACTGATCTTTGGCAGAGGCTCGATGAATGATCGGTGCATAGAGTTCTGACATCAGGGCGATCGCGGTTTTGCTGCTGCCACCTAGGACAATGCGATCGGGGTTGAGAGTGTCATAGACTGCCGAGCCTTCCCGCAAAAATTCTGGATTGCTAACCACATCAAATGCAGGCTCTTTCATGAAAAGTGCCCTGGAGGGGATAGCTTCACCTCTGCCTACGGCGATTCCCGTAGAGATTCCCCTAGGAACCGTTTCACGAATCGCCACGGGAGCTTCTGCCAAAGTGCGCTCTGCATAGCCATCCAAAACCAACATCCTCACCCAATCGCCCGACCCGATCGGCACCGTAGATTTATTCACAATTACCTTATACTCGCCATTCAGATGAAACCCAATGCCCCGCGCAACCGCTTCCACATAGCGAGTATCACTTTCCCCGTTGGGCAAAGCAGGGGTGCCCACAGCAATAAATAGAATTTGTCCATGGGCAACCCCTGCGGCTAAATCGGTCGTGAATTCGAGGGTGCCCGCTTGTAGCGATGCTTGCAGAAGTTCCGTTAGCTCTGGCTCATAGATGGGAGACTGCCCCGCCTGCATGAGGGTCACTTTTTCTACGTTGTTATCTACACACACCACTTGGTGACCCAAATGGGCAAGACAAACCCCTGTGACCAAGCCAACATATCCTGTACCAACAACACACACACGCATGGAATATCCTCACGCAAAACGGGACAACTAAGATTTACAACACTAATTAGCCAAATCAATGTGCATATCTAACCATTCCCATTTAGACATTCAATCTACCCAACTTACTATCTGGAGGCTGCAATTAAGCCGGCAAACTCTTTAAGAGGGGCATCGAAACTAAAACTGGCTGAAGTGACAGATCAAGATTGCTAAATTGAACAGATTTAAGATTGAACGGAATCTAAGCGATCGCTTTTAACGGCGATCGCGTTGCCCCCCAGTCGTCCACGAAAGTCCTCAACCGATCGCTGCAATCCTTCTAATAGAGCAATGGTGGGCTGCCACTGTAACAACATCTGTGCCTTCGTAATGTTGGGTCGCCGCCGCCGGGGATCATCTTGAGGAAGCGGTTCAAACTGAATCGCCGCATCCGGATTGACCAACCGTTGAACAATCTGCGCCAGTTCCAAAATCGTATGCTCATCTGGATTACCCAGATTAATCGGACCGATATGCGAAGAAGTCATGAGCCGAATCAATCCATCCACTAAATCCGACACATAGCAAAAGCTGCGAGTTTGAGAGCCATTGCCATAAACCGTGATCGGCTTTCCGTAAATTGCTTGACTGATAAAATTGCTGACTACCCGCCCGTCATTTTCCAACATCCGCGGTCCATAGGTGTTAAAAATCCGGGCGACGCGAATATCCACATCATTTTGACGGTGATAATCAAAGGCAAGCGTTTCCGCGACTCGCTTGCCTTCGTCGTAGCAACTGCGAATCCCAATTGGATTAACATTGCCCCAATAATCTTCTGGCTGGGGATGAATTTCAGGATCGCCATAGACCTCTGACGTGGATGCTAGCAAAAACCGAGCCTTGACGCGCTTTGCCAAACCCAGCATGTGCATTGTACCCAAGACGTTGGTTTTGATGGTTTTAACCGGGTTGTATTGATAGTGCACCGGAGAGGCTGGACAGGCAAGATGATAGATTTGATCGACTTCTAGCCGAATGGGATCGGTAATATCATGCCGAATGAGTTCAAAGTAGGGGTGCCCCACCCACTTCAGCACGTTCCGTTTATGACCCGAATAAAAATTGTCGATACAAATCACTTCGTGCCCTTCGGTCATCAGGCGATCGATAAGGTGAGAGCCAATGAATCCAGCGCCGCCCGTAACCAGTATCCTCATCCAAGAACTCCATTCCTGAAATAATTGCAGTTCGTCCCTCGACTAAGGTTCGAGCCGAAGTACCGCCATGAATGCCTCTTGGGGCACATCCACTGTCCCGATCGCCTTCATCCGTTTTTTGCCCTTTGCCTGCTTTTGCAAAAGTTTCTTCTTCCGAGAAATGTCGCCACCATAGCATTTTGCCAATACATCTTTGCGAATGGCAGGAATTTGTTCACTGGCAATGACTTTGCTGCCGATCGTTGCCTGAATCGGGATTTTGAACTGGTGGCGAGGAATCAGTTCTTTTAGCTTTTCGGTCAGGGCGCGACCGACGTTATAGGCTTTATCGCGGTGAACAATGGTCGCCAGCGGATCTACCGGATCGCCATTAATCAGGATATCGAGCTTGACCAATGGGTTTTCGCGATAGCCGATCAGTTTGTACTCCATGCTGGCATAGCCGCGCGATCGCGACTTCATTTGGTCAAAAAAGTCTGTTGCCACTTCTGCTAAAGGCAAGTCATAGATCAGAGTCGTTCGCTCGGTCGTCAGATATTTCATGTCTTTGAAAACACCCCGACGGCTTTGAGAAAGCTCCATCAAGGTGCCCACATAAACTTCTGGTGTAATGATATCGACCTGAACATAGGGTTCTTCAATTTTTTCGCGCTGCTGTGGATCGGGCAGTTTGCTGGGGTTGTCAATCAGCAGCACATCGCCCTTAAGCGTAGTCACGCGGTAAACCACCGACGGCGCTGTGGTGATTAAATCCAGGTTATATTCCCGCTCCAGCCGCTCTTGGACAATTTCCATGTGCAGCAAGCCCAAAAAGCCGCAGCGAAAGCCAAACCCCATGGCGCTAGAGGTTTCGGGTTCATAGTTGAGGGCGGCATCACTCAGCTTGAGTTTTTCTAGGGCTTCTCGCAACGATTCAAACTGGTCGGCATCGGTGGGAAACAAACCACAAAACACCATCGGGGTTGCTTCGCTATATCCCGGCAATGGCTCAACCGCCCGCACGACCGCTGAGGTAATCGTATCGCCAACTCGGGCATCTTCAACGGCTCGAATCGACGCGGCAATGTAGCCAACTTCGCCTGCGTGCAGTTCGTCTACTTGCACTTGCGTGGGCGACAGCACTCCCAGTTCATCAATCACATACTCTTTGCCAGATGCCATCAGCCGAATGCGATCGCCTTTTTTAACGTTGCCATCCATCACCCGAAAATAGACGATCACCCCGCGATAGGGGTCATAGTAGCTATCGAAAATTAGGGCACGCAGCGGGTCAGCGATCGTATCTTTAGGGGGCGGCACGAGATGAACAATTGATTCCAAAATCTCAGCAACCCCAATGCCTTCTTTTGCAGAAGCATGAATTGCCTGACTGCAATCTAAACCCACGATGTCTTCAATTTCTTGCTTAACGCGCTCTGGCTCTGCTCCGGGCAAATCAATCTTGTTCAACACTGGAATAATTTCCAGGTTATGCTCTAGCGCCAGATACACATTTGCTAGCGTTTGCGCCTCTACGCCTTGGGAGGCATCAACCACGAGCAATGCGCCTTCACATGCCGCCAGAGATCGCGACACCTCATAGGAAAAATCCACATGTCCTGGCGTATCAATTAGGTTTAGAACATATTTCTCGCCATCCTTGGCGGTATAGTTCATCCGTGCAGCTTGGAGCTTAATCGTAATGCCCCGCTCGCGCTCTAGATCCATGTTGTCAAGAAACTGTTCTTTCATTTCCCGCGCGTTGACTGTGCCCGTCTCCTGTAACAGGCGATCAGCGAGCGTGGACTTGCCATGGTCAATATGGGCAATAATCGAAAAGTTGCGAATCCGAGAAACGGGCACATCAGTCATATACTATCTGGCTATATAAGAAGCTTTTAAAGTATTGTAACGGGTCACCCCCTGAAACCTCACATTCATCAATCCAACTTTATTTCTGTATCCTTTGAGAGTACGAGAATTCCCCTCAGTTTGTAAAATCTTGTAGAAAGCACTACAAATGCTAAGCAGTTGTGCCGTAGATTAAGTATGTTTACGTTTCTGTCGGGTTAAACTTATATCGTTGGAGTAGTTCGGATGACCTATCTTCAATGGGCTGTTCACTGCTTTAGCCAACGTTCGCTAGCATCCAAACTATGAATGAGTCTGTCCTGTTTTCCCAGTCGGCTTCCGAGAAGGTTGAATTGTCTGTCCGTTTAGATCCGGCGTTGCTAGATCAGCTTAAGCACCTGACCAATGACCCTAGCAAGGTGATTGAGGTAGCCGTCCGACAGTGGCTTAAAAACGAACTGCGCCGGGATGATGAGTTAACCCGCAACCTCCAGCGAAATCCGCCAGTGCCGCCGCGAGGTGAATGGAACGATTAACACGGGCAGGGATTCTCGTGTTTTCACTTGCTATATTTGCAATCTATACTTGCAATGACGAATGATGTTAAGTGGCTCAGTGAGATTGGCTCAGTCAGATTAAGAGACGTATCCCCTAGGGTTGGGCTAGATTGGTGACGATCGCACAATTTTGTTGCAACCTGCGGCGATCGCTAGTTTTGATCCTTCTCCAAAAAAGCCGCTAGCTAAAGTTCTGATGCCTTCTTCCGCAAACTATCAACGCTCCTTCTCTGTGCCCCAAGCAGCGACCCCAAAAAAACAGGGCAACGATAGCGACCCGACTGACCTTGTCATGGCTCAAGACAGTGAGGGGCGTTGCCTATCATTTTTTTGGAAATTGGCGAAGGATTACAATATCCAGTCAGATCAACTGATTGGGCAGTTACCCGGTCGTATTTTTGGTCCCGTTGACACCAAGGCATATCTTACCCGGATTCGCCAAGTTCTCAAGTCTCAGGCGGCTCAAAAATTCAGATTTAAGTTTCGCTGTGGCGATGTCCGGCTGCAAGCCGACTTGACGATGAACCCAGTCATTGGAGTGGACGGCAGCG
The DNA here is from genome assembly GCA_041749615.1 of Leptolyngbyaceae cyanobacterium. Taxonomy (GTDB): domain Bacteria; phylum Cyanobacteriota; class Cyanobacteriia; order Leptolyngbyales; family Leptolyngbyaceae; genus ULC077BIN1. Next base: position 22,961 of record JBGTAZ010000233.1, on the reverse strand, counting down.
CCCATACTGTTTTAGTGATGGGTAAGATTTGTCCCCATTCTGCCCTACCCGAAGCCGCACTAAATTCTGGCGGACTTCAGTTAAGTGAACCGATAACTGAACCGGCGCTGAGCGAGGTCGCGGATTTGGCAGGGTTTTCATCATCCGCAATTAGCGCTGATAACCATGAATTATTAACCCGAATTGCCTGGAATATTCGCCGCACTCTAGATTTGCCCACCATTTGGCAGCAAACCGTTGAAGGGCTGGGTGAATTATTGGGGGTGAGCCGCTGTGTGGTGTTTCCCTATGAGCCGACCGGTCTTACTGTAACGGCGGTTGCTGAATATTGTCGAGGGGCATTTTGCCCGATGCAGGGGTTGGAATTCTTGGTGGCAGATGATGCCGATTTGCAAGCAGCGCTGAAAAGTTTGGAGCCTGTAAATTTGCGGCATGAACCGAGGGTCTTTAATCAAGAAATGGCTCGACAATCTCCAACGCTGCGCGGACTGATGCAGTATTCCATGGTGATTGTCAGAACTTCTTACCAAGATCAGCCGAATGGTTTAATTGTGCTGTATCAAGATGATCAACCCCGTCGGTGGACAGAGGTAGAGCTAGAATTTGTCCAGGAGTTGGCAGATCAGGTGGGAACCGCGATCGCCCACGCTAACTTGATCTCTGCCAGCCAATCCTTGGCAACCGAAGTGCAAAAAGCGAATAGTAATCTCCTGCAAAAACATCGCGAACTGGAAGAAGCCAGAGAACAAGCGGAAGAAGCATCTCGCTTGAAAAGTGAATTTCTTGCCAATACTTCTCACGAACTGCGAACTCCACTCAACGGCATGATTGGTTTTCTCAAACTGGTTCTAGACGGGATGGCAGATGATCCCGAAGAACAAATTGAATTTATTGGTGAAGCCTATCGCTCAGCCTTACACCTGCTTAACATCATCAATGACATTCTGGACATTGCCAAAATTGAAGCTGGAAAATTACAGATTGAACTGAGTCCGGTTAAGCTGGCGGAGCTATTAAATGCTGTCGCAGACTTCATTAGCAATCAGGTGCGCCAAAAAAAGCTAAGTTTTGAAATCCAGAAACCGCCTACAAACGACGAGATTATTCTTTATGGTAATTATCAACGTTTGCTACAAGTACTGTTGAATTTGGTGGGTAATGCCATCAAGTTTACCCATGAGGGTGGTATTTCCATTAGCATGGAAATTATCCATAAAAAGATTACTGTACAGGGAACAAATCTGCCTGGATATGTCAAAATCCGGGTGGCGGATACTGGAATTGGTGTATCGCTGGATAAGCAGGATAAGCTGTTTCAATCGTTTAGCCAAGTCGATGGTTCTCGCACTCGCCAGTATGGGGGTACTGGGTTAGGATTAGCCATCTCTCAAAAGCTGGTAGAGGCAATGGGTGGGGTGGTGAATTTCTACAGTATGGGCGAGGGCTTAGGCTCTACGGTCACTTTTACGGTGGCACTGTATCAAAAACCTGTGATGATTAGCTCGAACGATTGATCTGCTGGATTGGAAAGTTGTCTATTGCGTGCTGCGAGTTCTTTGAAAGATGCGATCGCGCTGATTCCCAGCACCAACCCAATTACTACAAAAAAGCTGTGCAGACTTAACCACACAGCTTTCTTTCTTTCAAAAACTCAATGATAACGAGTTAATAAGCATCCTGAAGTTCGTAGAAATCAGGCGAAATATAGTCTTTCCGCAAAGGATAGCCAACCCAATCTTCAGGCATCAAGATCCGCTTCAGGTTGGGGTGTCCTTCATACACGATGCCGTACATGTCGTAGGTTTCTCGCTCTTGCCAGTCGGCACTTTTCCAAATCCAATAAACCGTTGGAACAGAAGGATTGGCGCGAGGGAGAGAGACTTTGACTCGAACTTCTTCAGGGCGATCGACGTTATCAGCAATTTTGATCAAATGATAAAAGCTGACTAAATCTTGCCCTGGACCTGAGTCATAGCCGCCTTGGCACTGGAGACAATTGAATCCGTAGGCATAAAGAGCGGTTGAGATGGGAATTAAAAAGTCGCGATCGACCATTAACATCTCAACCCCAGACGCATCCAATCCTAAAAATTCATGGTCAAACCCATTTTCGATTAACCACTTAGAAACCTTGCCAGCCTCAACAATCGGGGCTGGGGTTGGCGTTTCTTGTGCTTCAACCACGACCAATCTCCTCCTTTTGAGCCGTTAGCAATGCTGGAGGAATTGGCATCCCCATTGCTTCCATTAATTCTTTCGGGGGAGCTTCACGAGTGCCAGACTGGAGATATTTACCCGTCAGTATGGGTTCCACCACTTTCATGGTGTGGGTGGTGCTGTAGTAGCGATGAGTTTGCCGCAGCATTCCTCGCTCCTGAATGGATTCGTTTGAGATTTTTTTACGCAGTTTGATGATGGCATCAATAATCGCTTCAGGGCGCGGAGGGCACCCCGGTAGGTAAACATCTACCGGAATGAGTTTGTCTACACCCCGCACGGCAGAAGGCGAATCGACACTAAACATGCCGCCTGTGATGGTGCAGGCACCCATGGCAATCACGTATTTGGGGTCGGGCATTTGCTCATACAGCCGCACTAACGCAGGTGCCATTTTCATGGTGATCGTGCCTGCTGTGATGATTAGGTCAGCCTGACGAGGAGTCGATCGCGGCACTAACCCAAAGCGATCGAAGTCAAACCGTGAGCCGATTAAGGCGGCAAACTCAATGAAGCAGCAAGCCGTTCCATACAACAATGGCCACAGGCTAGAGAGCCTCGCCCAGTTGTACAGATCATCCACAGTGGTTAAGATTACGTTTTCTGATAGATCTTGAGTAACCTGGGGTCGCTCAATGGGATTCATAATCCGCTCAGAGGGATCAATTGCCAAGCTTTGAACCGGGGTATTCGGCTTTATGACCATTCCAACGCTCCTTTCCGCCAAGCATAAACAAGACCAATCACTAAAATACCGATAAAAACTAAGGCTTCCAAAAATGCCAACAGCCCTAATTGATTGAAAGCCACCGCCCACGGGTAAAGAAACACCGTTTCTACATCAAAAATGACAAAGATTAAGGCGAACATATAGTAACGAATGTTGAATTGAATCCAGGCACCGCCAATGGGTTCCATCCCAGATTCATAGGTTGTTCGCCGTTCAGGTCCACGGCGGCTAGGGCGGAGTAGCTTAGCAGCCGTTAATGCCAGAATCGGAACTAAGCTGCATACCAACGTAAACCCTAAAAGATATTCATATCCACTAAGAACAAACACAATTAGAACTGCCTCTTCATTTAGATACGTTTAACAAGGCTTTAGAGATTGCTGCCCCTCACATTAGCTGCCCCTCACATTATAGGTGGGCTAGGCTTTACAAAAGGATAGAAATTATCCTAGTGATTTCTTTGACTAGGCTCAATGCTGGGTCAGTCAGGGCTGGAATTAAGTTTAGGGGTAGTAGCCGTTACTATACCTAAGTTTTTGGCGCTCTGAGGTTCTGTTTAAACTTTACGGGTTCGCGATCGCTAGGGCTGAGTAATCAGTTTGCGGTTGATTGCTAGCACCAATCCCCTAAGGGTCGTATCATAATTTAATAGAGTTTTCAGATTCACTGAATTTCTTTTTTTGCTGGCACGGCTGTCTTTATTTGAGCGATTGGTTATTAGCGATCAGTGGTGAAACAATGAGTACCCAAATGGTTGACCCAACCTTAGATCGGCACGAGTGTCAAGCTTGTGGCTATGTCTACGAACCCATCAAAGGAGATGATAAACGAGATATTCCTCCTGGAGTTGCGTTTGAGTCTCTTCCTACAGATTGGCGTTGCCCGGTTTGCGGAGCGCGATCTTCCCGATTTTCTAATCTTGGAACAGACGGGTCTGCCTCTGGCTTCAAAGAAAATCTTAAGTATGGTTTTGGGGTCAACAGTATGACTCCGGATCAAAAAAACCTGTTGATCTTTGGAGGGCTCTTCCTCGTGTTCCTGTTTTTTATTAGTCTTTATGGATTGCAATAGGGTGTGGGTGCCTTTAATTCATGACGCTGACTGAGCGATGAAGCCCATTGCAAAATTGATATACATCTGTTGAGAGTTGGAACTGTGATGCGTGTAGCTACGAAAGTTTTACGTCAAATTTTAGCGCTGTGTGCGATCGCTATAGTCTGTACTGCCTGCGGTGGATATCTTCCAGCCACCACCACCAACCCTTGGCGGGTCATTTCTGTCAATACAGAGGCAAACTTAAACGACATTAGTTTTATTGGCGATTCTCCTCATGGCTGGTTAGTGGGTTCAAATGCAACCCTGTTTGAAACCACTGATGCTGGAGAAACTTGGGCATCGCGCAGCCTTGAGCTTGACGAACCCTATCGATTTACATCCGTTAGCTTTGATGGCGACGAAGGCTGGATTGTGGGGCAACCTTCAATTTTGCTCCACACTGAAGATGCAGGACAATCCTGGTCACGTATTCCCCTAAGCGAAAAGCTCCCTGGCGCACCCAATACGGTTTTAGCCTTGGGTGCCAAATCGGCTGAAATGACTACCAATATTGGCGCAATCTACCGCACCTCAGATGGTGGAAGGTCTTGGAAGGCTTTGGTAGAAGAAGCGGTGGGAGTTATTCGGAATATTTCTCGCTCTCCAAGTGGTGAATATGTAGCGGTATCCTCACGCGGAAACTTTTACTCAATTTGGCAGCCCGGTCAAGAAGCATGGCAACCCTACAATCGGAGTAGTTCCCGGCGGCTGCAAAATATGGGCTTTACTGGAGACGGTCGTCTATGGATGCTGGCGCGCGGGGGGTTAATTCAGTTTAGCGATGCTGGCAGCCCAGATGAGTGGGAAGATATCGTCAATCCTGAATTTTCCACCAGTTGGGGATTGTTAGATTTAGCCTATCGCACCCCTGAAGAAATCTGGGTTGCAGGCGGTAGTGGAAATCTTCTGCGGAGTCTGGATGCGGGCAAAACCTGGGAGAAAGATCGGTTTGTTGAGGATGTGCCGTCCAACTTCTACAAGATTAAGTTCTTAAGTCCGGATCGGGGATTCATTATTGGTCAAGGCTCTTTGTTAAAATATGATGACAGCGCCAATCAAGCAGTTTAATCATTTCTATTAAGCTCGTTTAGCTTGGGGACGGCTGTCTCCTATGATATAAGTTAAGTCTTTAAACAAATCTGAGTGGAGAAACTGACATGGCTGGAACGACAGGTGAGCGTCCGTTTACGGACATTATTACAAGTGTGCGCTATTGGGTGATTCATAGCATCACCATTCCAGCATTGTTTGTGGCTGGCTGGTTGTTTGTGCAGACGGGGCTAGCTTATGATGCGTTTGGCACCCCACGTCCAAATGAGTACTTCCCCTCTACGCGAGACAAAGCCCCTATTGTTAGAGATCGGTTTGAGGCTAAGCAGCAAATTGATCAGTTTATTCAGCAAAAGTAGCTTCATCGTTGATGAAGAGTTTGAGATTTAAAGTCGTTTCGTGGCAAGAGTAACTATGACTGGCAACACTCCCAACCAACCAATCTCCTATCCAATTTTTACAGTTCGGTGGTTAGCGGTTCATACGCTAGCGGTTCCCACTGTGTTTTTCTTAGGCGCGATCGCCGCTATGCAGTTCACTCAAAGGTAATAAAAGTTATGCCCTTAAGCAGATCTCCAAATCCCAATAAGCAACCAGTCGAGCTAAACCGGACTTCCCTTTATTTAGGGTTGCTGATGGTTTTCGTGCTAGGAATTCTTTTTTCTAGCTACTTTTTTAACTAATTTTTTGGAGTGCTTGAATCAAGCGCTCCTTGCTTCATTTTTAATTTCGGTTTACTAAAAGGTGGCACTTATGTTGAAATCTGGAAGAATTCCTCTTTGGATTGTGGCAACTGTTGCAGGTCTGGGAGTAATTAGTGTTTTGGGACTCTTTTTCTATGGTGCCTATGCTGGATTGGGTTCCTCAGTTTAGCAATTGATGGATTTGGGTTCTGTCTTCAATTAGAACCCAAATAGAAAAATTCTCTCCGGATTCTCCCTAAAGCAAAAACACAGAAAAACCGCCTACTTCCGGTCTTGCAGGCGGTTTTTAATTTGGCAGTAAAGGGCAATCTAAATGCCCGTAGGATCTTCGCGCTCAATATAGAGGAACAAAAGACCCATCACCACTGTAGGCAAAAGCCAAGTCACCACAGGAATCAAAATCCAAGGCAAAAACGAAGCCGCGTATGAACCCGTCATAACGAAGTTTCCTATATCTAAAGTTTTTAGGACATTCTATTCTTAGAACTCTACTGCGAAGTGTGTCCTTGTTTCAAACTTCTAAAAATTCTTAATAATGAGTCAGAATTTTGGTGAGAGTACTTTTCAAAAATGCGCCGCTCGGAGAAAAATGACCGCTGGTTAGTTGGAGGATTCGTTGGAGGAATCCTGCTTTGAGTATCACCTTGATGAAGCCAGAATTCTACGCGCTTCAGCCGGGGGAACCTCAAGCAATGCTATCAGGACTGAGGGGAACCATCGCCCCTGTGATCGTAAAGCCTAGGAGCATTGCCGCATTTAATGGAATGACCTTGCCCGTTAAAGCGCAGCGTTCCTCTTGTTGAGCCGTGGCGGCGATCGTCGCGCGAATCTCCGCTAGAGAGACTGATGAGTGGAAGTCACCCGATTTTTGCTGAATGTAGTTCCATAAAATGTCTCGAATTAAGGCTTGATAGCCTTGATTGCCAGACAATTCTTTTAATTTTTCTTTTAGCTCTCGCTCCAAACGAATGCTAGTAACTTCCATTTCGGTGGTGGATGTTCGGGTTAGTGTATGCATGGGTGACTCCGTCAAGTTTCAAGGTGTTTTGTATTACAATTGTAGTACGAGTTATAGTGATTCAACTCAGTGATTCAACTCAGTGATTCAAAGTTTTTCAATGGATTGTTTTTGGAGCGCCGTTGAAAGTAGGCTGTTGGTGCAAGTAGTGAGAGTTGAATGGATAGCAACAGTGCTGAGGTAAGTGTGATTTTGCTAGTGGATGACAACGCCACGAATCTCAGCATCTTGGTTAAATCGTTGAGTGAGGCGGGCTATAAAGTGCGGGTGGCGCAGGATGGGGAAAGCGCGATCGCCCAAATTTCCTACGCCCAGCCTGATCTAATTTTGCTGGATGTGATGATGCCGGGAATCGATGGCTTTGAAACTTGCCGCCGCCTGAAGGCGGTTCCCGCAACTCAAACGATTCCAGTTATTTTTATGACGGCGCTGTCAGATGTGTTTGATAAAGTCAAAGGGTTTCAAGTGGGCGCGGTGGATTACATCACTAAACCGTTTGAAATTGAAGAAGCTCTGGTGCGGGTCAGCACTCACTTAGCGATTCAAAAATTGCAAAATCAGCTCCAAGCTCAAACTGAACAATTGCAAGCCGAAATTTGCGATCGCCAAAAAGCCCAAGAAGCCGTGCAGGTTTTTCTGAATGCCGTCTCCCACGATTTGCGGAATCCGGTTACCGGCGGATTAATGGTACTGAAAAGCTTGCAGAAAGAGGCAGAGGCGCAAGGCGGATCGGTTGCCGTCTCTCATTCGATTTTGCAACGGATGATTCAAAGCCACGATCGCCAACTTGCCCTGATTAATTCCCTGCTAGAAACTCATACCAATGAAATGGGCGGAATCCCATTAGAATGCCAAGCCGTGGATTTATTCACATTGGTCACTCAACTTGCGATCGAGTGGCAACCCATGCTTAAGCAAGATGAATCAACCCTGCAAAATCAAGTTCCCCCCGACCTGCCGCTAGTGAACGCGGATTCCAACCAACTGTGGCGCGTCTACGAAAATCTAATTGCAAACGCCCTTAAACACAATCCGCCTGGAGTCATCCTCACCTTAGCGGCTGAACTTGAGCCAAGTTCCCCGACTACGTTGCCAATGATTCGCTGCACCGTCCAAGATAATGGCATTGGGATTCCCCCGGAACAATCTGCCAGCATTTTTGAACTCTATAAACGAGGACAGCAAGCCCGTCGCACGGTGGGTTTAGGGCTAGGACTCTATCTTTGCCGTCAAATTATTCTGGCTCACGGTGGGCAAATTGGACTCACGAGTCATCCTGGAACTGGCTCAACTTTCTGGTTTACCCTACCGTTGGTTAAACAGGCAATATAAAGTGTGAACTAACGTCTGTACTGACTCATCAGCTTTTGCGGAGAATGAACTGTGGTAGATTCCGATGTGGTAGATTCCGACCAATCACCTATGCCCCTGGGTGCCAAGCCTTTACGAATTTTGATTGTGGAAGATGACCCGATGATTCAGCTAGGGTTAGAGCGAATCTTGTCAGACTACCCGCAGTTTGAAATTGTGGAAATTGCTGAGGATGGCTTTTTAGGAGTGCGATCGGCACTGAAGCACAAACCCGATCTGATTATTATGGATATTGGGTTGCCCGGTAAAGACGGCATTGCTGCCACGCAGGAAATTAAACAGCAGCTACCGACTGTCCGTGTTGTCATGCTCACTTCGCATACAGACAAAACCCAGGTGATGGCAGCGTTGGCAAGTGGTGCAGATGCTTATTGTGTGAAGGGTGCCAGTATTGAGCAAATGATGACTGCCATTTCTGCGGCTGAAACGGGTGCAGTATACCTCGATCCGCAAATTGCTCGGACGGTGTTAGAGAATCTCAAGCCCCCTGCGCCTGACATCCACATTGGGCATTTGACCGAGCGGGAAATGGATGTGCTGAAACTGCTGGTGGAAGGGCAAAACAATACTGAGATTGGCGAGTCACTTTATCTCAGCCCCAACACCATCAAAACCCATGTGCGGGGAATTATGAATAAGCTGGCAGTAGACGATCGCGTCCAAGCAGCCGTCGTCGCCCTCCGAGCCGGATTAGTGTGACGAATGGCGAAGGGCGTGGGGCGAATGGCAAATAAAATACGAGTCGCGGCACGCATGGGCAGGATGCTCTAGATATAAAAGCATCCCAGGGTTGCTGGCAGTCAGCTAAACCTATTGAGGTGCGTTCGTTGAATCAGTGGGTTCAACGGAAGGGTTTGTTGGTTGGTCAGGTGGAGTGGGTTGAGTGGGCTGGTCGGGTTGAGTGGGACGTGCGGGAGGGTTACGGCGAGGCATTCCACGCTCTAGTGAATATCCTTCCTCAGCTTGGCGACAGACTCCGATCATTCGGTCATAACGTACACATCCTTCTGGGGGAGCGTCACGATCTTTTTGATAAGCATCTCGACCATAGGAATCAGATTGTGCCAGTACAGGCGATAGCCCATTAGTAGCCATTAAAGCAAAGTTGGCTAAACCAAAAATTAGTAGTTGCTTCATACTTTCTCTATCCGTAACAGCAGACTTATGAACGTGGCGTTTTAGGTAGTGTTCCCTAACTAGAGAAAACCTAACAAGGGAGGATCTCGCTTGTGGTAGCTGTTGATGGGATTGTGACAGGATCAAGGAATTCGGCGATCTCACCTGGTTACTGGTTCAAACCCAAATCGTAACCTGTTGATTGGGCTGGCTGTAATCATGTTATTCAGCGTGTTACCTATTCCATTCGTAGCGCTACTGCGAGTTAGGGTCAGATTTTCAAATAGTGCTGAAGCGATCGCCGCATCACATCCACAGGGGCAGGCTGCTGAAGCCATAGTTCCAGGGCGGCGGCTCCTTGCTGTACGAGCATTTCTAGACCGTCGATCGCGATTGCGCCCTGCTGAACTGCCTGCTGCAAAAACAGCGTTGGCTGCGGAATATAGATCAGGTCATAGGCGATCGCGCCGGGTTGCAGCCTTTTTAACAGGGAAAGATCCAGAGGCGATTGATTCACGTCAGGATGCATTCCAATCGGGGTAGTGTTGACGATTAAGCCTGTAGTGGGAATCAGGGTTGCTAAGTCATGCCACTCGTGAGTTTGGAGTCTGGGCGCTACGGCTGAACTTGCCCAGCTTTGCTGAAAGGCGGCGAGTTTGGCGCGATCGCGTCCAATCACATGAATCGAGCGACAGCCGAGAGCCGCACAGCCAGCAACCACGGCTCGTGCTGCGCCACCGTTGCCCAAAATCACTGCATCGATTTCGCTCCAAAGCTGGTCAAGCTGCTTGAGTGGAGCCAGAAATCCGATCGCGTCGGTGTTGGTGCCGTTCCAGCCTTGTTCGGTGTGCCAAACTGTATTCACTGCGCCGATCGCCGCAGCGATGGGGCTGACTTCCGTTAAAAACGGCATGATTGCCTGCTTATGCGGAATGGTGATGTTGAAACCCTCTAGCCCGATCGCCGCAAACCCCGCGATCGCTGTCGCCAAATCTTTCGGCTGCACAGGCAACGGCAGATACACAAAATCTACGCCCAGATGAGCGATCGCGGCGTTGTGCATCACGGGCGACAAAGAATGGGATACCGGATGCCCAATTACGCCGAGTAGTTTTGTTTTGCCAGTAATCACAGGATGGAAAAAGTGAAGGAAGAGAGTTAAGCCACCGATTCTGGTTTAGCGGGTTCCGTCGGCACCGGAGAAAAGTCGAGATTTGCCAATTCTACGGGTGCATCAAGAGAGATTTCAGGTGAAATAGCCGTGCTAGACGATGCGGCTTCCGGCGCTGCGTCAGCAGTGGATGCTGCGATCGGGTCGCCCGATTCCGTTAAGGTAACTTCTGGAATGGCAATCTCTACGGCATCAGGGCGATCGGGTTCTATGGAGGAGATCACGCGGCGGATGGGCAAGTTGGCGATCAGGGCAGTTGACCGCTGGTTGCTTTCCAAGGCAAATTCCATGCTTTCAGTGTCTAGCTCAACATAGCGAGAAACAACTTCTAGAATCTCTTTTCGCATTGATTCGATCAGGTGAGGCGGCAAATCAGCGCGATCGTGTGCCAACACTAATCTCAATCGGTTTTTCACGTCATGACGACTGTTGGTGGGGCGAGCAAAGAGACGTTCGATCAGTTCAAATAACATGAAACAGAAGAGTTAGAGGGCGTGACGACTTTAAAAAAGCTTGGTCGAGAACATTTTGCGAAGACGAGTCAGTAGCCCATCATTTGGCACACTCAGATCCATAAAGTCAACGGTTTCACCTTCTAGTCTACGGGCGATGTTGTCAAAGGCGGTTCCTGCTAGGGAGGGAATTTCTGACAAGACCAGCGGTTCGCCTTTATTCGTAGATACAATCACGCGCTCATCATCGGGAACCACCCCAATTAAGGGAACTGCCAGAATTTCCTGCACATCTGCCACGCTCATCATGTCGTTTGCCTGCACCATAGCGGGTCGCAGACGGTTAATGATCAGGTGTACCTTTTTAATATTGTTGGCTTCGAGTAGCCCAATCACGCGATCGGCATCCCGCACCGCTGCAATTTCAGGCGTGGTGACGATCAAGGCTTCTTTGGCTGCCACGATCGCATTTTGAAACCCCATCTCAATCCCCGCCGGACAATCTACCAGCACATAGTTAAATGCCTTCGTCAGCGCATTCACCAATTGTTTCATTTGATCCGGCTTAACGGCATCCTTTGTCCGGTTTTGCGCCGCTGGCAGCAGCATCAACGTGGGATAGCGCTTATCTTTGACCAACGCTTGCTCCAAGCGGCAGTGACCCGCCAACACATCCACGGCAGTGTAGACAACCCGATTTTCCAGACCCAGCAGTAAGTCAAGATTTCGCAACCCAAAATCCGCATCGATCACAATCACCTTGCGACCCCGCTTTGCCAATGCCATACCTAAATTGGCGGTAGTAGTAGTTTTGCCTACTCCACCTTTGCCAGAGGTGACCACAATAACGCGACTCATGGAATGAGATTTATCACTAAACAACTAAACGCTGGTCATAACCCACGGAAACGCCCTGAGTTATACAACAATATCAAACCTGGCTTCCTTATACTCGAAAAGCGCAAAGATGACAGCATTCTCAGTATGAAAATTCAACTGGTGTTGAGTGGGATTTCCAGATCTAACCCCTCAAGCATGAAGGTAAGCAAAGGTAAGCAAGTGATCCCAACTATGGCGGGTATTCCTCCCCGGCGCTTGTCCGGTAGCGATGACAGCACTGGGCGAAAAGAACCGACTAGGGTGTCAAACACTCCCCGCTCTCTCAACGCTTCTGGCGATCTTGCTTCATTCAGATGTTTTTACAATACCGACATTTCGGGAGCTTGAACAGCATTTTCCTAAAATGAGAATTGCTGAGTTTATGCAGCGCACTATGAATTTCTACTTAGACTAGGGTATGTTAAGTAAAGTTTTCAAGATGAAAGTCAAAAGCCGCTAAAGCCTTTGAGCAGAGGAAATCTTAGGTTTTCATCAATGAAATCTGGCGTGATTATCGCCAAAACGTTTTAGGTATTTTCAAAGTGTGTTTCCCGATCGCTTCAATGCACCCTCGCCCTAAGTTTTAGGTGTTTCTGTGGAAAAGCCTGCTCTGAAGCCTCACTTCCCGACTCGCGTCCGTGGTATTCCATTGCGGCTGGTACTAATTTTGCCATTTGCCCTGCAAGTGGTGGTGGCAGTAGGATTAACAGGCTATTTGTCATTTCGCAATGGGCAAGCAGCGGTTAACAGCTTTGCTACTCAGTTAACCAGTCAGGTTGGCGATCGCATTCAAGAACGCATCCGTACTTATTTAGAAACGCCGCAACTGATCAACAAAATCAACTTGGATGCAGTTGAATCAGGCACCCTCAATCTCCAGAATTTTGATCAAGTTCAGCGTCAATTTTGGGGGCAACAGCGTTTTCTAGAGTCCGTAACCGCGATCTACCATGCAAACGAACAACGAGAGTTTATTAGTGTTGCCAAGCTAACGAATGATGGCTCCTACCTATCGATTATGAAGCAAGCCGATCGCGGATTGCGCCGCAACTACACTCTCGATGCTCAAGGCAAGATTAAGCAATCGATTAAGCAAATCCCCAACTATGATCCTCGACTGCGCCCTTGGTATCAAGCTGCAAAGCAGACCGGCAGACCCACATGGAGTCCCATTTTTCAATACCCATTTGATTCTAGGGTGGCGGTTTCTTTTGCATCGCCACTCTACGAGCCAACGGGCAAATTTAAGGGAGTGCTGGTTTCAGAACTGCATCTCGAAGAAATTAGTAGATTCTTGCAGAAATTAGATATTTCCCCTGGTGGGCAGGCGTTTTTGGTGGAGCGATCGGGCGATTTGGTTGCGACTTCTACCTTGGAGACCCCATTTAGATTAAAGCCTCACAAACAAAAAGATTTTCGATTATCCGCTACGGGTAGCCAGAATTTTCTGACCCAAGCGACGGCAGCGTATTTAAAGGAAGAATTTGGTGACCTGAAGGCGATCGCCCAACCCAAAAGCCTGAGTTTCGTCGAAAATCACCAGCGAAATTTTGTGCAAGTGGTGCCCTACAAAGACAAAGCCGGTCTAGATTGGCTGATTGTGGTCGTCGTGCCCGAAGCCGATTTTATTGCAGACATTAACCGCAGCAATCACGTCACCCTTCAGCTAATGGTTGCCGCTCTGGCGATCTCCCTTGCCGTGGGGTTAATCACGACGCATTGGATTGCCAAACCCATTTCTGAGCTGAGCCAAGCCAGCCGCGATCTTGCCTTAGACCGATTAGAAAACCCGGTTGATGAAAACAGCCCGATCGCCGAACTAGAAGTTTTGACATATACCTTTAACCAAATGACCGCCTATCTACAAGAGTCATTTGAAGAAGTGAAAGATGCCTTGCAGGAATCGGAAGAGCGATTCGCAAAAATTTTTCGCGCTTCCCCAGACCCGATTAGCCTAAGAAGTTTTCCGGAAGGAAAATACTTGGAAGTCAACGACAGCTTTATTCGCCTGCTGGAATATTCTAGAGAGGAAGTTCTGGGGCAGACCCTTGATCATTTGGGCACTTGGGTGGCATCCCCTGAAGAACAACAGCAAGCAATGCAAACCTTAAACGACTCTGGCAGGCTTCAGGGTGTAGAAATTGAGTGGGTGACTGGCTCTGGCAAGCAGATATTTTTGCTGGCATCGTGTGAAATGATCGACCTGGATGGGCGGCGCTGCTTGCTCTCAGTGGGGAAAGATATTAGCGATCGCAAACGGCTAGAAGTGGCATTGCAACAATCAGAAGCCAAGCTGAGTGATATTCTCAATAGCTCCAAAGCGGCGATTTGCTGCTTTAAAATTGACCGCGACGATCGCTGCCAGTATGAATACTTTTCACCCAGCCACGAAACCCTGTTCGGCTTTTCCCCCGCCGAACTGATGGCAGATCCTGACCTGTGGCTCTCGCGAGTGCATCCCAATGACTACGACAAACTATTTATTACCTATAGCCAAATACCAGAAACCCGCTACTTTACCGTCGAGTATCGCTTTTGTCGCAAAGATGGTCAGTGGCGCTGGATCGTAGACTACATGACCTTTCGCCGAGATGCTACCGATCGCTACTGGCTGGTTACCATTGCCGCCGTGGATATGACCGATCGCAAACAGCTAGAGCTTGCCCTGCAACAATCAGAAGCCAAGCTAAACCAAGTGCTTGACACGGCGACCATTGCCATTTGTAGCTATGACCTCTACCCCGATGGTCAAATTGAGTATGACTATTTTTCGCCAAACAATGAACGGATCTTTGGCTATTCGCCAGAAGAGTTGTTTGCCGACACCCGCCTGTGGTTTTCGCGGGTGCATCCCGAGGATCGCCACAAGCCCGTGGGTGTCACCGTTCCCACGGAAGCGGGAACGGTGGCAACGGAGTATCGCTTCTATCACAAAAACGGCTCCCTGCGATGGATTTCCGACCAAGTGACATTTCGCCAAGATCCGGTCAAAAATTGCTGGATTGTGACGGCGGTTGCCATTGATATTAGCGAAGCGAAGCGCGACGAAGCCGTGCGTAAGCAGATTGAAGACAGTTTACGGCAACAGGAAGCCAGCCTCCGAGAAGCCCAGAAAATCGCCCATATTGGCAGTTGGGAATTAGACGTGGCAACTAGCAATGTGCTGATGAGCGAAGAATTGTTTCGCATGTTTGGCATTGATCCCAACCACTCTAGCCCCTCCTTTGAGCAGATTGGGCAGATGATTCATCCTGATGATCGCGATCGTTTCAGGCAGGGCTTTCAAACTGCGATCGCGGAAGGAATTTCTTACATCATCGATCTGCGCTTTCTCCGTTCCGATGGCTCAATTTGTCATGCTGAAAATCGTGGCAAGCCGATTTTTAACGAAATCGGGCAAGTGGTTCGCATGGTGGGCACGAGCCTGGATATCAGCGCCCGCAAAGCAAGCGAAGCCCGATTTGAGCAACTATACGCGACAATTCCCGGCAATATTTATACCGTGGTGCAGTCATTGGATGGGCGCGTCTGGTTTGAATATATGAGTGCGGCGATCGAGGAAATTCATGAACTATCTGCCACCGATATCCTCCACGATGCCTCTATCTTATTGCGCTGCATTCATCCTGAGGATGGGGCTGCCTATGAAGCAGCGGTTACCCAGAGCGCCAAAACCCTGACTCTGTTTAAGCATGAGTGGCGGATTATCACGCCCTCTGGCAAGCTGAAATGGCTGCAAGGCAACTCTCGCCCAGAACGGCGAACCAATGGAGACATCGCATGGTATGGAATTGTGATGGATGTGAGTGAGCGCAAACAGGTCGAAGCGGCACTCACAGCCCAACAGTTATGTTTGCGTCAAGTGATTGATACGATACCTTCTGCCATTTTTGTGAAAGATCGAGAGGGACGCTATCTCATGGCAAATCAAGCCTTTGCCGATATTTACGGTATTGCGATCGCCGATATTGTGGGCAAGCAAGATACTGATTTTAATCCGGCTGGTGCCCAAGTTGCCGACTTCCTACAAATCGATCAGGACGTAATGCAAACTCGCCAAGCCGTGGTCATTTCACCCAAACCCATTGCCACGTCCCAGGGTAAATTGCGCTGGCATCAAGTCAATCTTTGCCCGTTGCTAGATGTTGATAATCAGGTGCAAGGCATTATTGGCTCAGCGATCGATATTACCGATTTGGTGCGGTTTGAAACGATGCTAATAAATCTCAACGGCACTCTTGATCAGGTAAAAAGGTCGAAGAATCAGGTTTTCACAGAGATGAATGCCCCGTTATTGCCTTCAGTGGCAGTTACTAAGGCAGACTATCAGCAGGATTGACCTTTAAGAACTAACCTTTAAGGAACTGCAAAGCGCTTGACGCATGGTTCTCATATTAGTCGGCAGGTCAAAATGAATTGCCTGCTGAATAAACAGACTGGGAACAGGAATCTGGGGGGTTGCCTGAACAACGTAGGTTAGCAGAGTTCCGTCCGCAAAGTCTTGGAGGGTTAATTCAGCTAAAAAGTCGTGAAAACTGCCTGATTCAAGCTGAAATTGGATTTGCTGCTGAAACGTTTCGACCACCCTTAGATATATTTCGACTTGGGCGGATAAAAATAGAAAACTTTTGCTAGCGGTTTGATAAAGCCGTTTGCCCTTTCTCCGGTCGGCACTATCAGATTTGGGGACATCATCGGTCAGCAGATAGCTGTTGTTGACATCTGGAAAATATCGAACCCACTGCGGATAATCAACCAGTTGGTGCCAAGTCGCTTCGCGGGGAAGGGGCAGATACATCTGAGCCGTAACCGATGCTCCCCAGGCAGTGTGGGCACGAGTTTTAAGTAAAATATCTCCTCGCATCAACGCCGATGAGTTGGGTTCTTGAGAAGACTCTGCGGAAACAGTGCGATCGCACTTGAAGCTTGGTGCAGTTGAAGCAACCATATATTCTTAACTCCTCAGTTAAGCTTAACTAGAGCGAAATATGTGTAGATTCTGAAGTGCGCTTGAATCAATTAAAGTACTTTAAATAAACTGTTCTTTCTCAGAGGTTACTCCTATTTTGTGAAAGTATGTTACGTGATCCTGCGGAAGCACATGAAACTTTCACAAATGGAGACGTAGGTTTTCCCACACAGTCGATTCTTGGAAGTGTAAAGTTTGTTGTGAGTAAGTTTCTCAGTCTTTTTATTACTATTGGGCTTTATATTCTGGGCATTGCGCTGGTGATGCTGGCGATATTGGTTGTGCTGAAGGGTTTAGGATGGGTGACCAAAATTCCCGACTATGTAGCCTGGGCGCTGACCCTGTTTGCGATCGGCGGTGGCATTTTAGGCGGGTTGCAGAGCCTCAAGCCCTAACTCATTCCCTCACAGGTGATTATGATGACAAGACGCTTTAAAACAACCACGCTTATGTTCTTCAGTGTGGCAGCGGTAACGCTGGCGCTCTGGATTTTACGAGGGTTAACGCTCCTAGGCTTCATGCCGGGATGGATTCTCTGGGGGTTGATCATTGCCTCGATGCTGCTGGCGGTATTGAGCGCGATCCGCTAGATTCCGGTTAGTGAGATCCACATCGGGTCGAATTTTACTGAGGGACTGCTGCTTTTGATGCATTGCTTTGCCAACGGTGAAATTCAGTTGTGCCCCAATTAACAGAGTTAGTGCCCCTAGCTGCAACCACAGCAGCACCACAATCACGGCTCCCACCGCCCCATAAATCCGGTTGTAGTTGCCAAAGTTTGCCACGTAAAGACTAAACAATTTAGAGCAGACTGCCCATGCGAGCGTTGCTAAAAAGGCTCCTGGCAAGATTGGCGTACCTTTATGCCAACGGCTCGGTCCATAGCGATAAATAAAGGCAAAGGCGATCGCCACCATGCTCAACGCCAGCGGCATACTCAATCGTTGCCATGCCCGGAGTACCTGAGGCTCCATAAAACTGGGGCGTTTTGCCACCGCTTCTACAATCTGGTCGCTCTGAGCTACCACAATTTTGATGAACACATCACTCACAAAGACAACTGTGGAAGCGGCGACCAACAGCAAAATAGTGCCAACCGTCAAAATAATTGAGACAATCTTAGCTTTCCAAAAAGGGCGCAGTTGCCGAGATGAAACCTGGTGGATGCGATCCAACGCACTCATGGTGGAGCTAACCGCTCCAGATGCCGCCCATAGTGCTGCCAAAAAGCTAATCGATAGTAGGCTGCGGCTACTGCCTGGACTCACTTCCTGGATGAATCGTTGAATCACCTCTAGAACTTCCACTGGAGCGATCCAGCTTAGTTGTTTTGCCATCTCTCCAAAGGCTGCTTGAGAAGACCCAACCAAACCGATCGCGGTCAGCAATGCCAGTGTTGCGGGAAACATTGCCAGCGCCGCACTATAAGCAATTTCGGCTGCCAATCCGGGTAGGCGTTGATTTCCCGTGCAGACGACCACCTCTTTCACCGTTGCTAAATTGAGGTACTTGAAAAAGCGAAAGAATCGGCGAGTCAGCATAAATCGAGACACACGATACCCATCTGATTAAGGACATTACCCCTAGTTTGACTGATCTAGAAATACTATTGAAACGACATTCAGCGACGGCAATTGTGCCAGTTTGCAGATTTGTCTCTGCTCTGGGCGATTCCCATAGGGAGTCCTCTGGAAAGCTGCGCTAACGTTCCACGAAGCGCCCAAATTTCGCCGCTTGTTTACAGCAGTTTTCGCCCCCCTAGCCCCCCAATTCTGGGGGGAGCTAGAGCCAAAGTCCCCAGAATTGGGGGATTTAGGGGGCTTATAGAGTTTGCAAGCGTGGCACATTCATCTGAAAATGGCTGTAAGCTGCCTTCAGTGGGATAATCAAATCACGCGAGTAACAGCGATCTAAGGCTAAGAGGTTGACCTGTGGGACAGTATGAACGCTTGATCATGATGGCAGAAGATGAACTGACACAATACAGCACCGATGCTCGGAAGCTGGAGAAACTGCGCCAAAAAATTGGTCTGTCTGTCAGTGCGAGGGAGCAAAAACAGATCAAAGAAACCCTGCTGGCAGAGATGCCCACTGACCCAATTAGTCAAATCATCGTTGAGCAACGGCAAACCGTCGCCCTGCCTTTTTGGGGCATTGCAGGACTAGGGCTGCTGTTTGGCATCTCTATGTTGCAACCGTTAGACCTGATTATCACTGGGGTTGCAGGTGCCTTGGCGATCGCCCTTCAGCGATACGGCTGGAAACTTGAAGCAAAACGCCTGATTCTGCAAACCCTATCAGAGATTGAAGAAAGCACGCGGAAGCCAAATTGAAGTACGAGGTGCAGAGTACGAGGTGTGGAGTACGAGGTGTGGAGTATGAGGTGTGGAGTATGAGGTGTGGAGTATGAGGTACGGTCTTAGAACTCCGAACTCCGAACTCTAAACCCCGAACTCCTACTCTTTTTCTTGACAAAGCTGGCGGAAATGATCACCGCGTTGCTCGAAGTTTGGATATTGATCAAAGCTGGCGCAGGCGGGTGAAAGCAGGACTACAGCAGCGCCTAACTGGGGAGCGAGTTCACGCGATCGCGCGATCGCCTGCTCCATTGTTTCAACAATTTCATAGTTGGCATAATTTGCTTCATCCAACCGATTCGCAAAAATCGGAGCCGCAGTGCCAATCAGCAGAACTGCCGCTGCTTTTTGTTGAATGGTGGCAATCCAAGCGAGATCGTCTCCTTGTTTGGCTTCGCCGCCTGCAATCAAAATCGCCGGACTTTTGACGGAAGCTAGCCCAACTTGAGCCGCATCATAATTGGTGGCTTTGCTGTCGTTGATAAAGTCGATGCCTTGCCAGGTGCAAATGTATTCCAGCCGATGGGGCACGCCAGGAAAACTTGCTACCGCTTGGGCGATCGCTTTTTTATCAATGCCTGCCAGTCGGGCAGCGGCTACTGCCATCAACAGGTTTTGCTGATTGTGGTTTCCAGGCATTTTGAGCAGACTGGCTGGCAAGATTAATTCCGCTGGAGTTCTCACCCACCCGTCTTCGATATAAACGCTTAGCTCAGGGCTACCCGGAATATTTGCCAACCCTTGCACACTCGTCCAGCAGGTGTCCGATCGCACGGGTTCCGTCATCAATCTGCCGACGCTACGAAGATAAGGATCATCGGCATTGAAGATTTGAAATTGCGATCGCTGCAACAGTTGCGCTTTGATGTTGTAATACCGCTCTAGGGTTTTGTGCCGACTTAGGTGATCGGGCGTGAAGGTCGTCCAGATGCCGATTTTAGGCGCAACAGAGGAGGATGATTCGATTTGATAACTGCTTAGTTCCGCGATCGCCCAATCGGGTCGTTGGGTTGCCAACGCCACTTCACACGCCGCATAGCCAATATTGCCAAATGCCGGAGCATACAGCCCAGCCGCTTCAAAAATAGCCGCCGTGAGTGCCGTCGTCGTCGTTTTACCATTGGTTCCGGTAATGCCAACCCAGGGAATATCCCTTAAATTGCGCCATGCTAATTCCATCTCGCCAATGGTTTCAATGCCCAACTCACGACAGCGCAATAGCCCCGGCACATCCCACGGCACCCCCGGACTGACCACGACTAACTCAGGCGCTAAAGCTTCAGGATCAAAAAAACTGCCTAGATTAACCCCAATCTCTTCAGATGCCAACTGCTGATGCTGTTGTTGCAGGGCTTCTGAGTTACCAGAATCGTTGACGACCACTTGCCAGCCTTCACGCTTGAGCAATCGGGCTGCTGCTACTCCTGATTTTCCCAGACCGATGACACAGGCTTTGGGCATAGCTTCTGAGTGTAGCCTTTAATTTTGCACCCATCATAGTACTGCGAATCTGGATCACGCGATCGCTTCTGCTCTTCTCTCAATCGCTTACCTCACCTTAATCTGGCTCAAGCCACGGAATTTCAAGTCGTCGGAAGTCACGATCCAAAAGTCGTTCATGATTCGGTTAGATGATGTTTTTGAGTCAGGCGATCGGCGATGCTTTGACGAATTTCTTCCTTCCCTGGATAGGGCTGAGTGTCCGGTAAAGCTCCATAAAAATCGCTGAGACGTTTTTTCTGGTTTGGAGAAGGTTTAAGTTTAGCGATGAATACAGCCACTTGCTGGAGTTGCTGCTCATCAAGCTCGGAGAGATTTTGATTGATTTGCTCAAGCATTGTCATAAATTTTTCCTCCTTCTTTAACTTTGCATTTTTAAGGTTTAATGGCTCCCTAAATTTCGTATGAATGTTTTTCACTGATCCCCATTTTCGGTCTTTTGGCAAAAAAATCGCCTTGCTTCAAACGTATACTTTCGTTTAATTACTACCGTTATAATCCTAGGCATAAGATTAGTTCACTAAAACTCCCATGATTTCCGCAGACAAACGTGTTCAAGTTCCAACTATCAAGCGCTTCACGGTAGAGGAATATCATCGTCTGGGTGAGCTTGGTTTTTTAGCAGAGGGCGATCGCATCGAATTGATTCGTGGAGAATTGGTATACATGGCAGCAAAAGGAACCGCCCACGAGGTTTGTTTAACCAAGTTGATTCGAGAGTTGCCCAGACTGCTATCTGACCAAGCCACCGTGCGATGTCAGTCTCCAATTATTCTTTCTAAGAGTGAACCAGAACCCGACTTTACGATCGTCAAGAATCGCTCTGATGATTATTTAGAGTCGCATCCAAATTCGGCAGATGTGTGGCTATTGATTGAAATTTCTGACTCTTCTTTGACTTACGATCAGGAAACAAAGCTGAGTCTCTATGCTGAAAACAACATTCAAGACTACTGGATTTTTAACCTGCTGGAAAACGTTCTAGAAACCTACAGCGAACCCTATCAGAACTGGCAAGGAGAGTTTGGGTATCGACTTAAAAGAGTGGTGTTGCCCAATGAAGCGATCGCCCTGTCTCACTTTCCCGATTTAATCTTAGATTTATCCAAAACCTTTCCCGCAAAAATCACGAATTAAATCGTGTTGTTTAAGATTTTCCCTCCGATGTTTGAGATCCGATGTTTGAGAATCGACTAGCGGCGATCGAGAAAATAAAGATCTCAAAGAGAACTTGGGAATCCTTTTATAACTAGTGATTTTAATCACTAGTTATAAGCTTCGGCAAATTAAATATGTTGCAGGCACGGGTTTTACAAGAGCGGTATCAACTTAAACAGCAGCTAGGGCAAAATGACGATCGCCACATTTGGCTGGCTATAGACCTGACGACGCAACCACCGCAGCCTGTCGTTCAATCTAAAACGCACAGGAGGATGCAGCGATGCAGCTAGGACAAGTTCTACAGCAACGATATCGGCTTGAGAAACTGCTTGGACAAGAGAGAACCTGGTTAGCCAACGACTTAGCCAGTCAGTCAGCCGAACAAGGTGTTGTCAAATTACTCGCTCAAAATCCAGAGTGGCAAGATGTTCAACTGTTTGAGTGAGAAGCCACCGTTCTCAAAAACTTACAGCATCCCAAGATTCCTCGCTATCGAGATGCGTTTTCGCTCGACTCACAAAATGCGGAAGGATATTGGTTTGGCTTGGTGCAGACATATTTTCCAGGCGTAACGCTGCGATCGCTGCTCGGTTACCGCTTCGATCCGCTCTATATTTTTGCGGCGACAGCTTGGCTGGTGATGGCGCGCTCTTGGCTAAAAGCGATTTATGCTTACACCAAATATCAAAAAGTTCGGATTGACAAAACTAAATTTTTGCTAGAGTGGCGATCTTTGACAGGGCGCTATCGGCGGCGGCAGGGGCAGGTTAAAGACATTCAGGAAGTGAAACAGAGCGTGCAGTTTGCACCTGCGCGATCGCTGCGTCTCAAAACCGGCAAAACTGAACTAGAGATGGTGACGATCGCCACTGCCAAACAATCCTACAATCTGGCGATCGGTCTTACTGTCGCAGAATGTACCTGGTTAACTCAAGAAATTAATAACTGGCTGCACGATTTGCCCCCTGTCCAGTCGAACAAAAAATCGCCTCCTGCTGAACTCACCAAGAGGCGCTGCTGAATCGAGATATGAAATTTGTAGGGGCAATCCCTTGTGGTTGCCCTCCATCTTCGTCAGGGTAGGCACAAGACCTACCCCTACAGTCAAAAATCATATTTGTATTCAGCAACGCCCACCAAGACAGCCAAACCGCTTAAAGAAAAACGAGTT
>JBGTAZ010000232.1:0-9650 GCA_041749615.1 Leptolyngbyaceae cyanobacterium | reverse complement strand
AGATCCAGACAGAGCTTGGTCGATCGCGGGTTCAGCATCGGCAACTCGACTCCCGCGAATGTCAAGTGTGTTGTGAGAGGTGCGAATTAGGGGGGGTGTGGAGGGTTCGGGGTTCGGAGTAACTCCTACGGAGACGCTACGCGAACGGGGTTCGGAGTTCGGAGTGCGGGATTCGGGTTTAGTTTTGCTTGCGACCTCTTGGTTTTTAGCGGCTGGTTTTTCTGGGTGAATAGGTTTTTCGCCGTCTAGGGATTCGATGTCCGTTAGGGCAATGGTCATTTTCATCAGACCAAAGCGGACGGTTAATTCATTGGCATCATTCGGAGCCGTTAGCACTTCTGCGGTTTGACCCAAGCGCGGAATCCGAATGCGATCGCCCATCTTGGGCTGAAATCCTGCTTTTGGCTTAGGTTGGATGGGTCGTGGCAAATGCTGCTCACCCAATTGGTTGAGTGAATCAGTTGCCTGCTGTGCCGCTTGTGCCGTCGGTCCTTTTTGCAGGTGACGAATCACCTGGGCGACCTCCCGTTTTGCATCCGCGATCGCCGCTTGCACCGCCTGTTCTTGAGCAACTTGCAGCGATCTCTCCCGCTCCTGTAGCGATGCCGCCTTCTGAGACACTTCTCCATAGAGCCGCTCCGCCTGTTTCAATAACTCTTCCGCTTCTTGCGATTTCGTTTCTTGCCGTCGTCGTTGAGCTTCTAGTCCCGCAATCACATCATTCATTTCTTGAGAGGCTCCGCCCACATAGGTTTTTGCCTGCTCAATAATCTCGCTGCCCAATCCTAGCCGTTGGGCGATCGTCAACGCATTCGATCGCCCCGGAATCCCCCACAGCAGTCGATAGGTGGGCGATAAAGAGACATCATCAAACTCCACCGATGCATTTTCAAACCGTTCATCTTGATACTTGAGCGCCTTCAACTCTCCAAAGTGGGTCGTTGCAATCGTCAACGCGGCATGATCCGCCAAATATTTCAGCAATGAGATCGCCAGCGCACTCCCCTCAGACGGATCGGTTCCCGCTCCCACTTCATCTAGTAGGACGAGAGAGCGGGGCGAGGCGCGAGGCGCAAGAGGCGAATTAGGTGTCGGGTGTCGGGTGTCGGGTGTTGGGGTGTCGAGTGTCGAGTTCAGAGTGTCGAGTTCAGAGTGTGGAATAGCAAACTGTTGATTGTTTTCTTGTTCCCTGTCCTCTTCCCCTGTTCCCTATTCCCTGTCTCCTCTCCCTTCAGTGCCGCCAAAATGCGACTAATGCGCCGAATGTGACCTGAAAACGTGGAAAGACTTTGCTGCAAGGATTGCTCGTCGCCAATGTCTGCCAGAATTTGGTCAAACCAGGGGAGTTCTACGGGTTCACGGGCAGGCACAAACAGCCCCACTTTTGCCATCAACATTGCCATGCCAATAGTTTTTAGGGTGACAGTTTTGCCGCCAGTATTCGGTCCAGTAATGGCAATCACCCGCAGGTGGGGCTGCATGATCAGATCAATCGGCACCACGGGGTTGCCTTGCTCGTGTTGTTGTTGCCAAATCAGCAAAGGATGGCGGAGATTCCGAAGAGTGATGGATTCGGCGATCGCAATGAATCGGGGTGGATTGGCACCCAGCCACAGGCTATACCGGGCACGGGCAGCAGCTAAATCCAACGTTGTAGCGATCGCCAGTAGCCTCTCCAAATCTGGCTTCACAGCCGCCACTTTTTCGGTCAGCGATCGCCGAATGGCTTCTGCTTCGGTTTCTTCTTGGCGCTGAAGCTGGCGCAATTGGTTGTTTAAGTTTACCGTTTGGTGCGGCTCAATGTAGAGCGTCGCGCCACTGGTGGAAGCATCATGCACAATCCCAGGAATAGCATCTTTTTGAGGCGCTTTCACGGGGATGACAAATCGTCCGGATCGTTGGGTAATCACCGACTCTTGAACTGCCCCGGCTTTCCGCTGCAAAATGCTGTGCAGCATACTGTAAACGCGATCGCGGACTTGGCGCAGTTGATCTCGAATGCCTGCCAGCTTTTGGCTTGCCCGATCCATCACCTCCCCTTGATCATCAATGCAGTGATGGATGTCTTGCTCGATTTCGGGATAGGTTCGCAAGTCTTGCACGAGGGCATTCAAGACCTCAAATTCAGGGTAATTGTCAATCACCCGCCGCAGAGTTCGCGCCCCCGATAGGGTCGTAGCGATCGCCAGCAGGTCTTTGCCAGCCAAACTTCCTTGCAGGGCTGCCCGTTCTAACGCATCCCCAATATCCCCAATTCCGTCAAAACTCAGTCCACTGGTTTTGCTTTCCAGGTCGTATACTTCTCGCGTTTGTGCCTGTAACGTGAGCGCTTCTTCTAAACGAGCCGGGATTTTTAACTGTCGTGCTGCGATCGCGCCCAGTTTTGTAGCGGCAAACGTTGAAAGGTGCTGGCAAAGCCGCGACCATTCCAACAACTCAAGCGTCTCTGTTTGAATCAATGTCCCAGGGTGTGGAGTGCTCTTCTATTGTAAAGCTGCAAAGGCAAGAGAAGGGGGCGGAGTCCGTTTCTAGCAGTCAACTTAAGCCATCCTCACCGATTCCTACACTTCCACTAGCGACACTTGCAGCCACTCTTCGATATGTTGCTGCACCTGCTGAGCAAATTCTGGACGCTGGCTAAACTTTTCAGTGCGAACTGCTTTGCGTTCTTCATCTAAGACCCAACCGTAATCGCTGCTAATGCGTAGGTTGCCTTGCCAGTCTGCAATTGTCACCACTAAGCCAGAATTTGGGCTATTGTCGATGTCTTTTACTTTAAACACGTAACTGAAGGTATTTTGGGTCGCCGCAGCCACGGTAGACGATTGTCCATATTTTTGTTTTAGACGACTGCCAACGGCTTCGGCTAAGCCAGGAGTGGTTAAGTCTTCTAAGGTTCTGACGGATAATGTGAGGGCAAAATAAAACTGCTCAACTGGAACAAACTCAAACTGCATGGGTCTAGGCGTATTTTCAAGCGTATAGACTTAGTATCGGGTGAATTGTCACTTTGCGATCGCCCACTTCTCAATACTTGGGTTCTCCCTTGCCTGTGTAGACTGGCTTAAGCCATTTTCAGATGAATGTGCCACGCTTGCAAACTCTATAAGCCCCCTAAATCCCCCAATTCTGGGGGACTTTGGCTCTAGTTCCCCCCAGAGTTGGGGGGCTAGGGGGGCGAAAACTGCTGTAAGCCACAATGCGACACGCAAAGTGACCCGATATGACCCTGCTCCTTCAAAAAGTTTTGTGATGGTGAATCCGCGTTGGTGTCAGTATTTTTGTGGGGCGATCGCCCTCATTCTGAGCAGCGTTCCCGCCCAATCGGATTCTGCACGTCAGCAACCGCCTATCGCCCCACCCCAAACTCAGACTTCACCCCTTCGTCCATCCACCACCTGTCCAACGGAACTAGAACCGCTGACAACCGCACTCCTGCGCGACTTGCCAAGCTATATCAACCGTCTTAGCCACCAACGGAGCAATCAGTTTCCCACCTACGCGATCGCGGCAACTCAGCCTAACAGTCTCCCCTTGCCCGTGGTGAGTGGGAGTGCGATCGACCCGAAACAGGGCGGACTGCATCAAACATTCTTTACCGTTTTAGAACGAGAATATGACAGCAAAAAAAACACGAACTATCAGCATTACCACTGGTTGTTTCTCGCTCATACTGCAACATCCGGCTGGCAAGTCGCTATCTTGTATTCTCGTCGAGGCTCCTATCCCGCCACTGAGCGATACGCTAGCCCCCTAAGAGACACAACCCAAGAGTTAACGGCGCAGGCGGTGCGACGATGGCTACGCGATTGTCAAGCTGGAGCCGTGCAGAGTTCTAGTTTATCGATAGTTGAGGGCGGCGATCGCTAAACAGATCCAGCCGACTATCAAAGCAACGCCACCGATGGGGGCGATCGCGCCGAGCCATTTAATATCGGTCAGGCTGAGGGCGTAGAGACTACCGGAAAAAATTAGCACCCCTACGATGAAGCTGTAGCCTGCTGTTGTTAAAGTGGGCGGCGGCAACTCAGCTTGATGAATCAATAAACCCACTGCCAGCAAGGCGAGGGCATGATACATCTGGTAGCGGGCGGCGGTTTCAAAAATCTCTAGGGCACGATTGCTAAGGTGAGGGCGCAGGGAGTGGGTGGCAAAGGCTCCGGCAGCGACAGAGAGTCCACCAAAAAGTGCAGCGATCGCCAGAAAGAGTTGAGGCATAAGTAAAGTGCGAGGGGCGAATATCAATCTGTTTAGCTGCCACCTAGTTCGTTGGGAGCTTCGAGGTTGAAGTAGTAGGAAAAACTGCCTTCTTCGGTGACGTTGTAGGCGGCGTTGAATTCTTTGGCGCGGGTATCCAGATAGGCTTTAGCAGCCTCACCTTCCAACCCGGTTTCCATCGAAAAGCCTAGGACGGTGAGATGTCCACTGTTTTCCTGTAACAGTCGAAAAAATGCAGCCCGGAGGCGATCGCGTTCTTCCTGCTGCTGCCGCCGATTATTTGACCAGAGCAACCAGCTACCCAGGGCGGTAGGGGGCAATCCAAACAGCAACACGGCGGCGAAAGAACCCTCGCGATCGCTGCGTGTCGCTTTAGGGTCAAGTGTCCCCGCAGTTCCTATCAAAAATATAGGGACTCCAATACCGAGTAAAAACCCTATTGCAATTTTGGTTACTAGCTTCATCAATTTTGCCCAATCTCTCAATCTGCTGTCATCTTAGCCGCAACGTTCAGCAATTAAGAACGAGTGGCTTCTAACAGCCGCGAAAAGTAGAAACTGGTTTTGGTCATGGCGTTGCGCTCAATCTTCCAGCCCTGACTTTCCAAAATTTTCACGACTTGAGCTTCGCTATGAAGATAAGCGCGGGTGGCTTTGCTTGGTCCTGGGAAAAAGTCGCCAATTTTTTTCAATACGGTGTAGAAAACAGTTTTGGGAGCAAAGCTAAGGATTAATCGCGACTCTGCCAGTGAACTCAGATGTTGAATCATTTCCGCCGCTTTGGCTTGAGGATAGTGAATCAACACGTCCAGGCAAACCACGGTATGGTAGCGTCCGGTCAATCCTTCCAAATCTTGTACGGCAAAGGTGAGATTGTCTAGCGCCAGTGCCGCCGCTCGCTCTTTGGCTTCTCCCACCATTTTCTCGGAAATGTCGCTGGCAAAGATTTGCGCTCCCGCTTGGGCTAAAGGAATGCTGAGGCTACCCACCCCACAACCTGCATCACAAATAGTTAAGTCTTTGAGATTGTCATCTGCTTTTAGCCATGCCAGCACGGTATCCACGGTTTGCTGATGCCCGGTGCGGATGTCTAGCTGGACTTTATTCACTTCGCCGTCGCCGTAGATTCTGCGCCAGCGATCGAATCCGGTGGCGTTGAAGTATTCGCGCACAATTTTTTTGTCGTCAACTGCGGTCATGGTGGTTGTGTTTGGTGTGAGATTGCAATCAGTGTTGATCGTACAGCAATTGGGCTTGGTGCGTTTCAGCCGTATTCCGTGCTTGTTGGCGATTTATGAATCTAGATCGAAAACTGAAAGCGCGATCGCACGATGGTGACGCGATGATGAGGAGTGCGGCGATCGCTCTAGAGCAATGATCCCCTGACTCTTTCCCAAATCGGACTGAGCCATTTACCCGTCGGCTCCCTTATCCTAGAAAGATAGGCATTAAGGTAACCGTATGCAGTCAGGTTGGCGGATCGGATCAGTGTTTGGCATTCCCCTATACATTGATCTGTCCTGGTTCATCATTTTGTTTTTGATTGCGCTGCCCACTGCATCCAATTGGCAGGTAAGGTATCCGGAGTGGAGTGTTTCCACGGCGTATCTGTCAGCATTCGCAATGTCAATCTTATTTTTTGGCTCAGTGCTGCTGCATGAACTGGGTCATAGTTTGGTGGCGTTATCCCAAGGAATTAAGGTCACGTCGATCAAGCTGTTTTTGTTTGGTGGCATTGCCTCGATCGAGCGCGAATCAAAAACTCCCGGCAAAGCGTTTCAGGTCGCGATCGCGGGTCCTGCGGTGAGCTTAGTCTTATCTATTTTATTGGCGCTGCTGGCAAATGTTTCTCCGGGTGCCAATACACCCATCAACGTCATTGCCCAATATTTAGCAACCACCAATCTGGTCTTAGCACTCTTCAACCTGCTGCCCGGTCTCCCGCTCGATGGTGGACAAGTGGTGAAAGCAGCCGTTTGGAAAGCGACAGGTAGCCGATTTAAAGGGGTGCGGTGGGCGGCAAAATCTGGCTCTATTCTAGGCTGGAGCGCGATCGCCTTGGGTGGCTTTTCGCTGGTGTCGGGTTCTAGCAGTGGCTTATGGTTTATGCTGCTGGGCTGGTTTGGCATTCAAAATGCCGGCAGCTACGATCGCATGACCGAAATTCAGGAAGCATTACTCTCTCTTAAAGCCAGCGATGCCATGACTCGCGAGTTTCGCGTCGTTGATGCTGACATGAGTTTGCGGGAGTTTGCCGACAAATACCTGCTGCTAGCGGCTCAGCCAGAAGTCTTTTTTGCGTCTTCCGATGGGCGCTACCGAGGGTTAGTTGCACCGGATGAACTGCAATCGATAGAGCGCAGCCGTTGGGAAAAGGAAACCCTATTTCAAATCATTCACCCACTCGACAAAATTGCCACAGTTGAGGAGGCTACTCCGCTGGCAACGGTGATTCAGCAGTTGGAGACGGATGTGGCGCGGCGGATGACGGTTTTGTCTCCAGCAGGGGCGGTTTCGGGAGTCATCGATCGCGGCGATATTGTCCGGGCGCTGGCACAAAAGCTAAAAATGCCGATTGCAGATGGCGTAATCAAGCAGATTAAAGAAGATGGCACCTATCCGCCTGGTTTTCAGATTGCGGCACTGGCTGAGTCAGCGATGGAAGGGGCGGAAAGGTAGAGTTCGGAGTTTGGGAGTTCGGAGTAACTCCTACGGAGACGCTACGCGAACGGAGTTCGGAGTTGGGAGTTCGAGATTGGGAGATTTTGCAGGATGTTCCATTCTGAGTCAGAAAGCGGCTCTCGTTGGAAGTCAATGGCAAAGATCGTTTTGGCAGACTCTATAAGGGCTGAAATGACTTGCTCCATTGATGTTTGGAGCAACGATTCAGGGAAGGGTGACGCTGGAGACTGTGATTGAAAAACTTGCTGAAATAGTGTGGAATCAGGATTTAGGCGAATGGAGCCATGCTGCAAGATGGCATCACCCATCCGCTTCTGGGCGCTGCCAATCAATTTATAGCCATTGGGCAACACTAAATCGGCGGCGGTGGCGGTGCCAAAACAGTTGGGGTTGTGAATATAGCCGCGCCCTGCGTTGCCGTAGTGCAACTCGACACCGAGCGATCGCCAACCCTGAATCAAGAACTCGCAGATTTGCCGATAGCTTTCCATCCGGTTACCACTCAGCCCAGAGGTGATCACGGCATAGGTCAAATCGCCCTGATGCAGCACCGCTCGTCCCCCTGTGGGTCGCTGCACGATATCCAGCGATCGCCCCTGCCACACCAGATCATTCCAATGGTCGGGGTACTGCCGCTGATGATAGCCTAGGGAAATTGCCGCAGGTTCCCAGGTATAAAACCGCAGGGTCGGCGGATATTTACCTTGAATATGTTGCTCCAACAGCCAAGCATCGACTGCCATGTGAACGGCACCCGATGCCGCAAAAGGGGGGATCAACCGCCAAACGGTCATACAGTTTACTGCGATGCCTAAGTGCCGAACTCTGCAATCAACGGTTCATCAATTTCGTCGGCGATCGTTGCCACAATGGTAATGGCGCGCGACAGTTCGCTAGGGGAAAGATCGGCGATCGAGCGATTGATCACCACCACCACCTCCTCATTGGCGATGCTAAACCGCGCTTCTAAAGTATCAGACCAATTTTTTTCTAGCAACTGACGCATCAATTTTGGCTCATCTTTCGCTGGTAGTTTCAGCACCGCCGCCCACACCATTAGGGTATCGTCTTCCAACAAACCTGTCAGTTGAACAAAGACCTCGACAGTGCCATATTTGAATTTCCAGAGATACCCTTCTTCGCTGCGATTGACCATCGCCGTTTGACCACTATCCAGGCTGTCAATCACCGTCTCAATCACTTCTACCAAGTTGCTGGATTGGCTCTCAACTTGGCTGGTTGACTCATCACTGGAAATTGTTTGAACCATAGGAGTTTCTGGGGAAATTAGGTGCAACATCTCAAAACCAGAGCCTTTAGCTAACGATTCTTTCTTTGCTAAAGACTCAATGCGTCTACATTACCGCCGATCGCCCAAATCATCATCAGGTCTTCTGATTTCTTCAGGATTCTAATGTGTTGCTCAACATCTTTATGAGGTAGTAGCCACTCCAGCTTCGGCAAGCTGAGGGTTTGATTGCTCCGTTGCGATCGGCTTGTGGGCAACCAAGTACTTACTCATAAAATGAACTTCTTCAGTCACAGCAGTGAAGCCAGCATTGTGCAGACGGCTAACCAAATCATCACTCGCATAATGCCGATAGTATGGCTCGTGAAACATCGCCGCAAAGCTATCCATAACTGGAGCCATTTCTGGCGAATCGCTGATTTGAATTGAATCGCAAATGACAAATACTCCACCGGGCTTTGTTACCCGAAAGCACTCATTGATCACCTGCTGGCGAGCAGCAGCAGGTAACTCGTGAAACAGAAATACACAAGTTGTCCCATGAAAGTAATTGTTGAGATAGGGCAACTCTTCAGCATTTGCCTGAATCAGTTGAGGCAATTCGCTGGACTGTTGAGACAAGTGCTGATTTGCTTTTCTTAAATAAGCAGAGGACAGATCAACGCCGTGCAAAGATGCTTTGGGCAACATACTGCGGATAAACTTTAGGGTGCGACCCGTGCCCGATGCCACATCTAAAACGCGAATTTGCCGAGGATCAAGATGGCTGAAAGCTTGTAGACCTTGCTTCAGCGGTGCCAGCACTCGGCGACGCATTGCATCTGCTGCTCCATTAAACAAAATATCCACCTGCACATCATACAAATTTGCAGACCACTCACTCAAGTAGCCATCGGTTTGATGGTGAAAGTTTTGCGTGTAATAGCTGGGATAAAGGCTGGTATCTACATCTTGAGGAAAGTCTTGGTAACGCTTTTGATTGGCTCGCTCCCAAGTGGAAGGCATGTCGAACCACAGTAGAGGATAGTGACGGAAAAAATCTTGCCAGTCATTTTCTAGCAGCAAACTTGCTGGGTAGATTCCTTTTTCGGCATCTTGCCAGTCTGTTTCGTTAATTTCGATCAGTCGCTTTTGAATCTTCAGCAAGAGCGCGGTGGGAATGGGTTGAGTTGAGTTTTCTGGAGGCGGCGCAATGAGCTTAAGAAACTGGGTGCTTAAGGCTTTATGAGCAAGACCAAAGTAACTTTTCCCTTGGTGAAAGGCTTGATGTGCCAGTTTTTCTAACGGTTCAGACATGGCTGTGAAGAGAACTGAGAACTACTGTGAACAAGTGTAACGAATTCTCTCTAATCAGGTTATCTCTCTTATACGGAATTGCGGAAGGCAGTATTTTTTAGCCGGACTAAATTGCTTGAATCCAATCAAAGCCAACCTTGCCTTGCACTATCGCAGGATGCTGCATCAACCATTGGCATCGCTTGACTAAGACATCCTCTAAAGCA
>JBGTAZ010000231.1:0-6531 GCA_041749615.1 Leptolyngbyaceae cyanobacterium | reverse complement strand
GCAGTTTTGCCACACCAAAGTCAATCAGCACCAGTTTATTATCGCTTGCTCGGCGAATAATGTTAGACGGCGTAATATCGCGGTGAACCACCTGATGATCATGCACAAACTTCAGCAACGGCAGCAACCCTACCAGCACTTCGCGAATCCGCCGTTCACCAAAATGCCCATGCTGAATGGTTTCGTGCAGCAACGTTTGTCCTTCAACAAATTGCTGTACAAGATAGAGCCGCTGCTCATGCTCAAAATAGGCAAGCAGGGTTGGAATTTGGGGATGCTCACCCAGTTCGTTGAGCCGCTCTGCTTCCTGTTGAAAAAGTTGCACGGCTTTATCAAGCGACTTTGTGCCTTTCACTTGGGGCGAAAATTGTTTGATCACGCACTGAGCGTTGAGGCGATCGCTATCCAGCGCTAAGTAAGTTCTGCCAAAGCCTCCTTGCCCAATCGCCCGCATTACGCGATAGCGACCTCGCAATATGGGAATTAGTTTGGCACCACAACTCAGACAAAATTCAGCCGCATCAGCATTTTGTGGCTGCTGGCACTCAGGATTTAGGCAACAGGTCATACACAGACATCCGGGACATATTCTCTTATTTTCACCTGTTCCAAAGATTTACAGCGATTTTTAGAGAAAGAAGAAGCAAAAGGAACGAAAGGAAGGAGATTTTACGCTCCATCCCATTGGTACAGAATCTAATATTTTGAGTGTTCCGCTTGAGCCGTAAAAACTGTTTGAAGCCGTCAAAGCATTTTTACAGAAAGCATTTTCACAGAAGTAGTTGATACTAATAGCAACTCGCAAATGTGATTACGTGAGTTTTTAAAGTGTCGTGTGCAAGGAGCAATAGCGATGGGAAGACGAACGAGTGCAACGGGTTTCTTAAGAGACTTTCAAGAGTTTATTCTGCGCGGCAATGTGGTTGAGTTGGCAGTTGCCGTGATCATCGGCGGTGCCTTTGGCAAAATTGTGGAAGCATTTGTTAATTGGTTAATGTCTGTGGCGTTGAAGCCTGCGCTGGATGCCGCCCAAGTCAATCAACTCAAAGATCTTCCATTTGGATTAGGTGATCTGGCGATCGCGATCGTCAATTTTGTAATCGTTGCTTTTGTGATCTTTCTTATTATTCGTGCCCTCGAAAAGTTTATGCGAAAACAAGATGCGGAAACCCCACCCGATCCCATGCTGGAATCGCAAGAGCGTTTAACAGCCGCGATCGATCGCTTAACTGACGCGATGAACCAACCTTAGGCACCGCCACAAACAAAAGGCACCTCTTCAGGTGCCTTTTATGATTAGAGTTTGAGATTCAAATCTCTATTCATATTGATCTTTATTGACGCTTAAAGGTAGCAAGCCATTCACGCAGTTGGTCAGACGCAACATCGCGTCCGCCTAAACCAAAGGCAATCGCGATCGCCACCGAAATTGCACCTAGAAGCAAGCCAAACGCCAGATTAATGATGTCGGGCGCAATCCCAATTTGACGCAGTGCCAATGCCGACACCAGCACCAAAATCGAAATTTTTGCCGTTTGTCCCAATATTCTCGATTGCGGGGTGCCAGAGCTAGCAATCAAGTTATAGGCAAGGTTGGCAAAATATAAACCCACCGCAAAAATAGCCAAGCCGACTAAAATTTGCCCGAAAATCACCAGCAGTCCACCCACCAATACTGTAAGTGCGGGGATATTCAAAATATCGATCGCCGCCACTGCCGCAAATAGCAAAATGCCAATCAGCGCCACAATGCCAGCAATTTCAGAAGGAGTCCGGGTAGAAACACCTCGGTCTGCATCGGGTTCAACTAACAAGGGATCGTTGTAAGACCGATCTACAGACGGGGGGGGTGGAATCACAGCCGCCGGTGATGGCAACCCCAACCAAACCAAAATATTGTTAAACCCAATGCTAGTCAGCAGATTGGTGACTAACTTCTGGACAAATTGACCAATCACATAGCCCACTGCCAGAATAAAGATCGCCGTGAGGATTTGAGGAATCGCTTCTAAAAAACGATTGAGCAGGGTTTGCACCGGCTGCAATGGTCCTTGAAGCTCCAATACGCTCAAAATAGCGGGCAGGAAAACCAGCAGAACAAACCAGTAGAGGGCATCGCCCAAGGTTTCGCTGAGTCGCAATTGATTTGAGCGCGCAGCAGTAGGTCGATCTGTCGCTTGGGTAAGCTTCTCATCTAACGCAAAGGAGTGAGCAATCCGAATGGCTGCCAGTCGGGTAATCGTTGCCACCAGCCAAGCAACCGCTGCAATGACTGCCGCTCCGCCGATCCGAGGGAGATAGGCAAAAATTTGATTGAGGAAATTATTGAGAGGTACCGAAACGGTAGTGAGTTTAAGCACGTTTAATGCTGCAACCACCGCCAGAATAATCACTACCCAGAAGACAACCGATGAGGCAATGCCCTCGATGCTAGCCCCGTTTTCTTGGTTGCCCGTTAGATTTGTAATTCGATTATCTAAATCTGTGTTGTTGAGCAGTTTCCGAACTAGGGATGCTAAAAATGCTGCAATCACCCACCCAATCAAGAATATGGCGATCGCGCCCACCAAATTGAAGAGTAATTCTGGCAAATCTCTCGTTATGTTATCGAACGCATCAGGAGCCGATGAAGTGGGAGTCGCCACAGTAGGCATTTGCCCAAGTAGTAGATTAAAACTCCTCATCGCACCACTGGCGATCGAGTACCCAGTACCCAAAGAACATTGAATCATGGTGCCCCTTTGAAAATTTTCAACATCAAGCCGTCAATAAAACCCATAAATCGCTCTCGCTTGCTTAAAAAAAGCAAACTCTGAGGATTTTTGTCGTTATTTCATGCCGTGTTGTCATTGCCAATAATACGGCAATCATTAGAATTTCTTTGCTTTTATCAGCACGAAACAATATTGAAGTACGCGATCGCTTGCAGTACCCCAAATAGAGAAGATTGCCAGTGACCAAAATCAGTTTTTATTTTAAAAAAACTTAAGCCCACTAAAAATAAAAAGTTATAAATTTATATTCTCTTGATAAAATTCAGATGCTAAATGAAACTTTGGTAGCATAGATCACCAAAACTTGCACTTAGCGATTTGCTTTTACTTAAAAGGATATGCCACTATGCCCTTGACAAAAAAACTCCTTGCAGAATTTATTGGCACCTTCTGGCTAGTCTTGGGTGGCTGCGGCAGTGCTGTGCTTGCGGCAGCCTTTACAGGTGGAAAACTGACTGACCAGATTCCCTTTCCTTTAGGAATTGGGCTGTTAGGCGTTTCTCTCGCCTTTGGGTTAACCGTTTTCACGGGTGCTTATGCCCTGGGTCATATCTCTGGTGGTCATTTTAATCCAGCCGTGTCGTTTGGGCTGTGGGCGGGCAAGCGCTTCCCCGGCTCAGAATTGCTACCCTACATCATTGCTCAAGTGCTGGGTGGAATTTTGGGTGCTGGCATTCTCTACCTAATTGCGAGTGGCAAACCAGGATTTACCCTTGACCCAACAGCAGCAGGCGTTTTTGCCACCAATGGGTACGAGTCATTTTCGCCAGGTGGCTTTAGCTTGCTTGCCTGTTTTGTCGCTGAGTTTGTTTTGACTTTCATTTTCTTAATCGTTATTTTGGGTGCAACCGATCACCGCGCTCCGGCTGGGTTTGCAGGTGCTGCCATTGGCTTAGCCTTGACTCTAATTCACCTAATTAGCATTCCCGTGACGAATACGTCTGTGAATCCGGCTCGGAGTTTAGCGCCTGCCTTGTTTGTTGGTGGTACGCCCCTCTCACAGGTGTGGCTCTTCTGGTTGGCTCCTATTTTGGGCGCGATCGCCGCTGGTTTTCTTTACTACAACTTCTTTGAGTCTTCTCGTCGAACCGATGGATTCGATGAAGAAGTCGCTAGAGTTCGGTAGTGACTGAAGATTGATTGACCGTGAAAGGTTTTTTGTTAGGAGCGCGATCGCGCTCCTTTTTTACTTAAACTTTACTGGCATAAAGATCTTGTTTTGGATTTGGGCATTCCCACCCTGAAAGGCTAGTCTGGTATGGATAAGAGTAGGAAAAAACACATCATGTCGCAACCAACGATCTTGGTAACAGGTGGAGCAGGTTACATTGGCTCCCATACGGTGCTGGCGTTACAACAGGCAGGGTATGGAGTGGTCGTGCTAGATAATCTTGCCTATGGACATCAAGATATTGCAAAGGATGTGTTGAAAGTGGAGTTAGTGGTGGGGGATACCTGCGATCGCCCCTTGCTGGATAACCTCTTTGCCACTCACGATATTGCGGCTGTGATGCATTTTGCCGCCTATACGTATGTCGGCGAATCGGTCACCGATCCGGCAAAATACTATCGCAACAACTTTGTGGGCACCTTGACCCTGCTCGAAGCGATGATGGCTGCTTCCGTCAACAAGTTTGTCTTTTCTTCTACCTGCGCAACCTACGGCGTTCCTAAAACCGTTCCCATTCCAGAAGATCACCCGCAAGACCCGATCAGTCCTTATGGGGTCAGCAAACTGATGATTGAGCAAGTGCTGAAAGATTTTGATAGCGCCTATCAGTTTAAGTCAGTTCGTTTTCGCTATTTCAACGCGGCGGGGGCTGATCCAGCAGGGCAATTGGGCGAAGACCATGTGCCTGAAACCCATCTGATTCCCCTCGTGTTGCTAACTGCGTTGGGTAAACGAGACTCTATTTCTATTTTTGGCACCGATTATCCAACTCCCGATGGCACCTGCATTCGCGATTATATCCACGTCACCGATTTGGCAGAAGCGCATGTGTTGGGGCTAAATTACTTACTCAAAGGCGGCGACACGACCGTGTTCAACTTGGGCAACGGCAACGGTTTCTCAGTCAAAGAGGTGATTGAAACTGCCCGCCAGATTACCGATCGCGACATTAAAGCAGTCGAGTGTCCCCGTCGTCCCGGCGATCCACCAGCACTAGTCGGCAGCAGCGATCGCGCCCGGAGTATCTTAGGGTGGAAGCCGCAGTACGCCGACCTAAACCAAATCATCTCTCACGCCTGGAACTGGCACCAAAAACGACATAAATGAATGACGAACGGCGAAGGTTGAATGGCGAAGGTTGAATAGAAACAAGAGATGGCTAAACGCAAGATCATCGCGCTGACGGCGGTTGGGCTATTGCTGGGATTCAGTATCGTTGGCATGACGCAACTGCTCGAAGTGCGAGTTATTTGGCTGCTCGTGACCCGCCATTGTCCTAGCTGCGATTTGCAAGGTGGGTATTTGCCAAGAGCCAACCTGCAAAATGCTAACTTGCAGAACGCCAAACTAAACCGAATTAATCTGAGTGAAGCCAATTTGCAGGGAGCCAACCTCACTCAAACCAGCTTGCAATCTGCCGACCTCAGCCTCGCCAACCTGACCCACGCTAACTTATCGGCTGCCAATCTAGAAGCAGCCGATTTGAGTGGTGCAATTCTTTCCAAAGCCAATCTCCAAAACGCATCGCTGAAACAAACGAGCCTGCGATTTGCCGATTTAGACGAGGCTAATTTAACCGGAGCCAACCTACTTCAAGCAGATTTAGATGGTGCTAATGGACTATGAAGAGGGTTCGGAGTGCGGAGGGTTCGGAGTGCGGAAGGTGCGGAGTGCGGAAGAGTGAACCCCGAACCCCAAACTCCGAAACCCGAACTCAAAACTCAAAACTCAAAACTCAAAACTCAAAACCCATCTTTCAACCAAACCGTTTCCTATGTAACTGACAGATAAAGCTGATTTTGAGAAGCTGCAACTATGCGATTTAATCTTTCAGTAAAATCTGCCGCGATCGCGGGTGGAATCAGCATTTTTGCAGGGGGCATTGCCTTCGCTTGTTGGCAATTGGACAAATATCCAAGTTGCCTTCGCTTGCTGTCGGGTGGCAACTTAGAAATTGTTTACAGCACGGGCTGCATCGCTCCTCAGCAGTACCGCCGATGGGTGATTACAGCGCAACGAGAATAGGAGGAATTGTCAATTTGAAGGCGATCGCTCTATTGCTCCGATCAAATCGCCACATCCAGATCTGCTGCTTCTCGGTGCTGCTTCCAACGGGTTAGATCGGCAAACGAGCGATCGCGATACACGCCATAGCGTTCTTGTTTGTTGCGAATACGATCGGGCAGTGCAGGTAAAATGCCAAAATTTGGCGGCATCGGCTGAAAATGTTTGGGTGATGCCGAACTAATAAACTCAAACAGCGCTCCGATCATTGTCGTTCCTGGCAATACCAGGGGCGTTTGCCCCAGTGCCACCCTTGCCGCGTTGCTTCCAGCCAACCAGCCACCAGCCGCTGCCGCCGTATAGCCTTCGGTGCCCACCAACTGCCCCGCCGCGAGTAAGGTTGGGCGCTGTTTGAATTGCAGTGTAGGGTGAAGCAGTTCTGGCGCATTGATAAACGTATTGCGATGCATTACGCCCATTCGGACGAATTCTGCGTTTTCCAAACCAGGAATTAACTTGAAGACGCGCTTTTGTTCGCTCCAGCGTAAGTTGGTTTGAAAGCCCACCATATTCCACAATTGA
>JBGTAZ010000230.1:0-10034 GCA_041749615.1 Leptolyngbyaceae cyanobacterium | reverse complement strand
TTATGCAGGAGAGCTATCAGACTTTTTTAATTCGAGATTGGCAACCGGGCGATCGCGAATCTGCCGCTGAAGTCATCCGCTCTGTATTGGCGGAATACGGTTTGGAGTGGCAGCCGGAGGAAGCCGATCGCGATGTGCGAGACGTTGAATCCTACTATTTGCAAACAGGCGGCGAGTTTTGGGTGATTGAGCAGCAAGGAATAGTGATTGGCACCGCAGCCTACTATCCGATTCAACGGGCACAAAACGCGGTTGAAATTCGCAAAATGTATTTGTTGCCAGCCGCGAGAGGGCAGGGTTTGGGGCGATGGTTACTGCACCAATTGGAAGCGGCGATCGCGACCCGTGGATTTGAACAAATTTGGATCGAAACCGCTAGTGCATTGCAGGCAGCCGTCCAGCTTTATGAAAGCAGTGGATATGAGCCTGCAACCGGAGTTGAAACTGCCCGATGCGATCGCGTGTATATGAAAACCTGTAAGAAGCTCTAGCGCCCAGCAATCCATCCGAACCCAAACCCTTTGGGTAGTATTTTTGGTGATATTTTTTGGTAGCACTTTTTGGTGGCACTTTATTCACCTGTAACTGCCTACCCCCCCCTATTTGGGCTGTCCAAAAAGCTCTCTTTGACTCGCTCTCAATGCAGATTCAATCAGGATCTGGCAGTTAACGCGATCTGTAATGGTGTTTCTTGAATAAAAATCTAGCGCGGAAGAAAGCTGATTTGCGCCGGAGAAATAGGGTATCGACTGAAGCTTCATCACATCAACTTGACTAAAATCGCAGGTATAGGCTCCTGTGAACCGGGCTTGATTGTCAAAAACTCGAATGTTGTAGCCATAGCTGCGGGAGATCGCGCTGAACCGACTGATAAATTCATAGCGCTGCAAATAGTCTAATAAACTCCATAACTGGCGATTAACGACCAAATCGACCCGACCTGGATCTTTCACATCGGCGGGATAAGCAATCCAGTTTTCTAACAGCTTATTGCCAAATTGGGGATTATGGGCGACCTGGGCTTGAGTCCACCATAGGCTGGGAAGTGTTAATCGCGTTAATGAAATTGTTTGAGCTGTGACTACCCCAGCAGGCAATTGTCCCAGCTTCAGCAAGTTGATATCCAGGGGAGTTAAATCGGGTCGTAAGGATATGGCGGCTAAGGGCGGCGGTGGCAATTGAGACTCGGCTTCCCCTGCGATCGCAGCAATGATCGCGCTTTGCCCAATCATTGCCGCGATCGTCCCCCCGATCACCCCTAACCCTAAAAAGATTGAATCCATCCCACTTCGTTTCACAAACCAGTACTTCAAAAAGCTGTTAACAGGGTAATGCAAGCTTACCGCATGGATCGATTATCTTGCCAGTCAGGATTTTCAGTGTTGCGACTTCGTTTATAGAAGTGGGAGAGCTTGAGAACCCGCAACACCCTAAGCCCTTTGGGCAGGCTCCGCCAACGTGCTTTAGGCGTGGGATGTGGCAAGGATTCTCACGAGGTTTATCAGCCTCCGAGTCTGAAGCATCAACAAATGAAGTACATACCTACTATTATACTGAATACGCTAGCGTAAGAAAATGTTAATTCTCGAATTCAAACCCTACGGGAAGTCTGCTCAGGACAGTGCTATTGATGATAGGTGAAGCACTTGAAGTTAAAGACAGCGGTGCGGCATCCATGGTGATAGTAATTTTAGGGATTGCGTTTCTTTCTACTCACTTGCTAATGGATTCAAAGGGTTCAGAGCCGAGGGGGCTGGGCACCCAACCCGCGATCGCTTTGCGTTGTGCCACTAGCGGCTGAGAATGCACAATGGGTAACCGCAACACCTCTTGATGCAGAATATTATCGACTTGAGCATAGACTTTGGCTCTGTCTGCCTGGGTTTGAAGCGATCGTCCCTGGTTCAAAAGCTGAAACACGGTGGCGTTCTTCCAGTTGCCGATGTCGGTGGTGGCACCGGGACCGTAGTGAGGAAAGTAGAAACTATCGGGATCACCATAATCCGCCGTCCAGCCCAACATAAACGATTGATAGCCCGGAGGCTTTCGCCGATTGGCTAAGTAGGCTGCCCAGTCTTGTGTTTTGAGGCTGACCCGGATGCCAATGGCGCTAAGATCCGCCGCAAACGCTTCAGCGATGGGTTTGGGCGTAGGAAAATAGGGGCGGGAAACGGGCATGTACCACAGTTCTAGATCAAACCCATTGGGATAACCCGCTTCGGTGAGCAATTGTTTGGCTTTTTGAGGATCGAAGGGATAGGCGGCAAGGGTGGAATCGTTTGCCCAGGCAAGTGGCTCTGGGAGAAAGTGAGGGTCGTGGGTGCCTAAGTTGCCCCAAAAGGCTTGGACGATCGCGGGTCGATTAATGGCATAGGCGATCGCCTGTCGCACCTTCACATCCGTCAGGGGTTTGTAACTGGGATTCAATGCCAAATAGCCCACATTAAACGAGGGACGAGCGATCGCGGTTAAATTGGCATCCGCATCAATTTCTTTCTTTTGATCCGGTGCCAAATCCACGGTGAAATCAATCTGTCCGGCGCGGAGTTGGGCAAGTCGGGCGGCAGGATCGGCAACAAAGCGAATGACCAGTTGATTCACCTTGGGAAAGCCCGATCGCCAGTAGGTCGGGTTTTTCTCTAAGACAATGCGATCGCCTGTGCGCCATTCTTTAAATACAAAGGGTCCGGTGCCCACTGCCAATGAACCCGGCGTGCCATATTTTGCCCCGGCTTTTTTAACTGCCGTTGGGCTGGCAATGCCAAAATAAGCCGCCGCGATCGCGTTGGGAAAGGCGGCAAATGGCTGCTTGAGCGTAATCTGCACCGTTGCCGCATCCACCACGGTCACAGATTGCACAATCGAATCAGGCGTGCCTTTGAAGCCCCCAAACACCTGCGACCACACTTCATAAATTTTGCCAGCGTTGCGGTAGCCCTGGGGATGGCTAGCATCCCACCAGCGATCGATATTAAACTTGACTGCCTCCGCATTAAACGGCGTGCCGTCTTGAAACGTCACCCCTGGGCGCAGTTTGAATGTCCAGGTTTTACCGTCTGGCGCTGCTTTCCATTCGGTGGCTAGGGCTGGCTCCAAGTCAGTCGTTCCTGGCTTAAACTCCATCAGGCGATTGTAAATTTGGTTTTGCACAATCAAAGAGTTGCCGTCGGTGATGTTTCCTGGCTCCAGATTTACAGGTTGTCCGCCTGAGCCAAAGACCAAAGCAGAAGACGAGGATGCAGGAGTTCCACTAGAAACGGGCGCGGATGGTGGATTACCTGCGGTGCAGTTGGTTAAGACGATCGCAGCGAGAAATGCGATCGCCAGCCGCCAACCCCGCCATTTTTGCAGCCGCCATTTTTGCCAAATCATAGTTCCCCCTCTTCACCACATTCCATCAACGAACCTTATTTAGGATACGTCCTGATGCGAAATTTGCTTGGCGCACTATTCTGATGAGTTACGTTAAGCGGTAGCCCAATGATTTTGACAGGGATTTTTCTGGGATTGGTTCGGTTTAGCCCCCTTTTTTAATGCGATCGATTTCCTGCTGGAGTTGATCAATCTCTTGGCGCAAGCCATCCACTTCTGTTTGCTGTTGGGAGGGTGCAGCCGTTGGCGAGGTAACGGGCACTTCCACCGAGCCTTTTGCCCCTGCACGGGCGTAGTTCCCCTGGCGAATTTGGCGATAGTCATTAGAAACTGACCATTCGCGCAGATAGTGAACCCGCTCAACGGTAAACGGATGGCTCAGAAAAACGCCTGCCGACAGATTGTTATAGAGCAAAAACTTGTAGATTTGGTTGAGTCCATCGGCATCTAGGTTTTGGTAGCGCTCGGATTGCTGAATGAACTCGTCTACGCTTAACTCGTGAGCATATTTGGTGCTGCCCCCTGAGATCCGCATCATGTTAGTCAAAATGGGCTGTAAGTCATCGGTGACCAACAGTGCGGCGCGATCGGCGGAGAGTTCTGCTTTTCTCAACCATTCAAAAAATGCAGCGACCAACCCAGTACTCACCAAAGTACTCAGACCGAAGGTACGCTCGGCTAGCCCCGAAACCACTTGGGTTGTCCAGATTGCCATTTGGATCAGAATGGTGTGTTCACATTTGAGGTGACCCAGTTCATGGGCAATCACGGTTCGTAGCTCTGCCGCGCTGACCAAATCGAGTAAGCCAGAGTTGAGCACAATAAAGGGAAAATCCCGCCCCAAGGCAAAAGCGTTGACGTTGGGGCTTTGAGAAACGAACAGGCTTGGCTCTGGATAAATATCTAAATCTCGCAGGCACTCTCGAAAGATTTGGTGAATGGAGGCATATTGGCGTGAATTCACCTGAATGCTGTTGCCTAGCTGATAAACAAACTGGGGACGCTCCGTCAAATATTCAACAAACTTACTGGCGACTAAATCAAAGCCTGGAACGCTGCGGAGTGCTTGCTCTGCTTGGCGATCGAGGGGGTGTCTAAAGGCTTCACTCGAAATTCCGGGATAGGTTGGCATAAAAGAAAGGGCGCTAGGGATTTTGGAGAATGACTCAACCGTGAGTGTGGAGTTTTATCGTCGATCTTGTTC
The DNA here is from genome assembly GCA_041749615.1 of Leptolyngbyaceae cyanobacterium. GTDB lineage: Bacteria > Cyanobacteriota > Cyanobacteriia > Leptolyngbyales > Leptolyngbyaceae > ULC077BIN1. The sequence continues at coordinate 5,458 of JBGTAZ010000230.1, read as the reverse complement.
TTTTGTAGCGTATGCGCCGGATTATTGACGGCAGCTAGATAATAATTTGCAACAATACAGAATTTCTGGAGCATCCTTGATTTCTGTCGTGTAAGTTTCCCTTGGTTGTGTGCGGAACAAACCCTTTGGCATAAAGCTGGAGGGTTTTTTGTGAGAAAAACTGGAGTCAGGAATGCACCGCGATCGCTCGTGCAATTAAATCCCATTAAAAGTGGTGGGTATTTGAAATAGCAGTTGAAATAAGCTGTTGAACTCCGCGATCGCACTTAATTAAAGCCAACTTGGATGCAGTGGCGTGAAGTGTAGAGTTATTTTTGAATCTGTAGCCGATTTTGCCCTACTTCTATTTAAATCTGTAGCCGATTTTGCCCTACTTCTAATGGACTGGAACCATGACAGAGCCTTCCGGCACAATGGGCAGCGGGTCAACCGGCTGCTCGATCACCATGGGTAAGGGCGCTTCAACCATGGGTAGAGAACCGGGGTTTTCTACAGGATGGGGCTGCTCCATCACGGGTGGGGCGCTGGGGGAAGAGGGCGCTTCATCCCCTGAATCGCCATAGGAAGGCGCAGAGTAAGAAGGAGCGCGACGACGATAGGAATTGCTGGCATGGGGCGATCGCGATCGGCGGCGGTAAGTATAGCGCTCATCGGAAAAGTTAGAGGGCACTCGACGGCGCACATAGCGGGGGGGATTTGAGGAATCGGTAGACCCTGCATCATAGTCATCCGGGGAATAATTAGCTGCCCTGGCGGAGTTGGGCATGATGGGGGAATCGGTTGGAGAATTGGTTGGAGGTTGCTTCGCAATGGGCGGTTGTGGCAGTGCGGGTGTCGGAGTGGGTTGAACCGAAGGGGCTGGCTTGGGAGATGGCTTAGGAGAGGGCGCGATCGCCACGGGGCGCTGGAGGGCGGCAATTTTATTTTGGTTTGGCAATGCAACCTGGAACCCCTGAAAAAGTTCACCGTTTGCGATCGCGCTCACTTCTTGCGGCAACATCAACCGCACCGGACCAATTTCGTCACCCGTCCAGTTCACCGTCACTTTTTGATTGGGCTGAAGCGACACCGCACCAATCGTCGGATTGCTAGGAATCGACAGATCCACTTGACCTGCCAACACCTTCACTTCTGCCAAATAGCCCAAGCGTTCCACGGTGTAAATTCCGTTCGTACTCGAAACCACGATCGCGCCAATACATCCTTGAGAACTTGCAATCACCGCTTTTCCGGCTCCCAACTGAAAACAATCATTCCGCAGAATCAGCGATGAATTCGCTCCTAATCGAGCCGCACCCGTGGCTTCTTGGATGCCAACACGGCTAGATTGGGGCGTAATCAACTGCTGACCTGACGTGATGGAATTGCCTTTTTCAACTTTTTGATCATCGACTCGCGCCCCGGCGGCATTCGCTAAATGAATCACCTCAGAAATTTTGACCTGACGCAGGGGCGGGGCGGCATAGGATAAGTACGTGACTGCGATCGCTAAGCCCAGCCCCACTCCCACTAAACTTAAGCGAAAGCTCCACTTAAGCGAATTTCTAGATATCCAATTTCTCGATATCCAATTTCTAGATATCCATAGACGCGGATTGATATCCATAAGTCCTACTCAATACCCGGTAGAGTTAAATTAATATTTTCGCGAGTCTATAGTCTTTCTCCGGATAGATACGACGTAAAAGCGTTGTATTGAGTTCAAGCCTTTATCAAACGTTTACCTACAAACGTTTATCTAAAATGGTTAGCTCCACGGTTTCAGTAGATTGGTTACAGGATCACCTGAATGACCCACAAGTGGCGATCTCCGACTGCCGCTTTAACCTGATGCAGCCCCAGTTAGGCGCACAGCACTATCAAGAAAGTCATATTCCGGGTGCCCATTATCTCGATTTAAACCAAGATTTGTCGAGTCCCATTGACATCCATGGAGGACGACATCCTTTGCCCGATCCCGACCTATTTGCCAACACGCTGGAAACCATGGGCATCCATTCTGAGCCGCCAGCAGGTCCCACCTTGGTGGTTGCCTACGATGATTCCCGCTTGGCGTTTGCGGCTCGTCTGTGGTGGTTGCTGCGATATTTAGGACACGATCGCGTCGCGGTGTTGGATGGCGGTTTTTCAGGCTGGAAAGCGTCTGGCTACGAAGTTTCTAGCGATCTGCCAGTCGCGAAGACGGGCAATTTCATTCCGGCGATTCAGTCTAATCTGGTGATGACCATCGACCAGGTAAAAGCTCGTAAAGATTTGCCCACAGTGGCATTGATTGATTCGCGAGAAGGCGATCGCTATCGTGGCGAACGAGAACCGATCGATCCCATTGCCGGACATATTCCAGGAGCCGTGAACTATCCTTGGCAAGAAGTAACAGATGCGGACGGATATCTGCGATCGCCCAGTGAGCAACGTCAACGCTGGCAAAACCTATCGAATGCAGACGAAATCATTGTGTATTGTGGCTCCGGCGTAACCGCCTGTGTAAACCTGCTGTCGCTGAGCGTCGCCCACATTCCCGGAAAACTATATGCCGGAAGCTGGAGTGATTGGTGCTCTTACCTTTAAGGCTCCACACCCCGCACCGTTTAAGCCCGATCAAATTAGAAAATAACTAAGCTCAGACTGACGCTGATTCCTAGTAAAAAACTATTGAAATTGATCGCAGATTCTGTTGAACTCCCGGTACTGATCCCGCCGTACAGACTAATTTGTGCGGTTCGGAAGGCGCTGTAGCTAATTCTGCCCAACGCTTGATGATATAAATCGGTTCGGCGCTGCACCGTAAAGTTGGCGGCTGCAAATTGATAATCAATCCCAAGCTGAACGCGGGGATTCAGACTGTAGTTCAAAGAAAGAGATAAGACATTGATAATCCGAGAGCGATCTCTGGGTTCAGTAAAACTAATGCGAAATTGATAAAACGAATTGAGTGATAGATTTTTGGCAAGCTGATCTTGGCGGCTTAGCTCCAACCGAATTGAATGATCATTTAAAAATCGAGTTCCCGCTGACAATCCCTCAAGCTGATTGCTCGAAAGAAAAAATTGTTGATTTGTCCAGCCAATTTCCGCTGATGTGGAGGGCGATAGGCGCTGAAAAATGCCCGCCTTAAACTTTATTTCACTGTAATTAAACTGCGTTAGGCTCAAATACTGATTGAGCGCCCCTTCTGCCGACACATTTAGATAAGTGCTACGCCCTAAAGCCGGTAAAACCAGTAGAGAAATTCCAGGTCTAATTAATCCATCTTGAACGGGGTTTAATCCCGACAAAATATTGTTGCTTCTGAAAATATCTAACCGTGGCAACAAATACATTACTGGCGCGGAGGTCGCAGTTGCTACAGGATTTTGCAACCACAAACAGCCTAATTCTGGATCACATCCAGCGGGCACAGGTGGGGCAAACGGACTATTGGGATCGGAGGGACTCCCCGGAAAAACTGGGCGATCAGAAGATTCTTGCAGTCGCAGATTGCCTAAATCTGGATCAGCAGCCAAAACCGGTGGGATGGGTGGTTTTTTTTGCAGAGATGCGTAGGAGCGATCGCGCTCCAGGTCACCCATAGGCACTTCCAAATCAACAGGCTCCAAAGCTTTGAGTTTATGGGTGGCAAACGCCAACTGAGGCGGTGCAGAAGATAGTTCTGCGGAAGACAGTTCTGCGGAAGACAGTTCTGCGAAAGACAGTTCTGCGGAAGACAGCCCTAACGTTGCCGCCTTGCGAGAAGAATCAGCTAAACCAAAAGCTGCCTTTGTGGTGGGTTGCAAAATTGGGGGAGCTACGCGCTCCAGATCTGCCTGTACCTGCGGCAATTCTGCCAGAAATTTATCTGCGAGGAATTTAGAAGAAGTGGGAGATACAAAAGATTCTAAACCTCGCAATGCTGGCTGTGGCAGATTCAAAGAATCGAGTTCTGGTTGAATCTCCGCAGAATTACTTGAAAGGGAATTTATGGATGGCGCACTGTAGGCGGGATAACTGTAGGCGGGATAAGCGGTCAACAAGGTGGCACACCCTATCAAAACTTGCTGCCCTTGCCTGAAGCGCAACCTAATCACCTGTGACACATTCGGCTTCGTATTATGACGGAATAACAATTCAGGAACCGTGAAACTACTGAGATACTCCCAACAAATGACTGACTGCCTCTGTAATGAACTAACGCTGATGTAGTTATTTCACTATTTATTTTTAAATCATAGTGATATTAGCTCAGAAAATTCTGCGCGATCGTATCACTCAAAAGTAGTATTCATCAGTACTCAATGCTTTCCACAGGTTTTCCAGTCAGACTGATCACTGGCTTAATATAAAGATTTCATCAAGTTTTCCCTTAGACTCTCCTTAAGAAAATTTACGTAGTTAAGATGGGCGTACCTTGTGAACTCTACATAAATCTGATTTTAGGTTAGAGTTCTACGGGATGGCTTTAAACGCTGGGAGGTCTTATGCATAAGCAACTTTTCACTACTCTTGCAGTCGCTTTTTGCAGTTCTGGCATTACTTCATTGCCCCTAACAGCGAATGCTCAGGCTTTTTTGACCCGCGCCACCGTTCGGGATTTACGGAATCAGGTTGAGCTTTCTCTAAAAGAACAACCCAAGCCGAGGCTTGCCAAAAAAGCAGACCACCTGACTCCAGGCGATTCGCTACGAACGTATCGTAAAGCGATGGCAGAGCTTCGCTTTAACGATAATTCCCTCGCCAGAATTGGAGAGCAGGCTATTTTTCGCTTCATTCCAAAGACCCGTAACCTGAGTTTAGACAAGGGAACTGTGCTGCTGTTGATTCCACCGGGTCAAGGACGAACTCAGGTGAAGACCCCCAATGCGGTGGCTGGAATTCGTGGGTCTGCGTTGTTTGTTCGCTACATTGAAGATACGGGCGTGACTATCGTGGGTGCTTTAACAGATAGTGCGATCGAAATTTCTAATACGGATGGCTCTCAAACCTATGTTTTGAAGGCTGGGCAGTTAGGAACGGTGTATAAAAATCAAATTGGTGTTTACAATTTTGATTTAAAGGCTTTCTACCAAACCAGCCCCCTAGTGAAAGACATTGATATGCAGGGCTTGGAGGCTGTAGCTCTGGAAATGGCAGCACCTCGGAAGGCTCAGGCTTTTGCGAATAATAAGTTAGAAGGCAGTTTAAACACTCCATCTTGGGTGCTATCAGCTGAAAATCGCCCTGGTAATCCTTTGCCGATCGCCGCTGCCAGCGCTCAAACTACCCTGATTGTCCCCTCCGATCCTAGTAAAAATGTTTATGAATGGTCTGCTGTGCTGGCGACCTTGAAACGATATAGTGAACCGCCAACCCAAGTTCCACTCCCTGAACAGAGCGCCCCGCCACTGCTGATCCAGCCACCCGCCCTTCCAGAGACACCGCCTCAATCTGCCCCGCCTGCGATCGCCCCGCCGCGCCCAGTTCCTGCTCCTGCAACGCCGCCGCC
>JBGTAZ010000229.1:0-9273 GCA_041749615.1 Leptolyngbyaceae cyanobacterium | reverse complement strand
AGTCGCAATCTTCAGCTCAGGTCGCAACCCACCCCAAACCCTTACAGGGATTGAAACCGAAATGCGTTGGATGGTAGCCCGGTATCGCGGATCGTCGCAACCCACCCCAAACCCTTACAGGGATTGAAACGAGCATCCATCCGTTGCGGCTCTCAAAGCAGGCAAGTCGCAACCCACCCCAAACCCTTACAGGGATTGAAACAATCCAAAACGAATCCAATTCGGGGGCATTTTCAGGTCGCAACCCACCCCAAACCCTTACAGGGATTGAAACGAGCAGCCGTAGCAGCGGCTTGCTGTTCCTGCTTTGTCGCAACCCACCCCAAACCCTTACAGAGATTGAAAGGCTAAGAATGAAAACATTGTTTCGCCATGCTTCTACCCAATAAATTGGGGGGAAACCCTCACGAATACGGGGGCTTTTCCCCTAACCAAAGCAGCCCTTCAACCGCGACTATAAAGCTATCCGCACCGTTGGTTGCAACTTAATGGACTACGTTTACTTTTTAGCCAACACCAGTTTGACCTTGAGAGTGGTTGAATTTTTGCATAAGGGCTATTTGCCAGTGCGCTTCATGAGTGTGATTCATCAGATCGATGGCTGGCTAATTCGAGTCAAATTAGGCGAACATTTAGAGCCTCATCAGCACAAAGATTTCCAAGCATTTATGAACGAACTGGGAATTCCTCATGAACCCAATATTCGGATTCAAATGGCAATGTGGGGCTTAGAAACCGGTCAATCCCCTGTGGCAGTGATGCAGCGCTATCAAGTGGCAGTGGTCTCTCATGGCACCCCCGATCGCGAAGAAATTGAAGAGTTTCGCACTCAGTTTGTTCGCGGTTTAGGCTATTGTCCAGAAACCTTAGCGTAGTTGAGCCATGAATCAAGTTTTACTCCTATTCTTTTGTAGTGTCATGGGTCTGAGCGCGATCGCCTGCGCCCCCAGTGCCAATCCACCCCGTGCTACCCCCGCATCTCCTAGCCCATCGCCCCAAGAGTCTTCAGCACCCACAACCCAGGTAAAGCCACCCCAAGAAGCGCCAACCCCTAAACCTTAATCCGGCGTGTGTGGGCGAACGGCACGGGGCAACTGGAGTTTGCACAAACAGTGCCAAATCGCTCAAAGCAGGTAGAGTCTGATCAATTCGTCTAAACTCTAGCCCTCAGAATGATTAGGAATCTGACAGAATAAGGAAGTATTCACGGAAAGAGGCAGTGTTGGTTAGCTCACCTTGAACCAGTGGTGCAATGTCAGCTTGGCGATCGCCCTTTTATCCGATTCATCCGACTTCAGGAAAGCAGCATGGACAATAGCAACTGGCTGACTCAGATTCTAATGCTAGGAGTAGGCACAACCTCCTTAGTAGCAGACAAAATCCGCGAAGTCAGCGATGATCTTGTCAAAGATGGCAAGCTCAACCCTGACCAGGCAAAAGAAGTCATGGATGATTTGTTGCAAACGCTCAAGAGTGAGCAAGGCAACCTTGAAACCCAAATGCAGCGGCAGCTTCGGAACGTTTTGCAAGATATTGGGGTGCCGCGTCAGTCAGAAATGGATGAATTGCGCGGTCGGATTGATCGACTTGAGCGCCAAATTCGTGATTTAGAAAACCGCCTTTGGCGTTAAGGAGTGCGTAGATTATGATCATTCCACCCGGTTTTTGCCAGCGTTCTGTTTCAACCAAGCTTGGCAGGATGGCTTATTACACGGCTGATGCTGCTTTTCCAGGCGCAATCCCAGAAAAAACGTTGCCATCCTTAGTCTTTTTGCACGGATTTGGCGGTGGATCTTCTGCTTATGAATGGTCGAAAGTGTATCCAGCTTTTGCGTTGGATTATTGCATCTTGGCTCCCGATTTGCTGGGCTGGGGGCGATCGCAGCATCTAGAACGCAATTATCTAGCCGAAGACTATATTTCTACGATTACTGAGTTTTTAGAGCAAACTTGCACCGAGCCTGTAACGGTTGTGGCATCGTCGCTGACGGCGGCTTTGACGATTCGAGCCGCGATCGCCCGTCCCGATTTATTTAAATCCCTAATTCTAACCACGCCTACCGGACTGTCCGATTTTGGCAAAGACTACACGAATAACTTTTTTATTCAACTGGTCAAGACTCCCATTCTCGATCGCCTGCTTTATAGTGTCGGCATCGCCACCTCTAGCGGCATCCGCAATTTTTTAGAAGAGCGACAATTTGCCCGTCCAGAACGAGTTTATCCTGAAATTGTAGAAGCCTATCTTGCCTCTGCTCAACAGCCCAATGCAGACTACGCTGCCCTCTCGTTTGTCCGGGGAGATCTCAGCTTCGATCTCGCGCTGTACATGCCCCAATTGAAGATCCCGACGGCAATTATGTGGGGAAAAGAATCTCAATTTACGGAAGCAGAAGTTGGACAACGCCTTGCAGCCTTAAATCCAGAAGCCGTTAGACAGTTTCAACTGCTAGACGATTGTGGGTTAACGCCTCACCTGGAATTACCCGCGATCGCGATCGCCCTCATTCGCCGCTTTCTTACCACGCTAACCCTGTAACCCACTCAGCAGTCAAGCCACCAACCCCAATCCCAACTCCGAACTCCGTACACCGAACTCCGTACACCGAACTCTTAAACCCTAACCCTGAATCCGAACATCCCGCACATTTAGATTCGTGAAACTATAGTTAATCCCTTCTAACTCAATCGGGGCACCAATTTTCATCTTGTTTCCCCCCAGCACCAAACCCTTCTCGGTGACCTGAGCATTGCCTTGAAGGGTTAACAGCAAATTCCGACTGAGTTTCGATTCGGGTCTGGGATCGGGTATCACTTGCACTTTACCGTCCGGCTGAGGCACGAACACGTTATCTGGCAGCTCTTTCACCTCTTTGACCGTGATCTCGCCGGAGGGTTGATTACGAATGATGATGCTAGTTTTCTCGCCTGGTTTAAATAAACTTTCGGTATTTTGTCCAGCAACGCGCACCACCACCTCAATTTCAACGGGTTTAGTGGGGATGTTTACCTGAGCCACAGAACCGGAGGTGCCTGGAAATATAAAAATGCCGAACAACACCAGCAGGATAACCAGCGCGGCTCCTAGATCCAAAATACTAACTTTGCCAAATAGCCGACCTTTAGAATCTACGACAGCCATAAAACATTTCCTTAAGCTAGTGAAATGGCTGCTTTGGAAAAGACCCTTTAGCTGACCGAAAATGCATGGAGCAAACCGAGCATTTAGATGCCGCAAGATCCTAAGCAACCCTGTGACAGGGTAGCATGACTAAGGGGTGCAATCACGATTGTCTTGCATATAGACACCCACATTCTAGACACAGACATTTCAGACACCCACATTCCAATGGCGAAGCTGATAAAGTAACCAGTGACAGACTTCGACCATGGACTTCACCTGATTTCATAAGGATTGATCACACATGAACAGCACTTTTCGATTTATTGCTCCTGCCAGTATTGCCTTAATCAGCTTTGGATTCATTCATCAGCCTGCCTCCGCTCAACCTACTTTTTCTGACTGTGCTAGCAAGGCGATCGCCAGTGGAGACGCAGCGATGGCTAACATCAATGCGTTGGGACGCGCCCGAAATTTAGCTCGGCAGACTGCGGAAGCAGCTAACGGGGGATTAGGCAACTACCGCACCGATGCCTCAATGCATGGCAGATTGTCGGATGCAATGTGTGTTGATAACGGTAACGGCAGTTGGACGTTTACCATAAAAGGTGGCGCACCGGGCTTTACAACGCCAACCACTGAAACCGTCGTGACGGTAGACAGCAGCACTTGGCAGGTGAAGGTTGATTATAACGGTGCCGTGCGATCGTAAGAACAGTTCATTCAACCCGGTTTCCCTAATTTTGGATGGGTTCCATTGGTTAAATAAGCCGCTCAATTGCCCCATAAGGCACCCATAGTATTTGTAGTTTTCTATACTATAGTTAATGAAATGAAATAATTGTCTGCATTATTCAAGGATGATTTTTCAGTTTAATTTAAAGGCTTGGTTGAGCGATTCTACATCGTTAATTCAAAACCGTGGAATGTTGAGTGGCTCCTCGAACCTTTGTATTGGTTCTGTTTTAACTTAAGAGGTTCATGAAACGGTGGGTCAAAATCCCCTTGCTTTACTGAAACGCTACGACGCGATCGCGATCGCTCGATACTATCGGTTTCGCCCCTGGCTAACATTCTGGCGCACCCTGAAAATCGTAGCTTCATTTTTGAGTTTTTTCCTTGGGCTGAAACTGGATGCATGGCAAAATCAGGTTGAGGTCAACCGCTTTAAGCGTGCCACCCAGTTGCGCGAAATCTTAATTCATTTGGGTCCAACCTTTATCAAAGTTGGGCAGGCGCTTTCCACCCGCCCAGACTTAGTTCGCAAAGATTTTCTCGAAGAACTGACTAAGCTTCAAGATCAATTACCGCCCTTCTCGACGGAACTAGCCTTTCAGATCATTGAGCAAGAGTTAGGGCGATCGCCCAATGAAATCTACAGTCAAATTTCGCCCCAGCCCGTTGCCGCCGCAAGTTTAGGTCAGGTTTATCAGGCATTTCTTTACAGCGGTGAAGAAGTTGCCGTTAAGGTGCAGCGCCCCAACCTGTTGCCCACATTGACTTTAGATTTATACCTGATGCGGTGGGCAGCCAGTTGGATTGCGCCATGGCTACCGCTGAATCTGGGTCACGACTTAACGCTCATCGTCGATGAATTTGGCATTAAGTTATTTGAAGAAGTGGATTATTTAAATGAAGGACGGAATGCAGAAAAATTTGCAACCAACTTCCGGAATAATCCCAAGGTCAAAGTCCCTTCAATTTATTGGCGGTATAGCAGCCGTCGGGTGCTGACTCTGGAATGGATTCATGGATATAAACTAACGGATACCGATCGCATTCGAGAGGCAGGCTTAGCCAGTGATGATCTGATCGAAATTGGCGTGACTAGCGGTCTACAGCAGCTTTTGGAGCATGGCTTTTTCCATGCCGATCCCCATCCTGGCAATCTATTTGCCATGGCTCCTCAATGTGCAATTGATGGCAGCACCAGTGAATCGAGGGAAGCTCGGATGGCGTATATCGATTTTGGCATGATGGATCAGCTAGATGAATCCACGAAGGAAACATTGGTAGATGCTGTGGTTCATCTGATCAACAAAGATTATCAAGACCTGGCAAAGGATTTCGTAAATCTAGGGTTCTTAACTCCAGATTTTGATATTCAGCCGATTGTGCCCGCCTTGGAAGCGGTTTTTTCTCAGGCATTTGGTGAAAGCGTCCGGGATTTTAATTTCAGAACGATTACCGATAGCTTTTCGGAATTGATGTATGACTATCCGTTTCGGTTGCCTGCCAAGTTTGCTTTAATTATTCGCTCGTTAGTCACCCAAGAGGGATTGGCGTTGACGATTAACCCGAATTTCAAAATTGTCGAAGTTGCCTATCCTTATGTGGCAAAGCGCTTGCTCACTGGAGAATCGCCCCAATTGCGTCGTCGATTATTAGAAATGCTGTTTAAGGATGGCAAGTTTCAGTGGTCGCGGTTAGAAAATTTAATTGCGATCGCCCGTACCAATGGCAATTTTGATCTCTTGCCTTCGGCTCAAATGGGCATTCAATTTCTGCTTTCAGAGGAAGGAAAGTTTTTACGGCAGCAGTTAATCATTGCCTTGACTGAAGACGATCGCCTACATACCGAAGAAGTGCAGCGACTTTGGCATCTGATCAAAGATGATTTTCAGCCTGGACGATTGTTGAGTGCAGCAATGGGCGCGATCGCCGAATTTTCGACTGCTGGAACCTCTTCTTTAAATAAAGCACCTATTTAACCGCCGCCCACAATAGTGACAATTTCCAGGCGATCGCCGGGTTGCATTTCAGTGGTGTCCCAAAACTGACGATGTAAGATTTCGCCGTTGTATTCCACCGCAATCAGTCGTGGATTCAAACCCAATTGCTCTAAGAACATCGGTAACAATGTGTTCTTGGGGCAGTCTCGCGGTTCACCGTTTACTTGGAGCGTGATTAGATTATCCATAACCTCCATTTTAAAGCCGCTGCTGACGCTTTAAAATAGAAAGTTCTTTGAGCCTTTTTGCTTGTCCCTGTTGAACCCTATTTCCGGATTGCACCATGTATACACTGGATAAACCCACTGACGATCAACCCACTGACGATCAACCCACTGAGCGATCGCTCCACGATCCCCTAATCATCGCCGGACGCACCTTTCACTCACGCCTGATGACGGGAACCGGGAAATATCGCAATTTTGACGAGATGCGGCAAAGCGTTGCGGCTAGCGGCTGCGAAATTGTGACTGTCGCCGTCCGGCGGGTGCAAACCAATGCCCCCGGACATGAAGGGCTGGCAGACGCTTTAGATTGGAGCAAAATTTGGATGTTGCCCAACACTGCCGGGTGCAAAACCGCAGAGGATGCCGTTCGGGTGGCGCGTTTGGGTCGTGAAATGGCGAAACTGCTCGGTCAAGAAGACAATAACTTTGTCAAGCTGGAAGTGATTCCGGATGGCAAATATTTATTGCCTGACCCGATTGGCACCTTAGAAGCTGCGGAGCAATTGGTCAAAGAAGGCTTTGCCGTGTTGCCCTACATTAACGCCGATCCGCTGCTGGCAAAACGCTTAGAAGAAGTCGGCTGTGTGACCGTTATGCCGCTCGGTTCGCCGATTGGCTCCGGTCAGGGGATCAACAATGCTGCCAATATTCAAATCATCATTGAAACTGCTAAGGTGCCTGTGGTGGTGGATGCGGGGATTGGGGTGCCCAGTGAAGCTGCCCAAGCAATGGAAATGGGCGCGGATGCGCTGTTGATTAACACCGCGATCGCTCAAGCTCAAAATTCTCCCGCCATGGCACGAGCAATGAGCCTTGCAGCAGAAGCAGGTCGATTGGCATACCAAGCCGGACGAATTCCGGTAAAGCCTACTGCTAGCGCCAGTTCACCGGTAACCGGAACAATTTAGGGTGAAGTAGCACGTTTATTGATGAGTCTGCCTATTTTGCTTTTTGCTCAGCCTCGTTAACTTGTTGCTCAGAGTCCATAACGGCTCCTTGAACTTGGGTTCTTTTTTGCTCAAGCTTATTTACCTGCTGTTGGGCAGCTTCTTCCTGCTGTTTGACCCCCTTAGTAGTGGGTGAACTGGCGGCTTCTGGGGTCGGCGGAATAGCGGCTTTAGGTTTGTTGCAGGCACTTAGGGTGAGAGTGCTGAGCGCGATCGCGAGGAGCGTGACAGAAAATTTAATCATTTTCGATGTGCCGATACTGATGCCTTATCATGCCCATTGAAAGCAAAAGAATTAGGTTTCGGGTTTCGGGTGTCAGTGGGTATCAATATTTCTCTTAACAAAGATCCACCCCGCACTCTGAACCCCGCACCCTGCCCCCTGTCCCTCTACTTAGCCATTCGATTCTTCTAGCAACAGTTCCAGCGCTGTCTTCATCTCTTCTGGAGTGGTGGGAGTTGTGCCAAATTGCCGGACTACAATGCTGGCGGCTAAGTTTCCTAACACCGCCGCTTCCCAGGAAGAGGCTCCTAGCGTCAATCCTAGCGTCAAAGCAGCGACGACAGTATCTCCGGCTCCGGTCACGTCAAATACATCGGTTCGGTTAAAGGCGGGAATGTGATATTCGGTGCCGTCGTTTTGAAACAGGCTCATGCCATCTTCACCGCGAGTAATCAGCATTTTTTGCGATTGAGTCAACCGCAGCAGATCATTTCCGCCTTGCCGAATTAACGCCTCACTTTTGCTGCCGTCTAACTTGACGAGCGAGTAGCCCACCGCTTGCTCGGCTTCCGGCAGGTTCGGCGTAAAGATGCTGGCTCCTTGGTAGCGGTTAAGGTCTTTTTGGGCATCCACGACGCTAAAGGAATGGGTGAGGGCGGCTGCAATCACGATGTCAGAAAGGGTGCCATCGCCATAGTCAGAACAAACGACGGCATCCACGCTGCTAATGTGTTGGTGAATATAGTCGGCGAGTTGGGTTTGCAGTTCAGCAGAGGGCAATTCATCGGATTTGCGATCGACCCGGACGATTTGCTGAGTCACCGATTGACGGGCGTGTCCTGAAATACGAGTTTTGGTGACGGTGGGGCGATCGCGGTCAAGCAAGATCCCTTCAATGTTCACTCCAGCCGTTTCAAAAATATGGCGTAATGCTTTGCCTTGCTCATCATTGCCCACTAGCCCCACGGCTTTGACTTGGGCACCCAATTTTGCAAAGTTATAGACTGCATTTGCGCCACCCCCCGCGACTTGATGGGTGTGTTCATGGCGAATGATCAGCACGGGCGCTTCTCGTGAAAGCCGCTCCACTTGCCCGGTCAAAAATTCATCTAGGCACAGATCACCCACCACCAACACTTTGGGCTGATGGAAGCATTCAAGCAAATGAAACAGGCGATCGGCAGACTCGGCAAGTTTCGCGGCAAAGGTTAAATCAAAAGTCATAAATAACTGGTAATATTCCAGTGCCCCATTGTCTCGCAAATTCACAAGTTTAGATGTCCTTTTGAATAAACTTGTGAAAATTGACTGGTGAAAATTGAACGTAGTCGCGACAGTCCCTACCCTCAGCGAAGCGGGGTAGGAAGGATAGCGCGGCGATGAAGCGAAGCAGAATTGCCTATCACTGTTTCGGCGAGTCGTGAGACTTGATGTACTCTTTGAGCTTCTCAACTGGAGCGCCCCCGCTTCTCCCAATATTGTTTCATTTCCCCTCGACGATCGCGATCTCTTCTGCCGTCAATCCATCTACCATCTTGATGGATTGTTGGGATGCAGTTGGTCTGATTGCCACGATAAAGGGTTTGACTGAATATAATCCCAAATCTTTTGAAATGCTGTCTCATCTCGAATGACGTGTTCATAGTAATTGCGTTGCCACAATCGTTTATGAAACGGTTCCCAATTTTGTTGCTTTACACCGATTGTGTATTGATGGGTTGCGATCGATTTGAAGACTCCAATAACATCTCCCAAAGATAATCCCCATTTTGCCGTTGGATCATCTGGGATTGCGTCATCCACCGTTGGAAGGGCACCCACAAGAGGTGCCCCTACAGATTTCATATCCACCGTAGGGGCAGGTCTTGTGCCTGCCCGTTCTTCAGGGGTGCCTGCCCATTCCACAAGAGTGTCTGCCCGTAATTGAACAATGCCGTGAACATGATTTGGCATTACGACAAAGGCATCTAAACTTACATGAGGAAATCGTTGTAGTAAAGATTGCCAAACTCTTTCAACCATT
>JBGTAZ010000228.1:0-4997 GCA_041749615.1 Leptolyngbyaceae cyanobacterium | reverse complement strand
GACAAAAGGGCACGTTAAATTTTCCTTTGCTGTTAAATCGCATCAGTCCGTTGAAGCAAGCGCGATTGAGAAACAGAAAGTCTAGCGGGGATGGGGTTTGGTTAAAGCGATCGCGCACTTGATAGTAATACGCTGCTCCCTGTTGCCGTAATATTTCGCCTTCCTGAATGAGAAATTTTTGAACCGATACGCGATCGATTTTGCCCTGCTGAATCGCTTGATAAAATCCGATAATATGTGGATTGGCATCGGCAAGCACTGCCCGCTGAGGTAGCCGATTGAAGGCAACTACCCCTGATCCTAAAAAAGGTTCAATCCACCTGGCATCGCTGGTTTCTTGCCAAGTAACGTGACTCAAAATAAACGGCACCAGTTTGGTTTTAATCCCCTGGCACTTGATTGGAGGAACGCCAACGCGGGAATGTTGGGGCGGGGCGGCAGGGAATGAGGGTGGATTGGTGGATGAGTCGATGGGATGATGGGAAGGTAAAGGGATCAAGAGGCTGAGGAGAAAGAATGGGCAAGCAAGCGATTCCGGTTGAAGCCATTAAATACGACGATCGCGGTTTGGTTCCGGCAATTGTGCAAGATTACCTGGATGGCACGGTGCTAATGATGGCATGGATGAATCAGGAGTCGCTACAAAAGACGATTGAAACGGGTGAAACCTGGTTTTGGAGCCGATCGCGCCAAGAGTTTTGGCATAAGGGAGAAACTTCAGGGCATTTGCAACTGGTTAAGTCGTTGCGCTATGACTGCGATAGCGATTGTCTGCTGATTACCGTGGAGCAAATTGGAGATATTGCTTGCCACACGGGCGAACGCAGTTGCTTTCATCGGGTGAATAGTCACGTAGAGGCACCGCCTGCGGATACGCTGTCTCAGGTATATGCAGTAGTGCGCGATCGCCGCGACCATCCCAACGACACCTCTTATACCTGCAAATTATTTGCCGGGGGCGACAACAAAATCCTCAAAAAAATTGGTGAAGAATCGGCGGAGGTGGTGATGGCGTGTAAGGATGATGACCGTAACGCGAATAATTTTGCGACACAAGACGCGATCGCGGGTGAAGTTGCCGATTTGTTTTACCATTCCCTGGTTGCCTTGGCTTATCACAACGTCGATCTCAAAGCCGTATATCGCAAGTTGCAAGAGCGGCGCGGGTAAACTAGTTGCAAGAACAAAGCAGATTTGGAGTGGTTTGGGTAAAAGATGCGAACGGATCTACTTATTTTTACAACGATAGGTATCTGCGTTGTATTGGCTTCCAATGCAGAAGCACAGCGGGCAAAATGCGCTGATTTTGCCTTTCAGGAAGAGGCTCAGACTTTTATGCAGACGCGGAAAGCCAACTATCTCGATCGCGATAATGATGGGGTTGCCTGCGAAAGGCTCCCTCGACGAGGAGCGCCCAAGCCTAAGCCTTCACGCTCTCCCGCAGGGCGATCGCCCCGCGCCCAAACCTTGCCAACCGAACCGGGCGATCGCCAGAGTCAATTTATCGTGCTGAGCGTGGGCGATGGCGACACATTGCAGGTACAGGATGGTCAAACCAAGATGACCGTCCGGCTTGCCTGTGTGGATGCGCCTGAACGTGCCCAAGCCCCGTGGGGACAAGCCGCTTCTGAGCGATTGAAGCAGCTTTTACCAATGGGGCAGGGGGTGCAACTGCGGGAAGTTGATCGCGACCGCTCCGGGCGCATCGTGGCAGAAGTTTCAGCCAACGGGCAGTCGATCAACCTGCAAATGGTGCAGGAAGGCATGGCGGTCATCTATCCCCAATATTTTCACAACTGCGGGGCGACTCAAGCGCAATATCGCCAAGCGGAGGCGATCGCCAAGCAGCAGGGCGTTGGCGTGTGGAACCTCGGCAACCCCTTACCAACAATGCCGTGGCAGTTTCGCAGTTCTTCACTTCAGCGTGTTGGCGACCCGATCTCGCATGTAGTCTACGCTAATTGGAGCAATGTAGCGGCTGTTGGCACGCACCAAACAGGCAGGTAGCTTGCCTCCGTTTGGATCGGTCGCAATCACCCGCAGCCACGGACCGCTCTGTCCCTTGACAATGGCATCCCCATCTTTACTAGCAGGAAATACTGCGGTCACAATCCAGCCGCTAGATAGGCGAGTGGTAACTGCGCCATTGGGCGTGGCGCGACAGTTTAGCGATCGACTGGGATCAACCACTAGCCAGTGAGGACTGCGATAGTATCCGCGATTTCCTTGAACTCTGGACGTGGTAAAGTCTCCTGTTCTATTCGCTAGGGGCACATCGGCGACTTGGGCATGAGTGGGGGCAGCAAACGGAATCGCTAGGGCGATCGCCGCTGGAATCAGTGCAAAAATTCTGTGCATGACGTGGGGTTCCCAAAAGATAAATGGCGGTTGGATTGGCTCACTGGCTACAGTCTAGATCGCGCCGTTTTTAACTCTGTCTACACAATGGGAGGGAAAGCCTCTCTTCGTTTCATTCTTCGCTCTAGAAGCTGCAAGATCAGGATAGATAAACCCACAGTTGCAGATAATCCTAGCCAAAAAGTGTGTGCGACAAATGGGGTTTGATCGAGTGCCCAGCCGCCAATGGGAGGTCCAATCAAATAGCCGATCGCCCAGCATTGAGAGTTCACTGCTAGATAAACCCCCCGCAGCGATTCCGTTGCCATATCCACCACAATCGACGACGCAGCAGGCATATAAGTTACCGTCGCGAGAGACAAAATGCCCAATGCCAGCACTGCCCAAATTATGCTGCCTGTGGAGGCAACCCCTGTCAGCCAAATTATTCCAAAGCCCAGCCCCCACAGCACCGCAGACAACATTAATCCACGGGTGCGGCAAAATCGGTTCAAAAATCGAGCGGCTGGAAGCTGGCAAAGAACCGCCACAACAAGGTGCCAGGTGAACAGGGCGCTAATCACCACGGGCGTAAAGCCTTTTCCAGAAGGAGTTCCAGAGACAAAGTTGGTGAAATAAAGCGGTAGGGTACTGCTGAGTTGCACGATGTAGGTTGTGAACAACACGTTTACCAAGCAATAGATCAGCAAGGTGCGATCGCGTAGTGCCAGTTTCCACCCTTTTAAGCCCGGATGTTCACCTGTGGTTTGAAAGGTTTCCCGAATTGCCCACCACACCACGACAAACAGCACTAAAAAGGAAATGCCATCGATGATAAACAGCGATCGATAGGCTCCTGTGGTGCTGATCACCAAGCCGCCCAGCACGACCCCAATGCCTAAGCCCAAACTGTCGCACAGCCGATTTAGCGCAAAGGCTTCATTCCGATCTTGGGGCGCAGCTAAATCGGCGACCAGTGCCTCAGCGGATGGCCAAAACAGCCCAATGCCCAACCCCATCAATAAATTGGCTACTACAAAAACTGGAAAATTGGTGGCAAATGCCATCACAAATGCCGCGATCGCAGAGAACACTGCCGACAACAGCACCGTGCGTTTGCGCCCAAACTGCCCATCCGAGAGCGACCCACCCAAAAAGCGCCCAATCACCCCTGAAATCGATTGACTGCCCAAGCCAAGCCCCACCGACGTTGCCGATAACCCCACCTGATTGACAAAAAAGATCGGCGCATAAAACAGCGTGAAGCCTGACCCCATTTGCGACAACAGCCGCCCGATCGCCAAAATCCAAATCTGATAGCTTAACTGAGGCAGCCAGGATGTGAGTTTCGATCGCCACAATTTCATAGAACCAGAAGGCGTATGAGCAAAATACCATTCTCAGATACTTCCTGCTGGATGCCATCGGTTCACCAGCCCGAATTGATTGAATTTAGCAGTCACTCCATTACTTCTCAGTAACAGAATTACAGCGTCCTCACGACCCACACCCTGTTTGACGCACTCACCGTAGAATATTTTGGTCAACAAACGCTAACTTAATTCAGCGAATAAAATTCTTGTGGGCTACTCTGCTCACTTCAAACTGAGTCTTAATCCAACGTTGAGCAAGACATGATAAAAAGAGTTGGAACCGAGATGATCCAAGGCGTTGGTATGGCTGCATTTTTGTTTGTGACCGATTTAGATCATACGCTGGTGGGAGATGACGCAGCGATGGCGGAACTGAACCACGCCCTTGGCGCTCATCGTCACCAGCATGGCACAACGATTGTTTATTCCACCGGGCGATCGCTGACTAGCTATCGCCAACTCAAAGCTGAAAAATCCATGCTCGACCCCGATGTGTTGATTGTGTCCGTTGGCACCGAGATTTATTGGGCAAACAGCGATGTATCCGACTCTAAGTGGTCAAAAGTTCTTTCTGATAATTGGGATCGCGATCAGGCAGTGGCGATCGCCAGCCAGTTCAACCTGACTCCTCAATCCACCTCCGAGCAGCGCCCGTTTAAGGTCAGCTATTTTCTCAGCGACGCGATCGCTGTGGAACTTTTACCCAAGCTACAGGCGCTACTGGATGCTCAAAACCTGGATGCCCAACTGGTTTACAGCGGCAGCAAAGATTTGGATATTTTGCCGCGCCGTGCCAACAAGGGCAAAGCCATGACTTTTTTACGAGAAAAGTTGAATATCTCGCCCGATCGCACGGTTGCCTGTGGCGATTCGGGAAATGACTTATCGATGTTTTGCGATCGCCATGAGCGAGGCATTATCGTAGGTAACGCCATGCCAGAACTGCTCACCTGGCACCATGCCAACCCCAGTGGCGATCGCTACTTGGCAAAAAAATCCTGTGCAGGCGGCATCTTAGAAGGACTCCATCACTTTGGCTTCCTGGCATAAAGCGTGAACTTACAGAGACGCAAAACTTTCTCTGCAAATTGCCTGATATTGCCTGATATTGCCTGATACAGTGGCAATATTCTCATTTTTAGTATTTTATGCCGCTGCTGACGGTGGGCGATCCTGCTCCTGCTTTTTCCGTTTCTTCAACTGCCAATCCTACAGCCGCGCTGGATGAACTGGGCGGTTGTTACAGCCTGCTGTTTTTCTTCGGCAGTTCTCAAATTGAGCAGGTTC
>JBGTAZ010000227.1:0-7627 GCA_041749615.1 Leptolyngbyaceae cyanobacterium | reverse complement strand
GGTGCAGGTACCACTCCAGGGCGTGTCTACCCAGGTAAGCGGATGGCGGGTCGGCTAGGCGGTGGTCAAGTCACTATCCGTAAATTAACAGTCATTCGGGTTGATGCCGAACGAAACTTGATTTTGGTTAAAGGTGCTATTCCTGGAAAGCCAGGTGCATTGGTTAATGTAGTTCCTGCGACGATTGTGGGATCTAAGTAGAAAATTAAGGCGCAAGAAATTGAGATTTTCTTGATTTCTAGCTTTTGAAGCCTGCGAAAGTTGAATAAGGTTGATGATTATGGCGGATTGTGCAGTTAAAGATTGGAGTGGAAAAGAGGTTGGCAGCGCTTCCTTAGATTTGCAAGTAGCAAGTGAGAAAAGCGCTTCTCATATTGTCCACCGGGCATTGGTGCGCCAAATGGCAAATGCTCGTCAAGGGACGGTATCGACCAAAACCAGGGCGGAAGTTAGAGGCGGTGGCAGAAAGCCATGGCGGCAAAAAGGCACTGGGCGCGCTCGTGCTGGTTCTAATCGTTCTCCACTGTGGCGGGGCGGCGGGGTGATTTTTGGACCAAAACCCAGAGATTACTCGCTTAAGATGAATCGCAAGGAACGACGGCTTGCTCTGAGGACGGCGATTCAAAGCCGTATCGAAGATGTAATCGTTGTGCAAGACTTTGCTGACAAGTTCCCTCGTCCAAAGACAAAAGACTTGGTTGGCGCTTTGCAAACCTGGGGAATTAAAGCTGAATCAAAGGTTTTGTTGATTTTGGCAGAGCGTCAGGAAATGGTTTATTTGTCTGCTCGCAACGTGGCTAAACTTCGTTTGATTTCTGCGTCCAACTTAAATGTTTTTGATCTTTTAGCTGCAGATCGCATTGTGATTACTCAGGCTGCTATTGCGAAAATTCAGGAGGTGTACGGTGACTGAATTTAATCCTCGAAATTTGATGGATCTGGTTCGTCGTCCAATTATTACTGAAAAAGCAACATTGCTTTTGGAGAACAATCAATACACGTTTGAAGTGTCTCCTAGATCCACTAAGTCTGAAATCAAGGCTGCTATTGAGTCTTTGTTTGAAGTTAAGGTGGTGGGTGTTAGCACGATTAATCCTCCGCGTAAGCAGCGTCGGGTTGGTAAGTTTTTAGGCTACCGTCCTATCTACAAGCGAGCAGTTGTTACTCTGGCAGATGGAGATTCGATCGCTCTATTCCCAGAAGTTTAATTTTTCTATTTGGTAAGGCATTCAAGAGATTAAGTTATGGGCATTCGTATTTATCGACCCTATACCCCAGGTACTCGTGAGCGCAGCATCTCAGATTTTGCTGAGATTACTCGTAGCGAACCTGAAAAGTCGCTGACCAAATCGCGCCATCGTCATAAAGGGCGCAATAATCGCGGTGTTATCACGTGTCGTCATCGCGGTGGTGGTCACAAACGTCTTTATCGGCAAATTGATTTCCGACGTGATAAGCACAATGTTCCCGCTAAGGTTGCAGCGATCGAGTACGATCCCAACCGGAATGCTCGAATTGCATTGTTGTATTACAGAGATGGTGAAAAGCGATACATTCTACATCCCGCAGGTCTTGCTGTTGGTGCAACTGTAATTGCTGGTTCTGACTCGCCCATCGAAATCGGGAATGCTTTACCGCTCAGTAACATCCCGTTGGGTACAGCCGTTCATAATGTGGAGCTTACCCCCGGACGTGGTGGACAAGTTGTTCGTGCTGCCGGAGCCAGTGCTCAAGTCGCTGCAAAAGATGGAAACTTTGTCACTCTAAAGCTGCCTTCTGGTGAGGTTCGCATGATCCGCCGTGAATGCTACGCCACGATCGGTCAAGTTGGAAACGCAGATGTACGGAATACAAGCTTAGGGAAAGCAGGACGGACGCGGCATTTGGGTCGTCGTCCTCAGGTGCGGGGTAGCGTTATGAACCCGGTTGACCATCCTCATGGTGGGGGTGAAGGGCGGGCACCAATTGGTCGATCTGGACCGGTTACTCCTTGGGGTAAGCCAGCTTTAGGCTATAAAACTCGGAACAAGCGCAAATTGAGTAGCGCTTTGATTGTTCGCCGTCGCCGTAAGTCTTCTAAGCGTGGTCGTGGTGGTCGGGATTCGTAGGTGATAAGGGATTAAAAAGATGTCTCGTTCGTTAAAGAAAGGTCCATTTGTTGCCGATCATTTGCTGAGCAAAATTGAAGCATTAAATGCAAAGGGTGAAAAGCAAGTCATCAAAACTTGGTCTCGTTCCTCTACAATTCTGCCTCAGATGATTGGTCACACCATTGCTGTTCACAATGGCAAACAACATGTGCCGGTTTATGTCAATGAGCAGATGGTGGGGCATAAGTTAGGGGAGTTTTCACCCACGCGCACCTTTAAGGGGCACGCTGGCACTGATAAAAAGGCACGTCGATAAGAGGGATTTTACTGCTGGCTTAAGGCTAGTGGCGGTCAGTTAAGGAGTAATGAGTATGGCTGTTGAGACTACAACTGAAGTAAAGGCGATCGCTCGCTACATTCGGATGTCCCCTCGCAAGGTTCGTCGTGTCCTTGATCAAATTCGGGGTCTTTCCTACCGAGAAGCATTAATTATTTTGGAATTCATGCCTTATCGTGCCTGTGAACCTGTATTAAAGCTGCTGCGTTCCGCTGCGGCAAATGCGGAGCACAATCAAGGATACGACCGGGCAGATTTAGTGGTTAGTACCGCTTATGCCGATCAAGGTCCCACATTAAAGCGTTTTAGACCTCGTGCTCAAGGTCGTGCTTACCAAATCCGCAAGCCGACTTGTCACATTACAATTTTTGTTGCTCCGGGCGCTGGAGACGAATAGGTTGTATTCAATCAGTATTGTTGAATTTGTATAAGGAAGCATTTTGTGGGACAAAAGATTCATCCAACTGGCTTGCGTTTAGGCATTACCCAAGAGCATCGTTCTCGTTGGTTTGCTGACGCTAGCCGTTATCCTGAGCTACTTCAGGAAGATTATACAATCAGACATTTCTTTCAAAAGAATCCCTTGAAGCTAAAGGGATTAGAAAGTCCTGGAATTTCTCAGATTCGGATTGAGAGAAAAGCAGATCAAATTGATTTGGAGGTTCACACGGCTCGACCTGGTGTGGTGGTTGGTCGTGGGGGACAAGGAATTGAGGAACTGCGGGGTGGATTGCAAAAGGTGCTTGGCGGTGGCGATCGCCAGATTCGTATCAACGTGGTCGAAGTCACGCGGGTTGATGCAGATGCTGCTCTGATTGGTGAATATATTGCTCAACAGTTGGAGCGTCGCGTTTCTTTCCGTCGCGTAGTGCGTCAAACCATTCAACGTGCTCAAAAGGCTGGGGTTGAAGGCATCAAAATTCAAGTCAGCGGTCGGTTGAACGGGGCTGAAATTGCCCGCCCCGAATGGACACGGGAGGGGCGTGTTCCTCTTCACACTCTTCGTGCAGATATTGATTATGCCTACTGCACCGCCAGCACAGTTTACGGCACGCTTGGTATCAAGGTGTGGGTTTTTAAAGGTGAAATCATTCCGGGACAAGAAGAGAAAGCGATCCCTGCGAATAACCAACCTAAACGTCGCCAACAGCGTCGTCGTCAGCAATTTGAAGATCGATCGAATGAAGGATGAAGTTTAAAAGACGAGAGACAAATCACCTCTCTGCCGTTTAAATTCCAACTTTTGACTCCCTAAGGTAGTGAGCCATGTTAAGCCCAAGAAGAACAAAATTTCGTAAACAGCAACGCGGACGCATGAAAGGTCTGGCTACTCGTGGTAGCAATCTAAACTTTGGCGAGTTTGGTTTGCAAGCTTTAGAACCAACCTGGATCACCTCTCGTCAAATTGAGGCAAGCCGTCGTGCGATGACCCGCTATATTCGTCGGGGCGGCAAAATTTGGATTCGTATTTTTCCAGATAAACCCATAACAATGCGTCCGGCGGAGACCCGGATGGGTTCTGGTAAAGGTGCTCCTGAATATTGGGTTGCCGTTGTAAAACCCGGTCGCATTTTATTTGAGATTGCTGGGGTGCCGGAAGCGACCGCCCGTGAAGCAATGCGATTGGCTCAATATAAATTGCCGATCAAGACGAAGTTTATTACTCGTGAAACGGAGGAGTCATAACAATGCCACTACCTAAAATCAGCGAAGTTCGGAACCTCAACGAAGAGGAACTTGATGAGCAGATTGTAGCCACGAAAAGGCTGTTGTTTGATCTGCGTTTCCAGAAAGGCACTCGTAGACTAGAAAAGTCTCATCAGTTTAAGCATACCCGTCATCGACTGGCGCAACTGATGACTGTTGAACGAGAGCGTCAATTACAAAAGGCATCGTCTTAAGTAATAGACAGAATCCTGTTTGCAAGTAGTGTTATAGCCTTTGATGGAGTAGATGAGATGGCAGTAAAAGAGAGAGTTGGTTTAGTCGTCAGCGACAAAATGGATAAAACGGTAGTGGTGTCGGTTGAGAGTCGTTCGGCTCATTCAAAATATGGGAAAATTGTTGCCCGTACGAAGCGCTACAAGGCTCACGATGAAGGAAATCAATGCAAAGCTGGCGATCGCGTCCGTATTCAAGAAACTCGTCCCTTGAGCCGCACCAAACGGTGGCAAGTGATCGATGTTTTAACGACATCCGCTCAAGTTTAAAGGAAGGTGATTCATGATTCAGCCGCAAAGCTATCTCAATGTGGCAGACAATAGTGGTGCCCGTAAGCTAATGTGCATCCGCGTTTTAGGGGGTCGCCGCCGTTATGCCGGTATCGGTGACATCGTTGTGGCGGTTGTCAAAGATGCAATTCCCAATATGGCGGTTAAGAAGTCTGACGTAGTCACCGCAGTGATTGTCCGAACCCGTAAAACTCTACGTCGAGATAATGGTATGAGTATTCGCTTCGATGATAACGCTGCTGTTCTGATTAACAAAGATAAAAATCCCCGTGGAACGCGCGTTTTTGGTCCTGTTGCGCGTGAACTGCGCGATAAGGAGTTTACTAAGATCGTTTCTTTGGCTCCGGAGGTGTTGTAATGGCAAAGACTAAAGCGGTTACTCGACACAAAATGCATGTCAAGAAAGGAGATACTGTCCAAGTCATCTCCGGAAAGGACAAGGGGAAGATTGGAGAAATCTTGCAAACTTTGCAAAAAGAAAGCAAGGTTCTTGTCAAAGGGGTCAACTTTCGGACAAAACACGTAAAGCCCCAGCAAGAGGGAGAATCTGGGCAAATAGTCACCAGTGAAGCACCCATTCACAGTTCTAACGTCATGCTCTACTCTGAAAAGCACAAAGTTGCTAGTCGCATCTGCTACAGCGTTGATGCAAAGGGGCGTAAGGTACGCATGCTGAAAAAAACTGAAGAAATCATTGATTAACTTAATCTCTATTTCCTGACAAAGCCCAGGGAATTTAAGGAAGACTCAACATGCCACAGAAAATTAAAGTTCACTATCAAGAAAAAATTGTTCCCAAACTAACAGAGCAGTTTGGTTACACCAATCTTCACCAAGTTCCTAAATTGGTCAAGGTAACCTTAAATCGCGGGTTAGGCGAAGCGGCTCAAAATGCTAAAGCGTTGGAAGCCTCGCTGGTTGAAATTGGGATCATTACTGGGCAAAAGCCTGTGGTAACCCGAGCCAAAAAAGCGATCGCTGGCTTTAAGCTTCGTCAAGGAATGCCCGTTGGCATTATGGTTACCCTGCGAGCGGATAGAATGTATGCGTTTTTAGACCGATTTATCAATCTCGCATTGCCTCGAATTCGAGATTTTAGAGGAATTAGTCCGAAAAGCTTCGATGGACGTGGGAACTACACTCTGGGAATTCGCGAACAGCTTATTTTTCCAGAAATTGAGTACGACAGCATTGATCAAATTCGTGGGATGGATATTTCCATCATTACAACGGCAAACACTGATGAGGAGGGTCGAGCCTTGTTAAAAGAATTTGGTATGCCCTTCCGGGACAACTAAGGCAGGTTTATCAAAGGGAATACTATGGCGGTAAACGATACGATTTCAGATATGCTCACGCGAATTCGTAATGCGAATCTTGCGCGGCACCAAACCACCGAAGTCCCATCTACAAAGATGACTCGCAACATTGTCAAAGTCCTCAAAGATGAGGGTTTTATTGCCGAATATGAAGAAACTGGCGAAGGGATTAAGAAAAACCTGGTTATTTCTTTGAAATACAAGGGAAAAAATAGACGACCCATCATCACTTCTTTGAAGCGGATCAGCAAACCAGGCTTTCGAGTTTATTCAAATCGAAACGATTTGCCTCGCGTATTGGGTGGCATCGGTATTGCCATCATTTCGACCTCAAGCGGCATTATGACCGACCGTGAAGCCCGACGGCAGGGCTTAGGTGGTGAAGTCCTCTGCTATGTTTGGTAGCTGATTTGAGGATAAACATCATTGGATCGTTCTAGCGATCAAAGTAGTAGGAGTAGGCAACTATGTCACGTATAGGTAAGCGTCCAATCAGTATTCCCGGTAAAGTAACCGTCGCGATAGACGGTCAATCGGTTACGGTCAAGGGTCCTAAGGGTGAACTGTCCCGCACCTTGCCGGCTGAGGTTGAAATCTCACGGGAGGGAGAGACCGTTGTCGTCAAGCAACGCGATGATTCACGCACGGCACGTCAGCGCCATGGTTTAAGTCGCACCCTAATCTCCAACATGGTTGAAGGGGTATCCCAAGGATTTCAGCGTAGGCTAGAGATTATTGGTGTTGGCTATCGGGCACAAGTCCAGGGTCAAAACTTGACTCTTAACATGGGATATAGCCACCCAGTTCAAATAGAACCCCCCAATGGCATTCAGTTTGCCGTGGAAGGCACCACAAATGTTCTGGTTAGTGGCATCGATAAAGAAATTGTAGGCAATACGGCTGCGCGGATTCGAGCAGTTCGTCCTCCTGAACCTTATAAAGGGAAAGGAATTCGGTATGCGGGAGAAGTCGTCAAGCGTAAAGCGGGTAAGGCAGGTAAGAAGTAGTTATGAAAACAAGTCGCAGAGAATCAACTCGTCGTCGCCATTCTCGCGTTCGTCGTAAAGTACTTGGAACATCGGAGCGTCCTCGGCTAGCTGTTTTCCGCTCTAATCAGCACATTTATGCTCAGCTCATTGATGATACACAGCATCACACGTTAGCATGTGCCTCCACGATAGACTCGGATCTGAAGGAAAACCTGGATACAGGAGCGAATTGTGATGCTTCCGCTCAGGTCGGAAAACTCATTGCTGAGCGTTCTATAGAGAAAGGAATCAAGCAAGTTGTGTTTGATCGAGGTGGTAATCTTTATCACGGTCGTGTCAAAGCTTTGGCTGATGCTGCCCGTGAAGCTGGATTGGAATTTTAAGGAATAATAATTATGGCGAAGGGTCGTAAGAATACGAAGAGCCGCGAAAAGGAAACTGATTGGCAGGAACGAGTGGTTCAAATTCGTCGTGTCACTAAGGTCGTTAAAGGCGGCAAGAAACTCAGCTTTCGAGCGATCGTTGTCGTTGGCAATGAACGAGGACAAGTCGGTGTTGGAGTTGGCAAAGCGGCAGATGTGATCGGAGCTGTTAAAAAAGGAGTAGCAGATGGTAAAAAGCATCTTGTTGAAGTTCCTTTAACTAAAAATAACTCCATACC
>JBGTAZ010000226.1:0-19987 GCA_041749615.1 Leptolyngbyaceae cyanobacterium | reverse complement strand
TCTGCACTCTCTACCCTGAGCGTCATACGTCCTAAACTTTAGCTCCAAAATTTAGAACGTGGATCTGGATTGAGGCAGAAGTTTTTCTCTAAACCGAATTTAACACCTAGACAGGGATCATCTCTAGACCTACCGAAACCCAAAACCAGAGGGTTTTTGACGGCGTTTACGGGAAGATGGGCGTGGAGCAGAGGGTTGATCATTAATTGGAGGAGCACGATTAGGCGGCTGCACCGGAATGATTTGGTTAAGTTGATAAATAGCAGTAGCACACTTTTCTACCCTATGATTTAGTCCCAACGCTTGATAAATCTGCTTGGCTTGCTGGTAATACTGACAGGCTTCCCAAGGCTTGCCCAGTTTGGCAAGCGCCCTCGCTATGTTGAACAAAGAAATAGCTTCGCCTTTGCGATCGCCAATCTTGTGGTTGATTTTTAAGGACTGCTGATAAAACTCGATCGCTCGTTGATATTGTTCCAAAGAGTGATATGTAATCCCCAAGTTGCCTAAAGAAATCGCTTCACCCTGAAGATCGCCAATTTTACGCTTAATGTGAATTGCTTCTGAATGAAAGTCAATTGCTCGTTGATATTGCCCTAGAGCATCATAATCATTGCCCAAATTACCTAACGAAATTGCTTCGCTCTTACGATCTCCAATTTCGTGAGCAAGTTCATTTTGCTGTGAATGAAAGTCAATTGCTTGTTGATATTGTCCTAGAGCGTTATGAGCATTGCCCAAATTACCTAACGAAATTGCTTCGCCTTGACGATCGCCAATCTTACGTTTGATTTCTAAAGATTGTCCCCAGCATTTAAGTGCCTGCTGGTACTGTTCTGTCAAATAGTAGGTGTAGCCTAGATTGATCAGAGATGCGGATTCACCGTAGCTATCTTTAATCTCGCAGGCAATAGCTAAGGATTTTTCATCGCAGGAAATCGCCTCTGAGTAACAGGATTGCGATCTGAAAAACGCACCTAATTCTGTAAGTGCGCTCTTTTCAGCTGATCGATTCTTCTGGGTTTGATAGCGGCTGATTGCCTGCTGGAAGGCAATGATGGTTTGCTCTCGTTCTTGCTCCAGTTTTTGGGCGATGCCTTGGCTGATGCGTTGGGCGTAGACCTGTCCCAGTCGCTCATACAGGGTTGCCAGTCCAGGCGCGTTTGGATCTTTTGCAGTGAGAGTGGCGATTTCAGCTTGCAACTCTGCTAGCGGCGGCAAATTTTCGGCTTTGGGTTG
Source organism: Leptolyngbyaceae cyanobacterium (assembly GCA_041749615.1). GTDB lineage: Bacteria > Cyanobacteriota > Cyanobacteriia > Leptolyngbyales > Leptolyngbyaceae > ULC077BIN1. The sequence goes on along the minus strand of JBGTAZ010000226.1, from coordinate 18,748 downwards.
ATCGTGGATTGGTTGTGCGGGTGGGTTAACCGAGATAGGAAACTGAGCTAGCTGGGGCGATTCATCCACAAACCGCAACACTGCTTTGCGCCAACTCCAAAAATCCGGGGCGCGACGGCTCATTTCCCGCAAAATTCGCTGCGTCACCCAAAGAACAATCGGATAGCGAAACTCCCGCAAGCCTTCCCGCGTCCATTGCAAATAACCAAAAAACTTGTCTAACTCGCTTTGTTCTTCTTGAGGATCAATCGTCACCCGCAACAGCAACTCGGCTCCTGTCACCGTAAACACTGCTGCTCCATCCTGCTGCAAATGCTCCTCCTGGTGCTTCAGCGACTCCAACCCGGCTCTCATACTGGGTTCTTGCCCCAACACAATCCGGTAGGGGCGAATCTGTGCCTGCCGTGCTTCGGCTTCGTAGCGCATCACGATCCGTTGTCGCAGCGCACTGTCATCACAGGAGACAATAATCGGTGCCAGTCGTCCCTGAGAGTTTTCAATCAGGGAAATCAATTGGTCATAAGTTTCTTCGTTGTCGGTTTGGAGGTCATCCCGTTGCGGCACCATCCAACACCCCCTCTTCCACTAGCAAATCTTTGACGATCGGGTTGAGGTCATACCACTGCACGGCATTACGATACTCCAACAGGTACAATCCATGCAGCAAATCTAAAAACCGCTGATTTTCCGTATCTTTGGGTTTAAATTCGCGATAAATCCCAACCAGCAGATCGAAGTCATTTTGTCCGATCGACTCGGAGTAACTAATCTGCAAATCGGTCAGCACAGAGTCCAAAATCGGCTGATTGATCGCCACGGTTGGCTGGTCAAATTGCTGTTGGCGAATCTGGCGACGAATCTGCTGTAGAGCGCGATCGCAGCACAGATCCACAATCCGAATTAGTTCTCGCAACACACCACCACTTTTGAGAATGATCTGGGGCAAGATGGCTGGATCGATTAGATGTTTCGGTAAACGCCGCTCTAAAATCTCGCCAAACACCGCCACTATTGACTGATTAGGGATGCGATCGGGCTGACGGACTGTGGCTTTACTAAAAAACTTTGCCACGGGCATTGTATGAATCTTCTTAATGTTCGCCGTGACAATGCTCTTAATCGCCGCTTCTCGCAGGGTGGAAATCGGAATGGTGTAGACAATCCGAGAATTGGGAGCCAATAGCGTCTTAATATTTTTGCTGAAGACTGTTTCCGTTACGCCCAAATCCAGTTTGTCTAAATCATCAATGATCACCAGAACCATTTGTCCAGTGGCATTTTCGATATAGGTTTGAATTTCATTAATTCGGGCAATCAGGTCAGAAATCTTCCGGGCAAATTCGATGCTGATTTCTTTCCGAATCACAGAATTTACTTTGAGGCTAGATTTCACCTTTGCCAAAAATTCCAAAATTACAGGAATTCCTCCCTTGAGGCTGGCTTCTCCACTGGTTTCGATCGCCGATTCTACTGTTTTAGATTCTGTTTGAGTGTGCTTGCCCAGCCAGCGATAAAGATCCTGCTTCAGACCGGGCTTCAGCTTCACATCCCGTCGTTCTGATGCATCCAACAGTTGCACCGCGATCGAAAACAAAATATTGACGTGATCCACCGCTGATTCTTCGATTGTGTCGGCGATGGAGAAATTTACTACAAAATATTTCCCTGTTTCCGTTAGCCGAAAGCCCAACTCTGCCAGCAGAGTCGATTTGCCACAGCCCCGATGTCCAGTAAAAATCAGCTTATTATCTTGTCCGGTGCAGTCCTCAACAGCCTGCTCTAGCTCGTCCACCAGTTCCGTTTGATACTCCACTCCAAACTTTGCTAGAGCCTTGCGCGTCACCAACGGCTCTAGCTGAAGATTTTGCCCTGCTGCACGAAACTCTTCAAGCTGATGTTGGAGTGCTTCCAGATCCGACATAGCTCATCCCACCCTCAAAATGTCTCTGTGTTGTACTTTGAGCTTCTTGGGTTTCCTGCGTCAACCCAACCTACTAGTCAGCTTTTGAAGCAGCCAATATCAACGGTGAAATGCGGGTGAAAGGACTTGAACCTTCACTTCGTGAAAAACTAGAACCTAAATCTAGCGCGTCTACCAATTCCGCCACACCCGCGTATGTCGCTTAGCCATGATAGCAAATTAAGGCTGCTGTGAGCCAGCGAAATTCAAAAATTGAGTCAAATAGAAGAATCTCATCCCTAGATCATCGAAAATTTAATTCTGATAAAGTTGCCAGTTCTTCATAGTTTGTTACACAATGAGGTGAACTGTATCTGAAAAAGTGACAGGTATGTTTGGTGGCTTCACTGCAAAACCGGGTGGTGACTTTGGAGAGCGAATGCTCAACACAGTTGCCAGCCAATCGATTCGACACCTATTTACTGAAAGTGAATCAGTGGAGGTGGTCATTCGTTGCAATCCTTCTAGCAAGCTGCTTCAAGGAAGTATCGATAACTTCCGTATGGATGGGCGAAATGTCGTAATTCGGCGAGATTTTCAAGTAGAACTGATGTCGTTTGAAACCGATGCCGTTTCCATCGACTTTGGTTCCGTTTTATCGGGCAACATTCGGCTGCGTCAGCCAACCCAGGCGGTTGCTCAAGTGACCCTCACTGAAGCTGGAATTAACCACGCCTTTACCGCAGAACTGGTGAGAAAACACCAGGAAAATTTGACCAATCCTGAGTTGATGCAGTTGTCTGGCGGTGAACCTGTTTCTTTTACCGATGTGAATGTTCAGCTTTTGCCAGAGAATCGGCTGACAATTTTTGCTAAAGCTGCGTTGCCGAATGGGAGTGTGCCGATCAGCCTCAGCGCCACATTGGATGTGGAGCGTCGTCGCAAGCTGCTGTTTCAAAATCCTCAATTTGAGCCAGAAGGTGTGCCGGAAGCTTTGCGGGGCGTTTCTGAGGTTTTGACGAAAGCGTTTGCCGAAATCCTCAACGGCATGGTGGATTTGGATCGGTTTGATTTAGACGGGGTGATGATGCGGATCAATCGCCTAGAAACCAAGGGTAAACAGCTTATTTTTAGTGGATATGCTCAGATTGAGCGGTTTCCAAAAGCTAGTCAAAAGACCTGAATTAGTCAAAAAAACTGAATTAGGAGTTACGCCCCAACCAAGCTAGGTAAGGAGCTTACGCGCCCCTGTTCAGACTGAAGAACTTGACCAGAGACGATTGATCCACTCAAGCAAGACTTGCTCGACGATCGCCTCTGTCAAACGCTCACGTCCCACCCTTGCAGAGTCTTCGCTGAAACGGGCTTGTGCGTCAGTCCTAAAAAAGCTTCCGTCCTAAACAGATCCATCCAGCGGAGAGTGACGTATATCCACACAGACTGACTAGAAATGCATGTTTCAGCAGTCGATTGATACTCTTTTGCCTACCGCTGCTGGTCTAGCGCGAGGTCTGCATAAATCATTTAGAGCCAGACATTTAGAGCCAGAGATATTGCTGCTTTTGTTTAGCAATGCTCTGGCTCACAGGAATCTTTGTCCTTATTTTTAAGTTGAGAGGAAACACCGATGATGGAACGTGACAATCTAAGTTTGCCCCCGACTCCGACCCGTCGGACTCAACGGATGGCTAAATCTCGCCGTGATTTGCTGGTGAATGGGGCGATCGCAAGTTTGGGTGTTGCTGGAGCCGTTGGGCTGCAAGCGCTGTTGCCTGATCGCAGTCAGGCAGCCGCCCCAATGGATAAACAAAATATGGATAAACAAAATGATGTCAAAGTTCTTAACGGGGCGCTGTTTTATGAGCATCAGGCGATTTGGGCATACAGCTTTGCGGCTGGAAAGTTAACGACGACCGCCGTGGGCAAGGCAGTTTTGGCGATCGCCCTGGCAAACCAAGCAGACCACAAACAACATCGAGATGTGCTGGCATCGGCAATCCGTAGTTTGGGGGGCACTCCGGTCACCGCCCAAGCAAGTTATGACCTGTCTGGCTACCTGAAAAAAGGAGAGGGCAATATCGATTCGGATGTGAACATTGCGAAATTGGCGCTGGCGCTAGAAACCGATGCCGCGATCGCCTACACCCAAGAAGTCTCTAGGCTCAAAACTCCTGCCCTGATCACCGCAGGCGCAAGTATTGGTGCAACCGAAGCGTCTCACGCCACAGTCATTCGAGCCGCATTCAAATCTCTTGGCGTAAACCTGGAAGTGGTGCCTGCCGCATTCGTTAGCGCTCAAAACCGCGATCGCTGGATCTTAACCGTGTAGCGCTCTTCCAGTCGGGGCGCAATCGTGATCCGGGTGTCCGTCCCGACTCAATCTCTTTCGCCTAAATCACGCTTTTGGACTATTTGAGCCGACTTCACCTATGGTTAAATGACATCAATGTAGATTTCAACGAAGCAAAGGGCTGTTGAATAGTGCCTGTCTCCTTGATACCTCATTGATTTGTTAACCCCGCGAATTTGGAGAAGGACTTTTCCTAAATGGCAACCCAGCCAGTTTTTGATGAATCCTTCATCCTTGCCCGAATTGCTCAACAGGATGAAACGGCGCTTGCTCAGTTGTACGATCGCTACGCTCGCGTTCTCTATTCGGTTGCCTTCAAAAGCCTAGGCTCCGTTGAAGAATCCGAAGAAGTGGTGTTAGATGTGTTTTCCCAAGTTTGGCGAATTGCCCAGCGCTACGATACTCAAAAAGGTCGAGTAGATACCTGGCTCTTTATGCTGACTCGCAGCCGTATCTTAGATCGCCTCCGAACCATTCAGCGGTCTGCCAAACTTCCCACCACCTCCGTGGATGCCGTAGAGATCCAAATCACCGGATCTAGCGTAGACCCCATTGAAGATGCCCTGATCTCTGAACGCCAAGCTCAAGTATTAGCCGCTCTCAAAACCCTACCTCCAGAGCAGCGTTTGGTTTTAGAGTTAGCGTATTACAAAGGCATGACTCAAAGCGAGATTGCAGCGCAAACTGGATTTTCCCTAGGGACGGTCAAAACTCGCGTGCGTTTAGGCTTAAACAAACTGCGAATTGCCCTTGGCAGTTGGGAACTTTAACCCCGAAATTCTGTATAACCCTACTGTTTGGTAGTGATGTGTGATGGATGAACACCGCTGTTTTTGTGAATTAGCTCCGCTGTATGCCCTTGGGTTGCTAAATGAGGGCGATCGCGCCTGGGTCGAAGCCCAGATTATTGGCGATCGAGACCTCGCAACAGAACTGGCAGAAATCGAAGCGATCGTGGCTGCTATTCCCTACGGAATCCCCCAGATTCCAATGGCTGCCAATCTCAAAAATCGCCTCTTCCAGCGCATTGGGCGCACTGTTCCTCTCACTCCGCCGGCTCAAGATTCAATGTCCGCGTTTCCGGGGCTGGTTGCCCGCTTGCTCGAACGCAGCGCCACCTCCCTGATTAACCGCAGTGAAGTTCGTCACCAAGCGATTAAATGGGAACGGTACAAAGTTCCGGGAGTCACCATTGCTCGGCTGCATATCGATTTAGTTAAACGAGAGGCGGTTGGGTTGTTTCGGGCAGAACCTGGAGTCCGCTATCCCTTGCATCATCACGCCGATGTGGAAGAAATCTTTATGCTCCAAGGCGATTTGATTATGGGAAACAAAGTCTACGGCAGCGGAGATTACATTCGCTCGGTTCCCAGCAGCACTCACGCCCCCGAAACGCACGGCGGCTGCATGTTCTTCTTCCGTACTTCCCTCCATGATGAAATATTAGAAGAAGCCCAAGCGTAACGATTGGGTATTGTGCGTTTTGACATCGCTTAACTGACCCTACTCAAAACTGAAAACTTAAAACTCCCTACCAAATCGTCATTCTTTCATCGTCCCTGCTAAAAAGCGCTCGGTGTAATACAGCGCGACCTGATTGCTGAGTCCACTGGGCAATGCATCAAAAGCATGTTCTGCCCAAGGAATTTCGAGAAAGGTGGCGATGTTGCCAGATGCTTGCAGTTGTTCTGAAAGATAGCGCCCAAATTTGGCTTGGACAATGTGATCCCGTCCGCCATAAACCAGCAGCGTTGGCGGGAGATTGGGGCGCACGAAGTTGATCGGGGACGCAGATTGGTAAAGGGCGGGAAATTGATCAGGGGTTCCGCCCAAAAATGCCTTCAACGTTTTCTTAGACTCGATCGGGTCGGGATTCGGGGGATCGAAATAGCCTTTGGTTAAATCTACAGGACCGTAGTAGTTGACCACGGCGCGAAAAGATAGTGAATTAGACGAGATATTAGTAGGATACGCCGCCAGCATTGCCAGATGTGCGCCTGCCGATCGCCCCATGATTGCCATGCGGTTGAGATCAATCTCATAGTTCACAGCATTTTGGCGAATAAACTCCAGCGCCGATCGCACATCTTCGATCTGGGCAGGAAACGGATGCTGGGGGGCAAACCGATAGGCGATCGCCACTACGGTATAGCCTTGCCCTGCGAGATAGCGGCTGACCGAAGCATTGTCAGTGGGGCTACCCCGTTGCCAAGCGCCACCATGGATCATCACCACCGTGGGATGCTGACCGGTTTGAATGGGGCGATAGAGGTCAAGCTCTAAGGGCACTCCATCCGGGGCAGCAAATTGGATATTGGCATCGTAGCGCACCGGGGCAAGGGGAATTCCTGTGAAAAAAGTGTGCCAGGAAAACGGCTGATATCGCCCCTTGGTAAGCTTAATTGCTGCCTGCGAAACGCCCAGAGATCGCTCCATCTCTGCGGTAAATCGTTGAGTGGTGGCAGGCAGTTGCACCAACGGCAGGGCGCTTAATAAAAACGCCGCCACACTCATGCTCAAAATTACTAGCGCCAGCCATTTGTGCTGATAGTGCCAAATGACTAGGGCGAGTAGGGCGATCGCCCCATTGCCCAACAGCAACCCCGGACTGAGTTCCGGCGCGCCCACCGATAAAGGGTAAAACAGGAAGGTAGGGGCTGTGATGACAATCCAAATACTTAAAAATAGCCCGGTGATGCTAAAAAATAAAAGTAAAAGCGGCAAGATGGCTCGAAACACTAGGATGAATTCTTTGAAGAAAGGGTTGAAAAGGCGTTGGGTTATGGGGCTGCAAGAACCGGGAACTTGGGGTGATTAAGCGCCTCCCTTTGCTCGTTGCCGCAAGATAAATTCAGCGATCGCCAAATCCATGATCGTCGTCACTTTCAAGTTGGTTTCCTCCCCGGGCACAATTTTGACCGGAAAGCCGCATTGCTCAAACAGCATGGCATCATCGGTCACCTGCCAGCCTTTTTCCTCGCCTTCTCGGTGACAGCGGCTTAATAGTTCAACCTGAAAGCCTTGAGGCGTTTGGGCTGCCCACAGGTTACGGCGATCGGGCGTTGCCGTAATAATTTGGCTGGTCGGCTCGACGATTTTGATCGTGTCCTTTACCGGAACTGCCGCAATTAAGCCGGGACAGGTGAGCAGGTCTTCGGCACAGCGATCGAATAAGGCAGGCGTGACTAAACAACGCGCCCCATCGTGAATCAACACCCGTTCAGCTACCGCAGGCAAGCCTTGCAATCCACAAAAAACGGATTCCTGGCGCGTAGTGCCCCCTGGAATCAGATGCACCATTTTGCTCATGCCAACCCCATTGATAATGTCCTTAAAATCTGGAAAGTCATCGGGTTGCCCAATTACGCCAATCCACCGAATCGATCGCGACGATTTGGCGGCAAGCAGCGTCCACGCAATTAAAGGCTTACCAAAAACGGGTAACAGGAGCTTATTGCGATCGCTCCCCATCCGGCGACCTGATCCTGCGGCTGGAATAAGTAGGTACACGTTGCACCTCCGGGAGACAAATTCTTTCTATTATCGCTAATCAGTCCACTTTGGGGCAGAGGGGCGACAAAGTAGAGAAAGGCAAAAGGTGAATCTAGAGAATAAATGGTTTATTCTTTAGCGGTTACCTCTTAGAATAAGAGCGAATTTAGCGTAAAGAAATATTATGCGAGTCATAGCCTTGGTTCCTGGTGGAATTGGCGATCAAATCCTATTTTTTCCAACCCTGGATGACCTGAAGCAGACCTATCCTGAAGCGGAAATTGACGTAGTGGTTGAACCACGAGCCGCTTCTGCCTACCGGGTCAGCAAGTCTATCCATTCGGTGATCCCGTTCGACTTTAAAGGACGAAATAGTCTGGCAGACTATGGTAATTTGTTGGGCACCTTGCGCGATCGCGACTACAAAATCGCGATCGCATTGGGTCAAAAATGGACAGTAGGTTTCTTACTGTGGTTGACAGGCGTTCCGACTCGCGTGGGATATTCTGGGGGCGGAAATCGGTTTTTGACGAACCCAGTGCCGCTCAACAAAAAGCAATATGCCGCTGCCATGTATCACGACCTGCTCAAGGGTTTAAGCATTACCACTCCCTGTCCTGATTTGGCAGTGAATGTGCCTGCCAGCGATTTAGATTGGGCAGATACCGAACGTCAACGATTAGGCATCGGCAACGGTGGTTATGTATTGATTCACGGTGGCTCTAGTCAACTTGCCAAAGACAAAGGGATTGACAAGATTTATCCGGTCGAAAATTGGCAGGGAATTATTCAGGAGTTTGTCCGGCGACAGCCCGATCTTCCCATCGTTGTAGTACAAGGTCCAGAGGATGAGGAGTTTGTCAAAACCTTAGTGCTGGCAAATCTTAGCCTGAAAGTGACGACACCGGGCGACATTGGCAAACTCACTGCAATGATTGCGGGGGCTAGCCTAATGCTCTGCACCGATAGTGCTCCAATGCACTTAGCCGTTGCAGTGAAAACCTACATGATGGCGATGTTTGGACCCACGGAACCGAAATTGTTACTGCCCAAAAGCGATCGCTTTATGGGAATCAAATCGCTCAGCGGCAAAATGTCGGATATTGACCCTGCTACGGTGCTAGAGAAAATCTGGGCAGGACAACCCGCCTAAATTCAGTTGCTCTTTATCTCATAACCCAGCGATTCTTAATAACCCAGCGATCGCGTTGCAAAGAGTTCCCGGAATCAAGGCGCGATCGCTCGTATTCTATTTTTAGAATCGTCTCTTCAGAGAATGAACTGAAATTGGAGCGTCTAAAATGCCCACAGACTACGTGCTATTCATCCATGGAGTCAACACCCCCAGCGAACCCAGCTTTCGCCAAGATGCCCAGCGTCTATTTGAGCGAATTCAAGCATCCGTTAAGAACGCCTCTAGGGAAACCCCTTCTAGAGAGTTGAAGCCCATTTACCTGTTTTGGGGAAATGTCAGCGAAGAGGCAACTAGGGTATTGCTAGAAGGGCTGCAAGATTCCCCAAAATGGTCTGATTTTTGGTTCCAAAAACTACGAACTCAACAGATTTTGCCCTTTGTCGGCGATGCGGCTCTTTATCTCAGCCGTCACGTGAGCGCTAAATTAGTTCGGCAACTGAGTGATCAAGCGCTAGACCAAATGGGGTTGAATTTAGACCAGCTAAAATCGCCGCTCGATAGTGATAAATTGCAGGGCGATCGCTTGCATCTCGTCACCCATAGCTGGGGCACCGTCATCTTGTTTGACATTCTGTTTGCGCCTCGGTGGGAAGCGGCGGAAGTAGAACTCGAAACCCGTCAAAATATTGACCATATTCGCGCTGGCTTTTTTGGGTTAGGCTTTCAAGAAAACCAAGAGTTTGGCATTCCCGTTGCCAGCATCCACACGATGGGGTCGCCGATTTCCCTATTCAGCCTAATTAACGCCGCTGGTGGTCGCAGTTTCAACCTCACACCCAAGTTAAAGGAATTGCTGGAGTCGCTTTATACAAAGCGACGCGGCAAACCCTTACCCTGGCGTAACTATGCCCATCCCGGCGATCCGATCGCCTACCCTTTAGCAGGACTGCTACCGATCTTGCTAGAAGGCGCGAAAAACACAGTGCAAATTGAAGATATTGTGATTCCCAGCAATTTTTTAATGAAGCCTTTTAGTCAAACGATGCTGCCGCTGATCAATGGGGGCGATGCCCACGGCAGCTATTGGAAAAGCAAAGAAGTGGCAACCGCGATCGCTCAAGTCATTCAAACTGCCTAGCTAGGCAGCAAAAGGCTTGCGCGTTATTTCAACCGTCACCTGACCGCTAAAGTGTGGGATGGGCGGCGTAAGCTTAGTCAGAGCGATAGTAACCTGCTGAATGGGAGTTTCAGCGGAGTTACTTTGCAATAGGGCATCGGCGATCGCGCTTGCCAATTTTTCTAGCAGAGCAAACTTGGACGTTTGAATCAGGTGTTGGACTGTTTCCACGACGGAACAGTAGTTCAGCGTATCCTCTAAGCGATCGCTCTGACCTGCGGCTGCTAAATCGAGCACAAGTGTGACATCTACTTCAAACCACTGCCCTAAGACCTGTTCTTCTGGCAGCGCACCGACATAACCATAGCCACGAATACCTGTGAGACGAATAATATCCATAGGCAAAATTATAAACTGTAAGATAAGGGTTGACAAAAGGTATAGTTAAATGCGAATCTAATGATCGTCTGAATTATGCGGGTGTGGCTCAGTGGTAGAGCGCAACCTTGCCAAGGTTGATGTCACGAGTTCGAATCTCGTCACCCGCTTTTAACCGCATAAGTCTTTTAGACTTCAAAGCTTTAGACTTCAAAGCTAGGATGGTAAGATTCCAGTAATCAGCAAGCATTGCGTTTACAAGTAATCTAAGCAGACACTAGCGCTTGCTAAAGCAAATACTAGCTCTTGCTTTGCCAATAGAACTACTTGATCATTACAGCCAAAACTTGCCTGAATGGATAGGTAGCCATTCTGAGTCAAAGAAACTAGCAATTTCAGCCCTGGTCTGCCTGTGCAACCGCAAAAATCCCAGAAGATTGATTTAAACCAAGAGTATCCTTGTCCTTGTCGTCGCAAAGGGCAACTAACCCCGATCGCTTTAACTGAAGCTTTTGGGTGTAACCGCTGCCAGCAAATTTTTGTGGTTGATGAAAGTGGGCAAGTATTAGAGCATCTAGCCAGCAGTTATCCCTACAAAAAAGCATGGCGATGGAATGGGCACCAGTGGAACGTCGCCAACCCTAATTTTAGAGATAACTACTTGCCGATCGCCCTGGGCATCGTCTTCATCATGCTAGTGATTTGGCTACCGCTAGCACTGAATGCCAAGCCAACCTCCCATAGTGCCGTGCTAGTGATTGGTATTATACTTCTGGCGCTGCTTCCAGCCTTAATGGTCTTACTGGCATATAGACGGTAACCCAATGACGACGGATTTCCTTGGTCTTACTTCTGATCCGATCGCGGCTGTCCAAGCTGCCCATCGGGCTTCAATTCATCTATCCACCACCAGAGGAGTACTTCGGAGTCAGGCAGTTTATGCCATGGCAGAAGCCCTGAAACAGGCTCAAAATGACATTCTTGAAGCAAACACTTTAGACCTAGAAGCAAGCCGAGAAATGGCGGTGCCCGACCTGATTTTAGAATGGTTGAAGCTGACCCCTGAACGCCTGCAAACTGCGGTTCAACTGCTCAAGCGTTTGAGTGAGCTACCTGACCCGATTGGGCGCGTCATGGATGCGGCATACCAAATTGATCACTGCCAAATCTATTCCCAACTGATGCCCTTGGGTGTGATTGCCATGATTTACGAAGCGTTTCCAGAGTTGGCGGCAGTAGCGGCAGGGTTGTGCATCAAAACGGGCAATAGTTTGGTTTTGAAGGGCAGCGGAGAGGCAAGCCATTCTAATGCCGCGATCGCCCAAGCGCTGTGGTCAGCCATTGAAAAAGTAGGCTTACCTGAAGGGTGCCTCCAAGCCGTCGCATCCGACCACAGCACCCTAGTAAGGGATCTAATTGTTCAGGATCAATATCTGAATCTGATTATTCCCTACGGTCGTCCTAGCTTGGTGCAGCAGATTGTCCGACAGGCAACGGCTCCCGTCTTGAAATCTGCCATGGGCAACTGTTACTTATATTGGTCGCCTTCCGGTGGGTTAGAAGCGGTTCGCTGGATGATTTTAGACAGTCACCAAAGCGAACCTGACCCCGTGAATGCGATCGAGAAAGTGCTGATTCACCCTAGCCAAAATCCCTCTTCACTGCTGATGTTGTGGAACAGCCTACGGGAAAAAGGGTTTGAGTTGCGTGGAGATACTGCCTTAGCAGCCGAGTTTCCTGATTTGCGGCTGGCAGAAGAGGGCGAATGGCGACAGGCTTATTTGGCGAAGGTGATTGCCTTTAAGCTCGTTGCCAGTTTGGACGAGGCGATCGCTTGGATTAACTTAAACAGCAGCGGACATGCCGATTGTTTAGTCACCGAATCTTATCAGGAAAGCCGCCAATTTGCGCTGGGCATTAACAGCGCCTCTACTTACATCAATGCGTCACCCCGCTTTTCTCGCAATCCTAAACGAGGAGACTCGATTTTTCTGGGCATGTCTAACCAAAAAGGACACCGCCGTGGTCCTATTAGTCTAGAAACCCTCACGACGGTGAAGCATATTATTCAGGGAACAGGGCAATTTTGAATCCACCTTTGTAGAATGCCCTCATCCCCAACCCTTCTCCTTGGGGAGAAGGGAGTAAGATTCAAAGTCCCTCGCCCTAGGGAGAGGGATTTAGGGTGAGGGCATTTCATCGCCAAAGCGCTACTCTTTGTTCGCCAATTTAACCTTACTTGCCAACCCAAGCGACTGTAAAAGTTGAATGGTCATCCAAGTCATATCAATTTCCCACCACTGCAACCCATGACGAGCCGAGTGTTGATAGGCATGGTGATTGTTGTGCCAGCCTTCGCCGTAAGTTAGCAGGGCAACCCACCAGCAATTGCGGGAGTTGTCGTTGGATTCATGGCTTTGATACCCAAACATGTGAGTCGCGCTATTCACCAACCAAGTGCAATGAAAAACCGCAATCAGGCGAACAAAAACGCCCCACACCACAAACGACCAGCCCCCGATCGCGTATAGCACCACGCCCAACGCAATCTGAAGCGGAATAAAGTACTTATTAAAAAACTGGTAAACCGGGTCTTCGTTAATGTCTTTCGTGAAACGAGGCACTTGATCGCGCATGGGAATATCAAATAGCATCCAGCCCATGTGACTCCACCAAAAGCCGCGCTTCGAGTCATGGGGATCTTGGTCTTGATCCGAATGTAAGTGGTGAAAGCGATGCATTCCCACCCATTCAGTCACACCGCCTTGGCAGGATAGGGTTCCACACAAAACCAAGAAGTATTCAACCCATTTTGGCGTTTGGAAGCTGCGGTGGGTGACGAGGCGATGGAATCCTAGGGTAATCCCTAACCCTCCAGTGACCCAATGTAGGAAAACCGCGATTCCTACGGCTGCCCAGCTAAAGTTGCTCGGTAATAAGGCAAAGAGCGCACCACCGTGCACAATCACCATAAATAAAACTACCGGCAAATCTAATTTGAGTGGTTTGTTTGAAGTTGCAACAGTCATGCATTAGTCCCAATGAGAAGTACAATGCCAAATTGGCGCAAAACTAGACGCTCGTTTTAGCGATCTCGCCGCAGAGATGGGTAGATTGGCTACCGCAGCACAAGACGCTAAGAATTATTTTGGAGAAGCAAGCGGAAAATGAACAGCCCGGTTCTTTTTAAAGAAGCAGAACAAGCACTATCCCTGATTTTTTCTGGTATTGACATACAGGTCAAGGAAAATCTAAAACGTTTGCTAGCCGCCTTTCGCCAGCACCGAGTTGGCACTCACCACTTTTCTGGGGTAACAGGGTATGGGCATGGTGATTTAGGCAGGGAAGTATTGGATCAAGTCTTTGCTCAAGTCTTGGGGGCGGAAGCAGCTGCGGTAAGGGTTCAATTTGTGTCTGGGACGCACGCGATCGCCTGTGCGCTGTTTGGCGTTCTTCGTCCAGGAGACGAAATGCTTGCCGTGGCGGGTGCCCCTTATGACACGTTGGAAGAAGTGATTGGTCTACGGGGGCATCAGCAGGGTTCCTTAGCAGAGTTTGGGATTCACTATCGCCAGTTAGATCTCACACAAACAGGCGAGATTGACTGGCAAGCATTAGCCCATGCTATCAAATCCGAGACGCGCCTGGTATTGATTCAGCGATCGTGTGGATATTCTTGGCGATCGAGTTTGGAGATCGCGGATATTGAAAAAATCGTTCAAATCGTTAAACAGCAGAACCCCAACACGATTTGCTTTGTCGATAACTGCTATGGCGAATTTGTGGAGTCGTGCGAACCCACGGGCGTTGGGGCAGACTTGATGGCGGGGTCACTGATCAAAAATCTGGGCGGCACTATTGTGACGGCAGGTGGCTATGTTGCTGGACGAGCAGACTTAGTAGAAATGGCTACCTGCCGACTGACGGCTCCGGGGATTGGTAGCTCCGGGGGGGCAACCTTCGACCAAAATCGGCTGTTGTTTCAAGGGCTTTTTCTCGCCCCTCAAATGGTGGGAGAGGCAATGAAAGGCAACCATTTAACCGCTTACGTATTTGATCGCCTAGGGTATCCCGTCAACCCGTTGCCGATGGCTCCACGCCGGGACGTGATCCAAGCGGTGCAATTAGGTTCAAAGGATAAACTCATCGCTTTTTGCCGCGCCATTCAGCAACATTCGCCAATTGGCTCCTATCTCGACCCGGTGCCAGCCAAAACGCCTGGTTACGAAAGCGAGTTAGTCATGGCAGGGGGCACATTCATTGATGGCAGCACCTCCGAGCTTTCAGCAGATGGACCCTTGCGAGAACCCTACACCGTATTTTGCCAGGGAGGAACGCACTGGACGCATGTAGCGATCGCCTTGGAAGCCGCCATGGACGCGATCGCGGCGATCTAATTCCGCTAGCTTTCCGTCACCACAGATTCAACGTTCTTTATCTTCTTGATAGGTGCATCAGGAGATTTCACCACAGGAGCTTTCACTACAGGAGCGCCCCCCATTTCTGGAACCTCAGCAATGGGTTCAGAGATTAATTCAGCACCCGTTTCAGCCGGGTCTTCTTCAGGAGATGCGATCGCCTCATCAGCGACAGGCTCAGCCGGAATTGCAGCAACTTCGGTCGCAGGCTCAGCGGCAGCATCCAAGACTGGCTCAACAGGTTCGGATACGACTTCAGCAGGCTCTTCTGGTGTAATTGCTGCATCAGTGACTTCTGCTTGGGCTTCGGCTTTTGCAGCGGCTTTTGCTTCTGCTTCGGCGGCTTCTAAGGCTTTTGCGGCTTCTGCTTCGGCTTTAGCGGCGGCTTCCTCAGCATCAACTTTTGCCTTAGCTTCTGCTTCTGCTTTTGCAGCAGCTTCTAAGGCTTCTGCTTCAGCCTTGGCGGCAGCTTCTGCTTCTGCTTTTGCAGCAGCTTCAGCGGCGGCAGCTTCTTCCGCTTCAATCTCAGCTTTAGACTTGACTCTCGGCGGTTTTGGTCCTCTCATCAAAGCCACACTGGCAGGAGCTTTGAACTCTTCTTTGCGATCGCCCCCTCTGCCACCCTTGCCTTTGCGATCGCGGTCTCTATCGCCACCTGGGCGATCGTCACTACGGCTCGAACGGTCTTTGTCGCGACTCGGACGATCAATGCTCGGACGGTCTCCACTGGGACGATCTTCACTCGGACGGTCTCCACTCGGACGATCTTCGCTACGAACTGGACGGGGGCGATCTTCGCGCTGTACAGACGGCTGAACAGTTGAGTTCTCTCCTTCTGAGGCAACTTTTTCTAGTCGCTCAGATTTTTTGATTGGACGTTCTACCATTATTAAATTCTGTTAATGCATCTGTATCCTACCGTGATCAGTGAGCGAATAGCACACCGATCACCCCTGTTCCAAACGGCGTTGCCATTCCGCATCAATCTTGTCAGTCTGCTCAATTTCTTGCTCAATCAAATCTTGTTCCGTGGTGTATGCCAGATTATCCGTGCCAACAATGGTCTCTGCCGCGAACTGCTGGGCATAAAGCATCTTTTTCTGCAAATCTTGATCGGCTTCATTCAGAACAACGGCTCGATCTTGGCGGGATTGATTCCGACTTTCTATTTTGCGGTTGCGCCACTGAATCCAAAAATAGCGCAAGAGTGGAATTGCCAGGAATGCCGAGCCATAGCCCAACAAGACCCAAAATATTGCCTGCACAAACGCGACCAACCCACCCATTTGAGCCGCAACAACGCCTCCTGCCAAAAGACTGCCTAAAGTCAGGGCACCAATTAAATTCAGACTCCCCAACCCGATCGCGAGCGTAATTTGCCCTGCCCCTGCCTGACTAAATCGCCAAGGCAATTCTCGCAAATAAGCAGCGATCGGCTCTAATCGTTGCTCGATCGCGCTCGTTTGCAGTTCAGGAAAATGGTAGACCAAGCCTCCTTCTGGGCTAACTTCTGGTCGTCCATTAAAGCGAGTCAGCACCGGCAGCATATATTCTTCATACTCACGGGCATAGCCTTGACCCACCTCATCGAGGTAAGGTGCCAACTGCTCCGCAACGACGGCACCCTTTTGGTTGCGGATGACAGTGGCGATCGCCCTCCAGCGGCGGTCTTCCAAATTTGCGTTAGGGTCGCCATCGCCAAACAAAAACGAAAATATTGCTTCTAAAAAATTGAGAGAAGACTTTTCTCCACCTGAATCAGGGCGATGGGTCGCACGACGGCTAGAGTAGTCAGGATAAAAGATCCACCAAATATCAGGACTCCACCCCCACCCCATAGATGGCAAACCAATTCCGCTATCAGAATCGTTATCGTCATTACTCGCCGCACTCAGCGACAAGGTGATCAGCAAAATTGTTAGAAAAATTAGCAGAATAGAGGCAATCAGCAAAATGCCAAAGGAGATCCGAATCAGATAGAAAAGAACCCGCCAAATCTTCTCCCACCAGTCCTTAAGCTGAAGCCGAAAGTATTTATTTCGCAAGATTGAGCGAAACTCTGGAGGAAAGAGATACACCACATCGCCCGATTCAGCCACCTGAAGATGACCACTCACCTCCGATGCCAGCGCCAACAAACCCTGCTCTGCCACGGCGACCTCTAACCCAGCTTGAGCCGCCACATCCCCCACGGTGACGCGGTAGTCCAATCGTTCTACGGCTTGCATAATGTCTGGGTTTGGAGTCATGGACATCGTTCCAATGCTTTGCTTGAGACTGTGATCTACAGTATAGAAAGTCTGTATGACGCTTGGGAGGGGTAGAAAACCGTCTTGGCACGATGGGCGTTAGGATCTAGGGCTAGAAAAAAGCGACTCCTTGCTTTTCATTCCTGCCTCCCCACATTCCTGCCACCGTCCTCAGCCCATGACACTCTTCTTAATGCTTTTTGTCTATTCGTTGCCCCCAAGAGAACGTTAAACTAGGAAGCGTTTCGCGATCGCACATCATTATAGATCAGCCGATTAGCCGACCTTACTCTCCTTTGCTATATGCCCAGAACTCAACGCAACGACAACTTCATCGACAAAAGTTTTACGGTCATGGCAGACCTAATTCTTAAGCTACTGCCTGCGACCAGAAAGGAAAAGATAGCTTTTGCATACTATCGGGATGGCATGTCAGCCCAAGCGGATGGAGAGTATGCCGAGGCGCTTGAAAACTATCAGGAAGCCCTCAAGTTGGAGGAAGACGACAACGATCGCAGCTACATTCTTTACAACATTGGGCTAATTCATGCCAGTAACGGCGAACACGATCGCGCGCTAGATTACTACTTCCAATCGATCGAGATCAATCCTCGGATGCCCCAAACATTAAATAATGTGGCTGTGATCTTTCACTACAAAGGGGAGCGAGCCGAAGAAGAAGGCAAAGAAGAAGAAGCGGAAGAATGGTTTGATCAAGCAGCAGACTATTGGAAACGCGCCATCCGCAACGCTCCAAACAACTATATTGAAGCCCAAAACTGGATGAAGACCACTGGAAGATCGCAAATCGATGTGTTCTTTTAAAAGCGTTAGATAAACTTAAATCAAATGTAGATGTCGCAAATTGCCCTCACCCTAAATCCCTCTCCCTAGGGAGAGGGACTTTGAAATTACTCCCTTCTCCTTGGGGAGAAGGGTTGGGGATGAGGGTCTTCTACTAATCTCACTTTCTATTCCCTAATTTCCTCATTTCTATGATCGATCGCGAACAAGTTCGGAAAGTTGCCCATCTGGCACGATTAGAATTATCGACTGCTGAAGAAGAAATGTTCACCACACAGTTGAACGGCATTTTGGATTATTTTGAGCAGTTGAGTGAACTGGATGTAACCGACATTGAGCCAACCTTTCGGGCGATCGATGCGAGTAACATCACGCGGCAAGATGTGTTAGAACCCCACAGCGATCGCGAGGCAATTTTGGAGAGCGCCCCGGATCGGGATGGTGAATTCTTCAAAGTCCCCCAAATCATCGCCACTGATTGACCCACAATCCACCGGGAACTGGCAAATAGGATTTTTTCGACTCCAAAGTCTCATTCCTATCTCCTAAATCTTTACAAACCTTGGCTATCGAAATCCCAGGAATTCAAAAAGACTCGCTAAGATCCAGAAACAATCGCTGGGTTCTTCCATTGAAGATAACTGTGAATGTGGAATTTCCCGTACCCGCCCCTGATTGAATCTGGTAATGAGACTTTCACTATATTGCCCTTCCTGCAAAAAACCGATCGCCGAGTTGCATCGT
The DNA here is from genome assembly GCA_041749615.1 of Leptolyngbyaceae cyanobacterium. Classification (GTDB taxonomy): domain Bacteria; phylum Cyanobacteriota; class Cyanobacteriia; order Leptolyngbyales; family Leptolyngbyaceae; genus ULC077BIN1. The sequence goes on along the minus strand of JBGTAZ010000226.1, from coordinate 161 downwards.
AGCGCCATTCCCACGCAGGTTACTTGTGAATCGTGCAGCCAGCGATATGGAGTGGTGTATGGCAAGCTATCTAGGCGATCGTCAATGACTGAAGCCTTACTATACCTGACCTCCAAGCTTCCCAGCTTTTACAAGCGGCATTACACCTTTCAAATCACCAC
>JBGTAZ010000225.1:0-4880 GCA_041749615.1 Leptolyngbyaceae cyanobacterium | reverse complement strand
CCGGCGGGACGAGGACCCAATCAGCCGGAGCTGTGAAGATCTTTCCGTACCTAGTACGGACGCTTCGCGAGTTCGCGCCGCCGAGCGGTGAGACGACGATGGATTCGTGAGGCATCGATCTTCCGTGATGCGGTTCGGACGAAGTACGGGGTACGAAGTACGGGGTACGAAGTGTCCATGTGATGTCGGTTTTGTGGATGTAATACCGTTTTGAGTTTTGTTCGCGTAGCGTCTCCGTAGGAGATATTTTAAATTGCAAGACCAAGAAACATTGCCGCTTCCAGCAGATCATCTGTCGCGTTTCAATTTCAAATTGGTGTAAGTTTTTGGGAGTCCATTGGCGATGACTAGTGAAATTAGCCGCCGTTTAGCCGTTGCAGAACTCAGTGAACGGATTCTAGAAATGGCAAAAACAGGAGTTTACCGCACTTCTATTTTTGAGGTATTTCAGCCCGTTGCCACGAAGCGCCACATTAGTCTCGCCATCCGCCATGCAAAACGATTTGGCTTACATTCCGTTGCGAAACTGCGGGATGCAGAGTTGGGAACCTATTATCAGTTAGATGCGGTGAAGTATCAGTCGTTGCAGCACACCATGCCGTCAATTGTGCCAACGGAATCAGATGAAGCGGTGCTACAACGCATGACAGACGCAGTGACCACGGTCAAACTGCTGGTTACCGTGGCTGGCGGCGGCGCGATCGCACTTTTCAGCAGTGGATTAATTTGTATTCTGGTTGGCAAGGCATCGCTGGGTAGTGGATTGCTGACCGGAGGCGCAACCGCGATCGCAATCTGGCTGCTGCAAAAAAATCTAGCCAGAAAAATTGTGTGATCTGGCTGATTTCCATTTTGGCACTTTAAAAGGGGCGACTTTTGCGCCGGAAGTTGGAGCCGAAAAATCACTCTCGAACAATACCGACCATCCATCCAGTCATCGTCTGGATGGCTCGATTAGGCGGGTTCCTTGCCCGTAAAGGCGATGGAGAACCCGCTTGAAAACCCTGTGACGGGGGATTAGCGTGCTCCATCACTTCCTCGAAGAATCGCAACTCTCCGCTAAAACCTAATCTCTGATGCTAGCCTGCCAACTTCTGCGTGATGGATAGATGTATGGGTGAAGAACTTTGACCGATTCTTACTTCCCTTCTCCTGCCTTGAGAGAAAGGGCTGGGGGGATATAGCTTGCTTCCCGAAGGGTGGGCTGACTTTAGTTGCACATCAGGTGAGGTAATCAGAAAAGGCAACCCCAAAAGATTGCCCTTTCTCTTACTTAATGCAGTTGATCAACGGAGAGAGAGGGATTCGAACCCTCGGTACGGTCTTACGATTCGTACAACAGATTAGCAATCTGCCGCTTTCGACCACTCAGCCATCTCTCCAGCTATTGAAAAACAATGATAACAGATTTTGATCTCAGAATTTAGAGATTAGGAATGTTTTAAATCAAAAAGGAGTACGATTTGTGAAATGTTAGCCACGTTTTTCACAGGACTCCTTAAAGGAATCGCTCAATCCCTATGCCCTTGGTTTCTCTCTAAACCCTCAAAAAATTGCCAATGTTAAACAGGCTAGCAACCCACCTACCAGATAAAACACTGCGACAATGTGGGTCTCAGCCCAGCCTGAAAGCTCCAAGTGGTTGTGGTAGGGCGACATTTTGAACAAGCGCTTGCCAATCCCATCCGTTCCTTTTGTCGCCTTAAAGTAGCTGACTTGGGCAATCACCGACAGGGTTTCCACTAGAAACAATCCGCCCAAAATGAACAGTGCCAGCAAATTGCCGGTCAGGATTGCGACTGCTGCCAAAGCGCCACCCAGCGCCAATGATCCGGTATCGCCCATAAACACACGGGCAGGATTGCGATTGTGCGCTAAAAAACCTAAACACGCTCCACTGAGACAAGCGCAGAAAATCATCAAGTCGGGAGACGTTGGAGAAACCAGCGCACCTAAAGCCAGGAGAGCGATCGCCACGGTGCCTGCTGCCAGACCATCCAGACCGTCGGTCAAGTTTGTCGCATTGCTTTCGGCAACCAGCGCAAACCAACCTAGAGGAACCATCAGCAAGCCCAATGGGAGCAGATGTCCAAACGGTAGGGTGAGATTGGCAATACTAGCGGGTTGCGCCAGGGCTGCCCATAGACAAAACATCCCACCAAAGCCAATTTGCATGATGAGCTTCAAGCGGGGAGAAATTCCCTTATTGGATTGATGTCGAATGATTTGCCAATCATCGAGCCAGCCGATAAATGCGTAGGAAAAGGTCAGCGCCACCACTGCTACCACAGCGGGTGAAAACTCCGACCAGACCAGGGCGGCTAGTAACGCAACGGGAATAAAGAAAATGCCGCCCATGGTCGGGGTTCCGGCTTTCTTCAAGTGAGATTGGGGTCCGTCTTCGCGGATGCTTTGCCCTGCTTTGATTGCCTGAAGCATTGGTACGGCGGAAAAACCTAGGGCGGCGGTTGCCAAGGCACAGATCCATAAGGGCAGGGTCAAAGACTGAATTTGAAGGGGCGATCGCCCTGCTGCCCAATCCAAATACAATGCCGCCATACTCAGACTGGCTGTTAGCACCCCCAACAATAGCGTTCCAGATAGTCGAAAAATCGGTCTATAGACTACTTTGGCATCCACAAGCGTTCACTCCACTCCACACACCATGCACCATTTGACAGAACCGAAAGCGGCAAAACTAGCTGCTTTTAGGAATCAAAAACTCACCACTATTTCCAAAGATGACTTGAATTTCTATTCAAGAATTAATCTTCCAATTCCAACTCGTCGTCGTCGTCATCATCAAAATCATTCGTATTGTCATCGCCTGCCATCAGCGCGTTGATCTCTTCCTCGTTGTCACCATAGTCAAAGTCGGTGCTTTCACGAGCCAACAGGCGACCGCTTTGTTCAAGCCAGCCCAAAATTGAGGAAGATTGTCTTTGAGGTAAAACCCGTGCCCGTTGGCTGCGAGGTTCTTGATGCAGAGAAGGATTGTAAATCATACGCCCGTTTGTTCCAAAAAATAGCTGCCAGTATACTGAAGATTGCAAGGACACTGGATCTAGCAAGTCAATTCGCGCTATTTCGCGTGTAGGCAGCAGCCAAATACGAAAAAGACACCAAGAGTGTATCACTCTTCGCTGAAATTGCAAGATTTTGTCCCACCTATTCAGTATTCCACAAGCTTATTATCTCTAATCACGAGAATCCTGCAAAATGATTGGCAAATCAGAGCTTTTAAACGCGATCGCGCCGACTAATCGAGGCTTATTGGCAACCGAGCCTCAAAAGCAGGCGATTCTGGCGATGGTTGCTCAACTAGAAGACCGCAATCCGACCCCGCGCCCCGTGGAAGCCGCCGCTCTGTTAGATGGCGATTGGCGGCTACTTTACACCACCAGTCGCGGCATTTTAGGCATCAACCAATTTCCGCTGATTAATCTGGGGCAGGTCTATCAATCCATTCGGGTGAAACAGGCAAAGCTCTATAACATTGCGGAAGTTGCCGGATTGCCTTGGGCAGAAGGCATTGTCAGCGTGTCGGCACGATTTGAGCCAGTTTCGCAGCGACGAGTAGATGTGACCTTTGAGCGATCGGTGTTGGGATTGCAACGCCTGATCGGATATCAGTCACCCAGCGGATTTATTCAACAGATGGAAACGGGGCAGAAGTTGACCGCGATCGATTTCACCATCAACCGCGACCAAAGCGGCTGGCTGGATATCACCTATTTAGATGAGAACTTGCGCATCGGACGGGGCAATGAAGGCAGTGTATTTGTGCTGACCAAATGATTCCTTTAGCGTTTCCGCCGCCTGTAGCCGCACCCATTCGCTTATCCCAGGGACATTTGAATCTGCTGGCTGCCTGTCCACGCAAATTTCAGTACGCTTTTCTGGATCAGTTTAGTTCTCCCAACCCAACCGAGCAGCAAGAACGCCAAACCCAAGGCGCACGGTTTCATCTCCTATTGCAGCAGTGGCAGCTTGGCTTACCGATCGCACCTCTAACTCAAGCCGATCCTCAACTTGATCAATGGTTTACCGCTTTTGAAGCCGCCTCCCCCGAAATTTTGGCACTTCCGGGCAGTGATGCCGCACCCATGCAGCAGGCAGAACACGAGCGTACTTTAGAATGCCAGGGATATCTGCTGACGATGCGCTACGACCTGCTGCTATCGAGCGATAGCGCAAGCGCGACGAAAGTCGTTCGCCAGTCCAAAATTTTGGACTGGAAAACCTACCCTCGTCCGCAAACTGCCCGTCACCTTGCAGAAAACTGGCAAACCCGCCTATATCTCTACGGTTTAGCAGAAACCAGTTCCTATGAGCCGGAGCAGCTATCCATGGTGTACTGGTTTTTTCAAGCGACGGATCAAGATTCTGCTACGCCCCAAAGTCTGAGTTTCTCCTACGATCGCACCCAGCACGATCGCACTCGCCAAGACTTGACTGAGCTTTTGCAACAGTTAACCACTTGGCTGAATCAGTATGCCGACGGAGAAAGCCTGCCCCAGTTAGGAATTGCTCACCAAGAATGCGATCGCTGTCACTTTTGTCCACGATGTTTTGGTAGCGATGGCAAACAGCCTGACCAATGGCGCTCTGAGCCATCTAACTCCCTAGCCCTCTCTGAAATTTTGGAGATTCAAGAAGTTCCTCTCTAGATGCGATCGATGAATTGCGATCGATGAATTGCGATGTATGAACACTGACAGTACTGATTTTATGACTGATAAATCTAATCAATCTAAAGACACTGATAAATCTAAAGACTATGAGCCGCTGCCATGCATGGTGCGAGATATGGATATTGACGACATCGCCTCGGTGTATCACCTAGGCGAAACCCTCTTCACTAGCGATCTCTATCCCTA
>JBGTAZ010000224.1:0-15258 GCA_041749615.1 Leptolyngbyaceae cyanobacterium | reverse complement strand
CGGCTCTACCAAAGTCTCCACCTTCACCGCAGCGACGAAACAGATGCAAACGCTGAGTTTGGATTGGGCGGGCATAACGCGAGTCACCATTGACTTTGCGGCGGGGAGCAATTCGGCTTATGGCACGCTCGATAATTTTGTTTTCCACAATGGATCTACGCCAGCGCCTACGCCAATACCTGCGCCAGCGCCCACGCCAATACCTGCGCCTGCACCCACGCCTGCACCAACACCTGCACCTGCTCCAACCGGAACGCGATCGCAAATTGGAACAAACCTAGCTGGCATCGCCGACTGGTCAACAGAAGTGCCCTTTACAGACGTATTCAAAACCTCGCGAGAATGGATTGCTCAGCGGCAGGGATCACCGTGGGGGCAAGGAGGCGCGCTGAATCTCACCCCAGAAGGGTGGATTGCATCCCTCGCACCTGGACAATACGCCGAAACGATTGTGCTAACGGGAGCCACTTTTCCCGCTGGCAGATACACCCTGCTCTACGAGGGGGAAGGCAAAATCGATTTCACCTATGACAATGCCAAAATCGTGAGCCAGTCTCCTGGAAAAATCACCGTTGACGTGAAGCCCGATAGCAACGGGGTTTTCATCCGGCTTCTAGAGACTAATTCGAGTAATCCGGTTCGCAATATTCGGTTCATTTTGCCCGGTTTTGAGAATACTTACCAAACTCAGACCTTCAACCCGGTCTTCTTAGATCGGTTGTCTAAGTTTGATACGCTCAGGTTTATGGATTGGGAAGCGACGAATAACTCCACCTTGGAAAACTGGAGCGATCGCGCGACTCTCACCAGTGCCACCCAAGCAACTAGTAAAGGCGTGGCGTTGGAATATCTGATCCAGCTTGCCAATACGCTGAAAATTGATCCCTGGTTTACCATTCCAGCCCAAGCAAGCGATGACTATGTGCGAAATTTTGCCACGATGGTGCGCGATCGCCTCGACCCATCGCTTAAAGCTCGTGTGGAGTATTCCAACGAAACCTGGAACACCATCTTCACCCAAGCAAACTATGTTGGGCAGCAAGGGCTGGCACGCGGCTTAGACACCACCACTTGGGGCGCTGGATTTCGTTACTACTCCGAGCGTTCCGTTGAAATCTTCAAAATTTGGGAGAACGTGTTTGGTGCTAGCACCAGTCAACGGGTTGAGCGCGTCTTATCAGGACAAGCCGTTAACCCTTGGGTCGGCGAACAAATCCTAGGTTGGAAGGATGCCTATAAACATGCCGATGCCTACGCGATCGCGCCCTACTTTGACGGCTTTGGCGATGCAGATGGCGATGGCTGGAGCGATATTAACGATATTGATCGCGTCAACATCACGATCAATATGACTGCGGATCAAATCATTGATGGAATGCTCAGAGAAATTCCCACAGAACTCAAAGCCATGTTCGACAGCAATGCCACTGTTGCTAAACGATTTGGTCTCGATTTAGTCTCTTACGAAGGGGGTGCCCACCTCACTAGCTACCAGTTTCCTGACGACAAATTGGCAAAAATGACTGACCTATTTACAGAAGTCAACCGCAATCCTCGCATGAGAGATGTGTACAAAGCCTACTTAGATCAGTGGCAAACAAGCAGCGGCGGTGGTAATTTCAACCAGTTTAACGACGTTGCGGCTCCTAGCAAGTGGGGCTTCTGGGGCGCACTGGAATACCAAAACCAAAACCCCAGCACGGCTCCCAAGTTCCAGGGAATCATGGATTTTATCAACGCCAATCCATAAGTTAGCCGTTGACTGTTAGCTTGATGGAATGTGCCAAGACTCCGTGACGTATCATCTTCCAAGATTGATGCGTTACGGAGTTTTGTGTCAATCCTCAATCTTCATTCGCCATTCGTCATTTTTTACGGGATGGGTTAAGCTGAATCATCAGACTGGCTGGTCGTTTTAGCGTTTTATCTCAGAGTCATTGATGAATAGCCCATTTCTTGAGCGCCTTTACCATCCAGATCGCCCCGTTCTAGTATTTGACGGAGCCATGGGAACCAATTTGCAGGTGCAAAACCTGACCGCAGAAGATTTTGGTGGAGCCGAGTATGAGGGCTGTAATGAATACTTGATACACACCAAGCCGGAAGCCGTCGCTAAAGTACACCGCGATTTTTTGGCGGCGGGTGCCGATGTGATTGAAACCGACACGTTCGGCTCCGCTTCAATTGTGCTAGTAGAATACGACTTGGCGGATCAAGCTTACACGCTCAGCAAAAAAGCGACAGAACTGGCAAAAAGCGTAACGGCAGAGTTCTCCACGCCTGAAAAGCCCCGCTTTGTGGCAGGCTCGATTGGTCCCACAACCAAATTGCCCACCTTGGGACACATCGATTTCGACACGATGAAAGCCTCATTCAGAGAGCAGGCAGAGGGCTTGTGGGATGGCGGCGCGGATCTGTTTTTGGTGGAAACCTGTCAGGATGTGCTGCAAATTAAGGCAGCGCTAAACGGGATTGAAGAAGTATTTGCGGCAAAGGGCGATCGCCGTCCGCTGATGGTTTCCGTCACCATGGAAATCCAGGGCACCATGCTAGTCGGTTCCGATGTCGCTGCCATGCTTTCGATTTTAGAACCCTTTCCAATCGACATTTTGGGGCTAAACTGCGCCACGGGACCCGATCGCATGGTAGACCACATCAAATATCTGTCGCAGCATTCGCCCTTTGTGATCTCCTGCATTCCCAACGCTGGCATTCCTGAAAACGTCGGCGGTCACGCTCACTACAAGCTGACCCCAATGGAACTGCGGATGGCGCTAATGCGTTTCGTCGAAGATTTAGGCGTACAAGTCATCGGCGGTTGTTGCGGCACTCGCCCCGACCACATTCACCAGCTTGCTGAACTCGCCAAAACGTTGAACCCCAAAGAGCGACCCGTCAGAAAGAGGAATGGCGAATGGCGTTCGGGTAGCGTCTCCGTAGGAGATATGGCGAATGTTCAACTCCGAACTCCGAACTCCGAACTCCGAACTCCGAACTCCGAACTCAAAACTCCCCCTGACCCCCGACCCGCCTTTAATTACATCCCCGCCGCCGCCTCCATCTACGCCGCCCAACCTTACGATCAAGACAATTCCTTCCTAATCATCGGCGAACGGTTAAATGCCAGCGGCTCGAAGAAGGTGCGAGAACTGTTGAATGGGGAAGACTGGGATGGATTGGTTGCCGTAGCGAGATCGCAGGTGCGCGAAGGTGCCCATGTGCTAGACGTAAACGTAGATTACGTCGGGCGCGATGGCGAAAAAGACATGCATGATTTGGTGTCGCGTCTGGTTACGGATGTTACCTTGCCCTTGATGCTGGATTCCACCGAATGGGAAAAAATGGAAGCCGGGTTGAAAGTGGCAGGCGGCAAATGCATCCTCAACTCCACCAACTATGAAGATGGCGAGGAGCGCTTTTTGAAAGTGCTGGAACTGGCAAAAGCCTATGGGGCAGGCGTAGTCGTCGGCACGATCGATGAAGACGGCATGGGGCGCACCGCCGAGAAGAAGTTTCAGATCGCTCAGCGTGCCTACCGTCAAGCGTTGGAATATGGCATTCCCGCCCACGAAATTTTCTTTGACACACTGGCACTGCCCATTTCCACCGGAATTGAAGAAGACCGCGCCAACGGCAAAGCGACGCTTGAATCGATTCGCCTGATTCGCGAAAATCTTCCGGGCTGTCATATTTTGCTGGGCGTATCCAACATTTCCTTTGGGCTGAGTCCAGCGGCACGGATTGTGCTGAACTCGATATTTTTGCATGAAGCAGTGCAGGCAGGAATGGATGGGGCGATCGTCAGTGCGGCAAAAATCCTGCCCCTGGCAAAAATCGATCCAAAGCACCAGGAAGTCTGCCATCACTTAATCCATGATGAACGCAACTTTGACGAGAATCAGGTCTGCATTTACGATCCGCTAACCATTCTGACGACCTTATTTGAAGGGGTTTCGGCAAAAGAAGCCCGTTCCAAAGATGTGCTGGCAGATCTGCCGATCGAAGAACGTCTGAAGCGTCACATTATCGACGGTGAGCGGATTGGGCTGGAAGATGCGTTGGCGATCGCCCAGAAAACCTATAAACCGCTGGATATCATCAATATTTACTTGCTAGACGGCATGAAGGTTGTCGGCGAACTGTTTGGCTCCGGGCAAATGCAACTGCCGTTCGTGCTGCAATCCGCTGAAACCATGAAGTCAGCCGTAGCCTACCTGGAACCCTACATGGAAAAAGCCGAAGCCGGAAAAGACACCGCCAAAGGCACTTTCCTGATTGCCACAGTCAAAGGCGACGTGCATGACATTGGCAAAAACCTAGTGGATATCATCCTCTCGAACAACGGTTACCGGGTGATCAATCTGGGCATCAAGCAGCCTGTAGACAAGATTATCGAAGCTTACGAGCAGCACAACGCCGACTGCATCGCCATGAGCGGCTTGCTTGTCAAATCTACTGCTTTCATGAAAGAAAACCTGGAGACGTTCAATCAGCGTGGTATTCAGGTGCCCGTGATTCTGGGCGGCGCGGCACTCACGCCCAAGTTTGTTTATGAAGACTGCCAAAATGCCTACAACGGCAAAGTGATTTATGGCAAAGATGCCTTCTCCGATCTGCACTTCATGGAAAAGCTGATGCCGGCGAAAGCGGCAGAGAACTGGGATGATGTAAAAGGATTTTTGGATGAACAGGTGGAGGCTGAGTTCATAGCGCTAGATGATGAGATAGAAACGCCATTGGCAACTTCTGAGGAAACTCACCATTTAAACCTCAAAACTCAACATTCTGAATCTCCAGAAGATTTGATTCGATCAGACGCGATCGCCGCCGATATTTCCCGCCCCACGCCGCCATTTTGGGGCACCCAAATCCTCCATTCTGAAGACATTCCTTGGGATGAAATTTTTTGGCATCTCGATTTGCAAGCATTAATTGCCGGACAGTGGCAATTTCGCAAGCCGCGAGACCAATCAAAGGAGGAATATGACCAGTTCTTGCAAGAGACGGTCTATCCCATTTTGGAACGGTGGAAAACCCGAATCGTGGCAGAAAATCTGCTCCAGCCCCAAATTATTTATGGTTACTTTCCCTGCCAATCGGAAGGCAACTCAGTTCATATCTATGATCCAGCGATCGCAGATACCCCTTCGACTCCACTGGTCACCTGGAAATTTCCCCGCCAAAAATCCCTGCGGCGCTACTGCATTGCAGATTTCTTCGCGGCTAAAGAATCGGGACAAATGGATGTCTTTCCGATGCAGGCGGTCACAGCCGGACACAGTGCCACCGAGTTTGCCCAAGCGCTATTCAAAGCCGACAGCTATACCGAATACCTCTATTTTCATGGGCTATCCGTGCAAATTGCCGAGGCGCTTTCAGAATGGACTCATGCAAGGATTCGGCGAGAGTTGGGCTTTGGGGCACAAGATCCAGATAATATCCGCGATATGTTGGCACAGCGCTATCAAGGGTCGCGCTACAGCTTCGGCTATCCCGCCTGTCCAGATATTTCCTATCAGTACAAACAACTGGAATTGCTGGGCACCGATCGCATTGAGATGATGATGGACGAAAGCGAACAGCTATATCCCGAACAATCCACCACGGCGATCGTGGCATATCATCCCGCCGCCAAATACTTTAGTGCTTAAACAATTGGATCATTTGCAAATGACGCACCCGATTTGAGATTGCTCCCCAAATGTGCGAAAGTAAAGAGCGATCTTTAGAGTAAACTTTTGCAACTACTGGCTTATCCCTGTAGGATCATGAATCGTCCTTGGTAATTGCAATAGTTGTGTCAAAGGAAGCGTATGCGAAAGCACATTTTATGGGTCGCAGTTTCGATTTTTACCGCCACGTTAGCAGTTTCTCCAGCGTTGGCACAGGAGCAGCGGCTGTTAGAAAATAGTCCAGCGAATGCTACGAACGCTAGTAGACCTAACAGCAAAGATCCACTGGCTCAACTGCTGCGCGAAGGGCGGCGTTTAGCAAACTCTGGCAACGTTCCGGGTGCGTTGGCGGTTTATCGGCAAGCAGCCGATTTGGATAAAGCGAATCCTAAAATTTTTGCGGGCATGGGCTTTTTGTATGCCAGCCAAGGAAACTATGATGCGGCGTTGGGAGCTTATCAACAGGCGATCGCCCTAGATCCTAAAAATGCTGAGTTTCACTATGCTCTTGGGTTCAATCTTGCTAATTTAGGCAGAAATGATCAGGCACTCTCCGCCTATCGTCAGGCACTTGTGTTTAATCCTCGCCATGTTAATGCCAATTTAAGCACGGGTGTCATCTTGGCACGTCAAGGTCGATACGATGAGGCGATGAACATCTACCGTCGTGTCACCGCGTTTTCACCCAACAGCTACAAGGGGTTTGAACTGCTGGGAACGTCGCTGATTCAGTTAAAACGTCCTCAAGAAGCGTTTACGGCTTTGCAGCAAGCGGCTCGAATTGGTCCGAAGCAAGGCATGGCAAGGGTTCACATAGGTACGGCGTGGCTACAGTTAAATAATTTTGAAAAGGCGATCGCGTCTTTTAACAGAGCGGTGCAACTGGAACCCCAAAATCCCAGCATTCAGCTTCAAATGGGTAAATCGCTTCAGGCAGCGCAGCGTTATGAGGAGGCGATGCGTGCCTATCAACGGGCGATCGCTCTTCGCCCCAATCTGCCCGAAGCTCAAGAAGGACTGGGTGATATTTTCTTTGAGCAGCGAAACTACTCCACTGCCACGAATTTCTACCGTCAATACATCGCTATTGTCCCCAACGACCCGGATGGTCACTATAAGCTAGCCAAGGCACTGAAAGAATCGGGGCGCAAACAAGAAGCCGTGTATGCATTGGATCAAGCGCGGAATTTGACCAATGCTCAAGGAAATCCAGGCGATCTCCTACGCGATATCGACACCCTGATGAAAGAACTTAGAAATTAGGCAAGTCGAGCGATCTCTAACTATTCAGAACTTTATTTTTCTCGACTCAGCAGGTTCTCAAAATTGTGAATTAGAGTAAAGATAGAATTCAAAAGTTGAGATTTAAAACCATGGGACTGTTTGGATTTGGCAAGAAATCAACCCTGCCTACTGCGACAGAAGCGCTATCAGGGCGCGCCGAGGAAATGCACCTCAAAAATCGTCATTTCGTGAACGGGAACCCGCTGAAGCCTCCTTTTCCCGCTGGATTGGAAACCGCCATGTTTGGGCTGGGTTGTTTTTGGGGAGCCGAGCGCAAATTTTGGCAACAGCCTGGTGTTTTCAGCACGTCAGTGGGCTATGCCGCCGGGATTACTCCGAACCCCACCTACAACGAAGTATGCAGCGGCATGACCGGGCATAACGAAGTGGTTCTAGTAGTCTACGACCCTAAAATCATCAGTTATGAGCAATTGTTGAAAGTGTTTTGGGAAAGCCACAACCCGACCCAAGGAATGCGCCAAGGAAACGATGCTGGAACCCAATATCGCTCTGGAATCTACACCTATTCCGATGAGCAGCACCAGCTAGCAGAAACGACCCGACAAGCCTACCAACCGATGCTAAGTCAGGCAGGTTACGGGGACATCACGACCGAGATTTTGGATGCACCGCCCTATTACTACGCCGAAGATTATCACCAACAATATCTTGCCAAAAATCCGGGTGGATATTGTGGGTTAGGCGGCACCAAGATTTCTTGTCCTATTGGTGTGGCAGAAGTTGCTAGCTGATTTTTGAAGATTATGCATCGAGCGATCGCTCGACGCACTTTTTTGATGAATAGGTGGAGCGATCGCGCCACCTATTCATCGTTTTGGGGTTGTGAAATCTGATCAATTGCGGCTTGTTTCTTTTCATAAAACTGAATTGCAACATAGCCAAGGGATTGAAGGAGTGCTGCGTTACTTGCGATCCCAACGGCTGCACCCAACAGCGGAATCACTTCAACCACACTGAGTCCTGCTTTGAGGACGCTTGACCCGCCCATGGACAGTCCCCATAAGGCTAAAACTTCTCCACGACGGGCAGGTTCGGTGAGCGAAAACCCATAAATGGCTGCAATCCGATAGACCATTTTAGCTTGCAGGGCTGTCACAGCCGCAATATCCACTGCTAGCAGCATCAAGGCAAACGGCGGCAAGATATTTGTGAACAATCCAATCCTGGCGGCTCTGAAGGCACTATCAGCCACAACCCGTTGTGCCAACTGCTCAGGGGTTTCCAGGGGATATTGCTGTTGCAGAGCCGTCACGTCTTGCGCGACTGTTTCTGCGTTCACCTGACCTAAGGCTGCCATTAACCAACTGATTCCAGGTAGTTTAGTTGCATACTTTACAAAAGGATTTTCTGCGATCGGGGTGACGATGTTCCCAATTGTTACGGTTCCCTGTTCAACCATGTCCTGAAGGGGAGACGCGATCGCGTCTTCTATATTGCTAGCGGCTGACGCGATCACAGTCTGAATCTGTTGCATTGCCGCCTGAGTTTGTTTCCAATTATCGGTTTCGGGAGGTATGGTCATTAAAAATCAGCCTAGTCGTTACGAAATTATAACTATTACAAAGCAGTCATTGGCTTGAATAGAAAGCCATTCTAGGAGAAACAAAACCCGATGCCATCCATCTCAAGACGAGTAGCGAACAGCGACGCGATCGCCAGTCCTGTTATATATCTTTACAAGGCTCTGGCGTTTTTTTGGTAGAACGACTATAATCAAGGTGTTAAAGTATGGATGAGAATAAGATCGGCTGTAGTGTTTGTGTCTAATATTGACGAGTTTTTCCGTTTTGTATTGACAGGCTTCTCTCCGAAATCTCACTCTCTGCAACCTTTTCGATTTTGGAGACAATATGTCAATTTACGTAGGCAATTTATCTTACGACGTTTCTGAGGCTGACCTAACTACTGTATTTGCAGAATATGGTTCAGTTAAGCGCGTTCAACTACCCACTGATCGTGAAACCGGTCGGATGCGCGGCTTCGGTTTCGTTGAAATGGGTACTGATGCTGAAGAGCAAGCCGCCATTGATGCACTAGACGGTGCAGAATGGATGGGTCGTGACCTGAAAGTTAACAAAGCAAAACCCCGCGAAGATAGAGGCGGCTCTTTCGGCGGCGGTGGCGGCGGCGGTCGTCGCAGTAACAGTTTCTCTCGTAGCTACTAGTTTTTATAGCTAGCGTAGCGATGAAGCTGCTTAGTAAAAAATAGAGTGCTGGATCAGCGATTTCTATTTAGCAGCGAAATTGATTAATAAGAAGCTCAGGATGTCTATGCCTGAGCTTTTTGTTTGGGCAATACTCTGATATAAAAAGTTGTCCTCATGCCAGCGCCCTAAATGGTTAAAAAACAACTTTACAAACGCGATACGGCTAGCTATGTCATAGAACACGAAGTATCTCAACAGAAAGAAGACGAGTTCAAGCAATGGCAACACAAAATTACTCAGGCGGCTAGTCAATTTGATGGCTATTTAGAAACAACGGTTTGTCCACCGGTGGAGCGTGACAATAAATGGTACATCATCGTTCAATTTGACTCGACCGATCGCCTAATCAACTGGCTAGAGTCAGACATACGCCGCCATCTCGTTGAAATTGGCAAGCAGGTTTTTCTAAGCGCCAAAATTACCCACTTCAAAACGGGGTTAGAACGCTGGTTCGTTATGCAAGAGGCACAACCTCCTGCCTGGAAGCAAATTTTGGCGACCCTGCTGGGGCTTTATCCAACGGTTATGCTGTTGAGCCTATTGCAATCTTCCTTACATTGGACAAATTCTTGGGCGTTTGCAGATGTCATGTTGCTGAGCAATTTTCTCTCTTGCTGCTTGTTGACCTGGCTAGTGATGCCTTTTGTGGCGTGGTTGCTCAAAACTTGGCTACAACCCAAAAATCGCAATTCCACTCAAATTAACTGGATTGGCGCAGCGCTTGTTCTGGCGGCGCTAGCCCTGATGCGCTCGATTTTTGCTCACTCATCTTAGGGCGTGTCATCAATTAAGCCAAATGACAGAAGCCGCTATATAAATTGCACCCAGAAAGTTCTGTGCCCGCTCATCATAGCGCGTCGCAATCGCTCGATATTGCTTCAGCTTTGCAAAGAAATTCTCGACCAGATGCCCCGCTTTGTACAACGCCTGGTCATACTCTCGTAGCGTAGTCTGGTTGCGCTTGGGCGGGAATCACTGCCGTGTTACCCTGCCGATAGGATTGCCCAATGCATGGATCTTGGTACTCAATCCGCCTTTGCTTCGACCAATACACTCCCTCAATGCATCACCCCTCTGCCCCACCACTATGCTGGTGGGCGCGCACAACGGTGGAGTCAATCATGACGTATTCGGTGTCCGCTTCATCGGCTGATGCTTCAAACACTTGCTGCTACATCCTACGCTTTGACCAGCGGCTAAATCGGGTATGAACGACTCGAAAGTCTCCAAATCGTTCGGGCAGGTCTCGCCAGGGGATGCCGGCTCGGTTGCGGTACACCAACCGTTTCTTTTCGTCCGGGCAGCCAGTCTTTGATGCGTTCCCACTGGTCGTCCTGTAAGGCATAACGGCGCGTCATAATACCACTTCTTTCAATTCCTTTCACTCACTGAGACTTTCGATCCTAAACTGATTTAGCACCTATTTGATGACAGTCTCTAAAAATAAAATGCGGTGGGCAATCCGTGGATGGGTGAAGGCGGCTTTTGATCGCCAAAAGAAAATTCTTCTAGTGTAGCGAATTTTTTGTGACCCTCATCACTTTACTTGCGTGGATAACTTGGCGTGGATAAATTTGCGTAGATAAACCTTCCTGATCGGGGGCGATCGCTGGTGGAGAAAAATAACATCAGTGCTGTCGTGTGTCCCTGTTTTACTTAGACATTCAAGGTTATCACCATGAAATCTACCTATCTTTCGCCTGTTTCTGTGAGCCGCTTCCCCTTCAAATCTATTGCTCCGCTGACTTTTGCTTTAACCAATCTGATGATGTGTTCGGCTGCCAATGCGCCTGCGATCGCGGCTGAGTTACCCAATCCCAGCACAGTTCCACTGGCTCAAGTTCCACTGGCTCAAACCGCCGCACCTCGTGACATTCCCATGCCGGGGGCATACATCAGCGCAGTCTTGCAAGATGCCTACAAGCGCACCAATCTTCCGCCCGCAACGCTCAGAATCAGTCAGGCGAAATCAGCGACGTTTAGCAATCCCTGTGTTTTCAATTTTGGCGACATTTGCACCCAGGAATATAAACCCGTGGCAGGCTGGGAGGTGCGGGTGCAGGGAAATAATCAGACCTGGAACTACCGCGTGGATCAAACGGGTTCCAAGATTGTGATCAATCCCAAAAATGTCGCCGCGATCGCAATGCCGATCGCATTGCAAAATCAGATTTTGACGGCTGCTGCGAGTCGGGCTGGGTTGCCGCCCACCAACATCAAGATTACTCAAGCCACCGCCAAAACGTTTGGCAATCCTTGTGTCTTCAATTTTGGTGAAGTTTGCACATTTGACTACCGCCCCATTGAAGGCTGGGAAGTGTTAGTCGGCGTGCGCGGACAAACCTGGACTTATCACATCGACCAAACGGGTTCGCAGATTGTACGAGATCCAAAAGTGGGCGGCACCAGCGCTCAATTACCTGCGCCGGTGAAAACGGCGGTAATGCAAGATGCCATGAAGTGGTCGCGATCGCAAGCTGTAACCATTGCCGCCGCAAAACCGCAAACCTGGGGGAATGTCTGCTCCTTTGGCTTTGGCAGCATTTGCCCCATGCTCTATCAACCGATTGAAGGCTGGGAAGTCAAGGTTAGCACTGGCAACATGAATTGGTCTTATCGCACCAATCAAACCGGGACTCAGCTTGTGATGGATCGCCGCCCCATTTTGCCGCCCCCCGTTGCCGACGCGATCGCTCAAGATATCCTCAAACGCAACGGGCGTGCCGCTCGGACTGAGGCACTCCGCTTTTTGGAGGTAAAAGAGCAGCCTAATCGCTCTTGCGTACTGCTGGGTGGTTGCCGCGACGAAAATAACTGGCTCGCGATCGTTTCCAATGGGCAACAGCAATGGGGCTATCAATCCAATGAACGCGGGTTGCGGGTCACGCCCATACCTGTGAGTCAAGTGCTTCAGGCGAATAATCAGGCAGTGCGCGATCGTTAAACTCGACTTGCTAAGAAGAGCGGTGTATGGTGTGGGAAGTAAGCAACTCGCACTGCTCTATGTCAATTCACAACTTAATTCACAGCCGTTTAAACCCAATTCACGCCACCCTCGCCACCGCCACCACGGGTAAAATTCTTCGCCCTTGGCATGTGGGAGAGGAGGTAATTGAACTGCAAGAACTATTAAAAGCATTTGGGTTTAAGCTGGCGATTACGGGGGAATACGATAGCCGCACCGAAGATTGCGTCATGATCTTTCAGCGCCGCCACGGGTTTCGGGTGGATGCGGTGATTGGTCCCAAAACCTGGGCAGCCCTCAAGCTCGGCGTGAAACCCGGTAGCCGGATTCTCCGCAAAGGGCTTTCAGGATTTGATGTCTATGAACTGCAAGGCTTGTTGAACATCAATGGTTACGCGATCGCGCGGGATGGCTTTTTTGAAGATCAAACCTATGAAGCGGTGATGGCATTTCAACAACAGCACAAGCTCCGAGAGACGGGCATGGTCGATCGCCTCCTGTGGGCAATCCTGCAAAACCGCGATCGCTAGTTTCGAGTGCGATCGCTTAGAACTCTAAACACTTTGCTACACTCAAGTTCACTATTCGCCACTCATCATTCGCTATTCACCATAACCCTATGACCCGCCGCATCGCCGACCTCCTCCGCCACGGACAACCCACCGAAACCGTCACCATTAAAGGCTGGGTTCGCACCAAACGCGAACAGAAAGAATTCAGCTTTGTGGAAGTGAATGACGGCTCCTCCCTGGCAGGGCTACAGACCGTGATCAATCAGGATGTGCCCGAATACGCCGCCACGATCAAACGGCTCAGCACCGGGGCATCCGTAGAAATCTCCGGCACGTTGGTAGAATCCCCCGCCAAGGGACAGCGGATCGAACTCAAAGCCGATATTGTCACGGTGTATGGCGAAGCCGACGCAGAAACCTATCCTCTGCAAAAAAAGCGGCACTCCTTTGAGTTTTTGCGAGACATTGGGCACTTGCGCGGTCGCACGAACACCATCGGCGCGGTGTTTCGAGTACGAAATGCAGCGGCAACCGCGATTCATCAGTTCTTTCAAGAGCGCGGCTTCCTTTGGGTGCACACGCCGATCATCAGCGCCAGTGATTGCGAAGGAGCGGGGGAAATGTTCACCGTCACGGGCTTTGATCTCAATAAGGTGCCGTTAACCGATGACAAGCAGGTGGATTTTAGCCGTGATTTTTTCGGGAAACACGCCTACCTCACCGTCAGCGGACAGCTTGAAGCCGAAATTATGGCGATGGCGTTTAGCAATGTCTACACGTTTGGTCCCACGTTTCGGGCGGAAAACTCCAACACATCGCGCCATTTGGCAGAATTTTGGATGGTGGAACCGGAAATGGCGTTCTGCGATCTGGATGGCGATATGGAACTGGCGGAAGCCTTTCTCAAACATATATTCAAGTTTGTGATGGACACCTGCCCAGAAGACATGGAGTTTTTCAACCAGCGGATTGATGATTCCATTTTGGCGACCGCAGACAACATCATCAACAATGAGTTTGCCCGGATTACTTATACCGACGCGATCGCCCTGCTTGAAAAATCCAGCAAAACTTTTGAATATCCAGTGGAGTGGGGAGTGGATCTGCAATCAGAACATGAGCGATACCTAGCAGAAGACCACTTCAAAAAGCCCACTATCATTACCGATTATCCCGCCAAAATCAAAGCCTTTTATATGCGGATGAACGACGATGGCAACACCGTTCGCGCCATGGATATTGTGTTTCCCAAAATTGGCGAAATTATCGGCGGCTCCCAGCGGGAAGAACGGCTAGAGGTGCTGGAGCAACGGATTACCGCCCAAGGACTCGACCTCGCCGATTACTGGTGGTATCTAGACCTGCGCCGCTATGGCACCGTGCCCCACGCAGGCTTTGGGCTAGGCTTTGAGCGCTTAGTGCAATTCATGACCGGAATGGGCAATATCCGCGACGTGATTCCCTTCCCCCGCGCCCCGCAAGAAGTCGAGTTTTGATGGTACGTCTTAATCAAAATGCTGTTTTTGCAGAAGAAAAATTCACGAAGTATCTGTTAATTAAACTGCCAAAAGATGACAAGTCTAAGTTCCTAGCTTTGGCAGGCTACACTTTAGAAAATTGGCAGCAACTTGTACAAGACATCAGAATTCAAATATTGCCCTTAGAAGCATTCCCTACAGTCAATACAGAGTTTGGTCAGAAATATGAAATCTATGGCAATCTAACGGGTCGAAATGGCATCACATTAAGGGTTGTTACCGTTTGGATTGTTACTTTCCAAGAAACGAGGTTTGTTACATTACTGCCCGAATGAGGTGAAAAAGATGTCAATTGAACTCTACACACAAGTTGCACTAACAGAAGATTTGCCTAGGTATGGACTACGGGCAGGGGATACCGCAATGGTAATTGAGCATTACCCAATGCCAAATGGGGACGACGGTTACAGTCTGGAAGGTTTCGGTATTGATATCAAAGGAATTACGCTTGAAGTCCGTGCTTTCCAGATTCGCCCTGTGACTGCGCCCATTCCTCAAAGTATTTAATGGCATTAGCGAGCTACAGTATGACAAGTTCAAATTCATACCTTAATTAAGCAACGCCCGTTTTTCTGTTAATGATGAGGTAGCTCAACAATAAAGTGAAGTTGTCCTGATGACTGTTCAACGGTGATGATGCCGCCTAATTGTTCTGTCAATTTTTGCACCAGAGCCAGCCCTAAGCCTGTGCCGCTTTGCTTCCACGGATCGGAAGTGGGAATGCGATAGAATTTTTCAAAAATGTGGGTGAGTTCATTCGTCGCAATCTTCGCGCTCGTGTTGCTGATTTTTATGTGGGTTGAGGCGGCTTGAACATGAACCATGATGAGGATGCTTCCACCTTGGGGAGTATATTTGTAGGCATTATTGAATAGCTCCGCCAGAATGCGTTCTAACGTGCCTGGATGGGACGTGAGAGGTGGCAAATTGGGCGCAATGATTAGCTGTAGGGTTTGTTGACGGGCTTCGATTAACCCGTATAGGGGTGTAATCAATTTAGGTAACCATTGTTGTAGGGAAATGGTTTCTAGAATTAAGGGCTGCTGTTCTGCCTGAAGG
>JBGTAZ010000223.1:0-4346 GCA_041749615.1 Leptolyngbyaceae cyanobacterium | reverse complement strand
AAATTTGTAGGGGCAATCCCTTGTGGTAGCCCTCCACTTACGTCAGGGTAGGCACAAGACCTACCCCTACAGTCAAAAATCATACTTGCATTCAGCAACGCCGAAATTCTTTGAAGTGGGGGGTAGGGAGTTCTGCAAGGGTAAAGTAGACACACCTCGCTTTTGTGAGATCTGCTCAAATCATCACTTCAAACCTTTTTGCTATGCAGTTTCGGCAACAACTTGGCTTTTACCTAGAAGATTTTGAAACACCCATTGGCAAGGGGCTAAACCTAGGAATCACTGGGTTGGTGTTGGTGTCTTCTGCCATTTTTGTTGCAGAAACTTATGCGCTCCCTAACTCGGTGCGATCGCTGCTGGAAACTGCGGATCAGGTAATCCTCTATCTGTTTGCAGTGGAATATATGGTGAGGCTGTGGTGTGCTGAAAACAAACGGCAGTATTGCCTTAGCCTCTACGCCATTATTGATGTGCTGGCTATTTTGCCCTTATTCATCGGCGTGTTTGATATTCGATTTATCCGAGTTTTTCGTTGGTTTCGGATATTGCGCCTAGTTCGGTTTTTAGAAGGCAAAACGATTGTGGGCTACGTTAGCCGGGAAGACAGCGCGATCGTCACGCGCATCCTACTCACGCTATTCATCATTATCTTTGTGTTTTCAGGGCTGATTTATCAAGCAGAACATTTCAAAAATCCTAAAAAATTCGGCACCTTTTTGGATGCGGTCTATTTTTCGATCGCCACCATGACTACAGTCGGCTTTGGCGATGTCACTCCCATTACTGAACTGGGTCGCTTCCTCACCATCTTGATGATCCTCACCGGAATTGCCCTGATTCCCTGGCAACTGGGCGATCTGATTCGCCGCTTAGTCAAAACCACTAACAAAGTGGAAACCATTTGCCCCGGTTGTGCCTTAGCGTTTCACGATGCGGATGCCCAATATTGCCGAGCCTGCGGCACTAAACTCGCGCCAGGATGCCCCATTCAAGGCGTTGGAAATTAAATTTAATCAATTAAATCTAGCTGACCCAATTCTACTTTTTCTAAGACCCGGTTGATGTTGAGTCGGTCTGTTTCGGTGACTTGCTGATTGGAAAGCAACATGGATGTAAGTTGAAGATGTTGGTGGCGAGAAACTTGTTGGGAGGCAAGGATCTGTTCGATTGTGGAGCTAAAAATAGGTTTTGCTTTGTTCGCAGCCCGCATAATTTTTCTTGATTGCACCCTTAGTCTTCATTGTTAAGCTTTCCCTGCTGTTGGGTTAAAAAAGACAGGTCGCCCAAAGATAGGATTCAAACTTAACAGAGTTCGGGCTAGGGGAAATTCGATTTCCGGCAGCATATTATTTTGGTGTTTGTTGCTGCTATTTGCAGAACTTGACATTCAAAGTAAAAACAATCTTCTGATTTTGATTTTTGTGTGAAGATCTAAATGTTTAGTTTGTCGGGAGGTCGTGCAATGCCAATTTGGGTAAACGAACAAATTGATCCCTGTGGAATTCTTCATACTTGTATTGCCTGTTGTGATGAAGCCCAAGCGCAGGATTGCCATGAATCATTTAAGGAAAATTTGACGGATCAGCAGCGATCGGATGGATGGACGGCGAGTATGCGCCAGGTGCAATCTTGGGATGAGGTGCCAGTCAACGCTTTGAAACTGGATTAGTCTGAGTGCAGGGTTCGGGGTTCGGGGTGCGGAGTGCGGGGTGCGGGGTTCAGAGTGCAGAGTGCAGACGGATTTGGGGTGAGATGCTACTGTGCCGCAGGCTCAGGTTGGCAAAGGTGATGATGAATTAAGAGTGCAATTCTCAGCATCGTGTCACCTTTCGTTACAAAGAGATGGGAGAATAGAAACATTGCTCAGGGCGGTGAGGTAACTTGCCCTGAAATACGGTTAATTGGCTAGCAGCGGAGTGAGAGAGATGCTCAAGCGGACAGTGGTAATGCTGATGGTGGTCATCAGTTTGAGTTTGCAAGGATGCGTATCTAGCGCGACCGGGTTCAAAAGCTTTGTAGACAGTTTGGATGGTTACCAGTTTTTGTATCCTAATGGTTGGCTCCAGGTGCAAGTTTCGGAAGGTCCCGATGTGGTGTTTCACGACATTATTGAGCAAACGGAAAATGTTAGCGTTGTGATTAACCCAGTGACCACTGGCAAATCGCTCAAAGATTTGGGCGATCCGAGTCAGGTCGGCTATAAGCTATCTAAAAGCGCGATCGCGCCTCCTGGCTCTGGCAGAGAAGCAGAACTAGTCAACGCTGAAATGCGAGAAATCGGCGATAAAACTTACTATCTGTTGGAATATGCAGTTAAGGTTGGCGATCGCGCTCGTCACAATCTTGCTAGTGTCGCCGTGAGTCGGGGCAAACTTTATACCATTAATGCTTCTACTCCTGAAGATCGCTGGGAAAAAATGAAGGACACGATCGAAAAGACGGTGCGATCGTTTTCGGTGTATTGAGCAGCGGCAAGAGGGAAGAGGCAAGAGGCGAGGGGAGGAAAAAGACAGCAGCAAAATTCAAAACTGTCTTAAACTTCCAAACTTGAAACTCAGAACTGTCTTAAACTTCCAAACTTAAAACTCAAAATCCATACGTTTTTCTCCACAATCTTCATGGGAATTCCACAGTTTGTTTTGGCTTCGGCTTCTCCAGCGCGGCGGCGATTGCTGAACATTGCGGGGATTGATCCAATTGTGCAGCCCAGTGATTTTGATGAATCTCAAGTCACCAGTGCCGATGCGGATTTGCTAGTGCGAACGTTGGCTTTGCGGAAAGCGGATACAGTCGCAACCCAATTGGCAAAAGCAGGACTATCAACCCCAACGCTCGTTTTAGGCTGTGATTCAGTTTTGGCGCTTCAGGGTGAAATTTATGGGAAGCCGGATAGTGCCGCAGAGGCGATCGCCCGGTGGCAAGCAATGCGCGGTCACGTCGGCGGGCTTTATACCGGACACACGCTGATTGAACTATTGCCTGAGCAGTCGAAAACTTTTGAGGCACCGCTGAAAACTTTAGTTCGTTGTCAGGTAACGCAGGTGCATTTTGCCAATATCAGCGATCGCCAAATTGAAGACTACGTTGCCACTGGTGAACCAATGCACTGCGCCGGGTGCTTTGCGCTGGAAGGGAAAGGCGGCTTTTTTATTGAAAAACTAGAAGGATGTCACAGCAATGTCATTGGGCTGAGTATGCCGCTGCTCCGTCAGATGATGGCAGAATTTGGCTATAACGTCACCGATTTTTGGTAGTTTCACTGATTTTGGTTTCGACGCTGAACTCCGCAACCCACCGACCGCACCAACCGTTACCGTGAAAGGCTGTCAAGGACGTGCTGCGGTTCGGCTTAACCTGCTGACCTCTGGCAGGGTCATTTCGTCATAGAAAAAAGTAGAAGCGGCTTAAAAACCACTTCTACAATTCAAAACTCAAAACTCAAAACGGTATAACTCGCCAGCCTGCAAAACTACATATTTTTGTTAGGCAAATCTTTCGAGCCACCCATGATCAAATCTTGACGTGCACCCTGGGCATTTTGCTTTGCTTGATCAACCACTTGAGGAACCGCATCGCTTGCCCGATCTAGGTTTTGCTTAATGTTGTTCATCCCTCGCTCGGTTCCCTTCGCAAGATCTTTTTGCAGTTTTTCAGTACCCTGCTGCATATTCTTGGCGGCTTCCTGAACTTTGTCACCCAATGGATTGTTCTGGAGCAGATTATCTACCGCTTCTTGAGGAGAATCTACCCGATTTTTTAAGTTGCTTTGAGCACGCTGAACATACTTTTTATTCTGCATTTGAGTGGTCTTAGAATCATACTTCGCATCATCGTTATAGTTGTTCATGCCGCCCGCAGGACGCTGTACTGCGTCATACATTTCCTTCTGCATTCCGCCTTGACCCGCATAAGGATTTGGGTTGCTGACTGCTTTTGTTGCATCCGCAACTTTGGAACTACAAGCAGTGTTGAATAGCACTAAAAAACCAGCTAGCATGACGATTGCAACCTGCTTCAGCCGGAGTTGCTTTACATTAGAAACAATATTTGCCAATAAGTTAGAAATCAAATCTTTCATATCTCGCTCCATTTAAATTATTCACCATAACAGCATGGTAGCGGGTGGCCAAATTGATTCTCATCTAACTAAAGAACTATTTTTGTCATTAGAAAGAATCCACATCTCTGCCTTTAGAAGGATCGTTTGAACCCCGCAGTCTGCGCTGTGAAATCACTGCAATTTTTATCACGCTACTCGTTCTCGCGGTTCTAGGTCAATCAAATTTTGTGCGATGTTGTGCGATGTTGTGCGATCGCCCACCACGACTCGCCACTGGTTTACGGCA
>JBGTAZ010000222.1:0-3992 GCA_041749615.1 Leptolyngbyaceae cyanobacterium | reverse complement strand
CCTTAACGGCACTGACTACAAGCATGGTAAATGTAAATAGTACAAAGCAACTGTGCCATGACTCAAATTCCCTTCGATCAGTTAGCAAAAGAATTTCTCAAAGAATTTCTGACTCCGTTGGGTCGAGCCGAACGAAGTTTGGAAGTCCCCGGAGAATCGAAGTTTGTCGATGTTTGGTTTGAACCCGCTCTCCAACCTACGATTGATTCCGATACTTTGGGCTTACTGGGTAGAATTGCCACAACTCCCTGCCTGATTGAACCCTTTCACAATCCGCCAACCCGCACTGAAGTCCGCACCTGCTTGCTCAAGCTCTTTTGGGTGCATGAAGACCAGCGCCGGCAGGCGAATCGTCAAGAGAGCCGGACTTTGGAAGAGGAACTGCCCAAACTTTGGGTTCTTGCCGCCGATGTTTCAAAGCCTGTCCTGAATGATTTTAGTGCAGTTCCAAATAAACAATGGCTACCGGGCATCTACTTTCTAGCAAATGCTCTGAAGACGGTTATCGTTGCGATCAACCAACTCCCTCCAACCGAGGAAACTCTTTGGCTGCGAATTTTGGGACGGGACGAAACACAACGGCAAGCGATCTCTGAAGTCTTGGCGCTACCAGCAACGGATTTTCGGCATTCTAAAACATTACAAATGCTGACAGCATGGAAAGTTACAATTGAACTGACTGGTACCCAAACCTCTGAGGATGAGCAGTTGCTTATGACCCTATCGCAAGCGTATTTAGAATGGGAACAGGAAACCGAGCGTCGAGGTGAACGCCGAGGTGAGAAGCAGGGGGAACGGAAGGTTATAGAAAATCTGCTCAAAGTCCGCTTCGGGGAACTCGACGAATCCCTGGTTGCCCTGATTTCTCAAATCTTAGTCTTACCTCCTGAAGAGTACACCCCGATGCTCCTACAACTCTCACAAGAAGAGCTATTAATCAGGTTTACTTCTTAGCCAACCCCCAGATGGGAGTTTATAGTCTGTGTGCGACCGAACCGAGTGTTCTAGTTTTACTGGTTCTCGCTGAAGTTTTGGGTCTGTTTGGGTCTCAATTGGCAAGATCGGGTCCAGCTTGATTGGCTGAAGGATGACTACTAAGCGTCCGGTTCTGTTGAGCGATCGCCGATTCAACAGGTGTTCAGAGCCAGCAACTCAAAATCCCTGCCTCATCATATTCCGGATAATAACCATTATCTGGAATATGCAAATGTAAGACGAAATTAACCGGGTGAATGAGCGCAAACTTTGAAAGGGCGGTAGAATTGAGCCTGTGGATTCATTGGGGCGAGGTGACTATGGTTTCGACAACTCGCAAGCTGATGGCGACGGACGCGGTCATCCACATTGAGCAGGATGATCCACCGCGATCGCCTAAAGAGGTGTTGCCCACGATGTATGATTTGCCCAGTGAAGATCCGGAGGAACCTGGTTTGCCCGATGAATTTCATGACCTCCAACCCCAACTCCTGAGCCGCACTCTCAGTCTATCGGGCTACAGCCGAGAGAATTGCTTTACGGCTTCTGACCTGAATCTTTACTACAATGTGCGGCATCCGCAGTGGCATAAGCGCCCGGATTGGTTTCTGGTGGTAGATGTCCCTCGCTTATACGAGCAGCGAGATTTGCGCCGCAGCTACGTAATCTGGCAGGAGGGCAATCCGCCCACTGTGGTGGTTGAGTTTTTGTCACCAGGGACGGAAGCAGAGGATTTAGGGCGCTTCTACAATAGAACGGCTGAGGATTCTGAGGGTGAATCAACCAATGTCGTTGCTAGCGCTGTCGTTTTAAGCGGGGATAATCAGGCAACGAAGGCAAAACCACCTGGAAAATTCGAGGTGTATGAAACCCAGTTGCGGGTGCCATATTATTTTGTTTACAGCCGCTTCACCCAACGCTTATGCTATTTCAAGCTGGAGGGTAGACAGTATCAGGAGCAACCGCTTTACCCAGAAGCGCCGCTGGTGTGGCTGAATGACTTAGAGATTGGCTTGGGCATCTGGCAAGGGGAGTTTGAGGGAGTGACTGCTGCTTGGTTACGCTGGTGTGATCAGGAGGGGAACTGGTTACTGACGGATACTGAACAAGCCGAACAGCAACTTGAACAAGAACGACTGGCAAAAGAACAAGCTCAAACTCAGGTGCTGCAAGCGGCTCAGAATCTGCTGGCAACAGGAATGAATCTGGCGCAAGTGTCGCAAATTTTGAATCTGTCAGAGGTGCAAATCCAAGCGCTTCGTGCCCCAAATTGAATGGCACCTGTGTTCAAGCAATGAGTGACTTAAGAGAATACTTGCCCCTAATCCAGTTGATCTGATGGCACAACGGCACGATCTCAGCACAAATAACTCACAGACTTCATCAGACGCAGCCGCGCGAACGACTACATTGCGCGTTTCTGGGATGCCGAAGGCTTTAGCACGATCGCCCAAGAAAATTCCCGACAAATGCAGCCGCTGTGCCCTGCTCTCAATGGCAGAGGTGCGATCGCTGCACGGAGCAACGGGCGACAACTGCTATGTGAGTCAGGTCTGTCGCAGTCGTCGGTCTCATGCGCGTCACCACCATCAGCGCAATCAAACCCGCAAACAAAAGTGGCAGGAGACAAAAGCGGGGGTTGATGTTAATCCTGTTGAAACTCAAGCCACTTCCCAATTGATTGTCTATCGCGCACCTCGCTATAACGCCACAATTGATGGGATTACGGCGGTCGTGTGGCAGGGGAAGACTAAACTGGCAGTAGTGCAGCCCGTTTATTGTGCCGGGCTGTTGCCCAAACAAATTTATGCTTGCATTGAAGCAATACTGATTATGCTGCAACAGGACTATAGCATTGTCAAGTTTGCGGGTGTCGTGCAACAGATGCCGCGATCGTGGCAGAAGCCAGAAAACTTAAGGAGACGATCGACGCGTTACTCCGAGATTCAGGTTGACGTGCCCGGTGTCACCGATTGCTACTCAGCAGTGCTGATGGTCTATCGTCAACCGGAGACTGCTGCCGTCATTGCGATCAAGACCGAAGTGTGGAAAGGGTCAACGCCAGAGAGCGGTACGCCATTGCTCGATTGTCGCGGGCTGCTGCCGTCTCAGCTTCATGCTTACCTGGGTCAAGTTCTCGCTTTGCTGGAATCGCGCTACCGAATTCGCTGGTTTGCCAGGCGGGTGGAACTGCCGCTAGAGTCGAACTTACCGTTGTTGCTGGATTCAGAGCAGGCGATCGAGAAGGAGCCAGAATCTGAAAGCATATTAGACCTTAATCCGCTGTGGCAGGAGTTGGAGCTGAGGGTGCAACAGCGTGATCTCCCCCCTATGCAGGCATTAGAAGTGGCGGCTGAGGGGATCTCCCAGATTGTCTTGCAGTTTACTCAGTTTGCAGAGTTGGTATTTGAGGAGTTGGAGACAGTTGCGGAGCGAGGAGTGCTGCTGCCAGAGGATGCATTCTACCGCTATGTTCGCCAAACAGTGGAAGTGGATTTTGAGCCATTTATCCAACCCCTAGTGAACTTGCCACGAAAGAGTCTAGAGCGGCAAGAAGTTGAAGAGGGTGATTCAGTGGTTGGGGAATTGGATCAGGCGGCGGTGCTGCAAGTGTTGGATCAGCAGATGAGCCAAGAGACGGAGCTAACGGAAGTAGAGATCTTCAATCAAGCGTTGGCGATCGCTCATGATGAAAATGTGTCTGCATGGGCAGAGAAAATTACTCGATGCTTGGACAACCAGACAGAGAATCGTGTTTCTCTAACTCACCTGAATCAGATGCTACCTATGCCCTTAGTTGAAATTTGGTTAGGACTACTGCTAGGTGGCTTCAAGATGTATACAGATTTTGCATCACTGCCGGAAAGCCGAATAAGGCTTCAACCTGAGCAATTTAGCGATCGCTTTTATCACTCAGAGGTTTGGATAGAGTCAATTAAGCAGTGATGGGGTTGAGCCGACATACGGGCAAAAAAGTGCAAGATAGGCTGGAAACCCTGAGCTAGATTGGGTTTTAT
>JBGTAZ010000221.1:0-17276 GCA_041749615.1 Leptolyngbyaceae cyanobacterium | reverse complement strand
TCTCCCACGATCGCTACTTCCTCGATCGCACCGTCGAAACCATCTTCGCCTTTGAACCGGGCGGCACCCTCAAACAATATCCCGGCAACTACTCCGTTTACTTAGACTTCAAAAAAGACGAAACCGACGATAAAAAGCAAGCGGAGGCAGGAGTTCAAAAAGCAAAAAAGCAAAGCGCCGCTAACGAAGCCAAAACCCAACCATCGCCCAACCCTACTTCTTCAACTCAAAACTTAAACCTTAAAACTCAAAACTCTTCTTCTAAAAAGCCCTCCTTCAAAGAAAAGCGCGAATACGAAACTCTGGAAGCCAAAATCCCTCAGTTAGAAACCGAAAAAGCAGAAATCGAAAAAGTGCTGTATGGCGGCTCAAATAGTGGCTTTGTCGATGTTCGTAAGCTCAGCGATCGCTTGTCAGAAGTCATCCAAGAAATCGATAACTCAACCGAGCGCTGGATGGAACTCGCAGAGCTGATTGGCTAGATTAACATCTACTCCAATCACTTTGACGGCAGGGGCGATCGCTAGGACATCAGCAAATTATCGATGGATGAGATTCTCAAAAAAGTCCGAAATCCGGGTTACAACAGAAACAACCGTTTTTGGATGACACAATGGCAGATCCGATTACTTTGACCGCTACTTATCTGGTTGAGCTTTTCAGAAGGGGGTGGAAAGGCGTGCATCCAGCATTTTGCCCTGCGGGTTGTGCTGTTTCGCAGTGGCGCTGCGCCCTGGAACTATGCCCGGTTTCTCGACTACTGCACCGATCGCCTATTTCTTCAGCGGGTGGGTGGGCGCTATCGATTCATCCATCGACTCTTGCAAGAACACTTTGCCGCCATGCCGTTAGACGGTGAGTAGGCGATTCTCTAAATGAGCGATCGGGGCAAATAGGATGTAGAAGCGTTAGCTACCAAATTACGTTAACTGGATACTGTGTGATCAGCGCATCCATCGTCGCGATCGGAATATTTTCGCTGTGGCTTTGAGCGATAAGCAATCGATCAAAGGGATCACGATGATGACTGGGCAGAGTCGCGAGGTTTAGCACATGGGAAAGTTCGACTGAAAGCGTTTTGAATTGGTTCGCTACAAGTTCCGGCAAAACCAGTTTTCCAGTTTGCGATTTAATCATGATTTCCCAAGCACTGATCACACTGAAGTAAATCGTGTTTTCAGGATTTGCAATCAGAGTATGAACCACAGTAGACAGGCTTGGATCGTCAGTGACCCACCACAAAAAAGTGTGTGTATCTAGCAATAGGTTCATGCAGATGAGGGCAGTTGCGGATTAAGGAAATCATTGAGAATATTCTCTGGTAGGGGGGCATTAAAGTCTGGGGCAATGATGACTTTGCCTTTATCTTGACCAGAAATACGTTGCGGGGTAGGAATAATGCGGGCGATCGCAACCCCGCTTCTAGTCAGCAAAATTTCCTCACCAGCTTGGATGCGATCAAGCAGGGCAGTGAGTTGTTCGGGAGTTTCTGGGACACTGGCAGTGCTAGACACAATGCAATGGGGATGAAGTCTATAGTGTCATTGTAGCGATCGGGACGGGTAATTATTTTGCTAGCTCTCTTAAAGTATTTCTGGAGCGATGAAACGCTGAAGAGTCATGAAAGTGCAACCCTCAAAATCAATTGACGATCGCCCGTTTCAAGCGATCGCCAATTGCCTTACCCTATCTTGGCTAGCACGAGGCGTAATTCGGCAAATTCGGCGCAATGTCGTCAATGGGCAAATCGCGATAAGCTAAACCCTGTTAGCGAATTGCGTAATTGTGATGATTCAGAGCTTGCGAGAGGTTCAACAACAGCAGGGTGCCAGATTTGAGGAAGGCTCTGTTGCGCCGATTGATTTTGGTAATGACATAGACGCGATCGCGGCGGCGCGGAATGGCGTAGCGCTCTGCGATCGCACTCATTGGGGCAGGTTGCAACTCAGCGGTGCAGACCGCCAAACCTTTCTACATAATCAAAGCACTAATGCTCTAAAAGCGTTACAGCCAGGGCAAGGCTGCGACACGATGTTTGTCACTTCCACAGCCCGGACGATTGATTTGGCAACTGCCTATATATTGGAAGATGCGGTAGTGGTCATTGTTTCGCCTAGTCGCCGCAATCATTTAATGCAATGGCTCGATCGCTATATTTTCTTTGGCGATAAGGTGCAGCTAAAAGATATCACCGACGCAACGGCGCTATTTAGCCTGATTGGGGATCAGAGTTCAGCGCTGTTAGCCAAGCTTGGCGTGGATTCGCTACAAACTCAACCCTATGGAAGTCATCATTTAACGACGATTGCCCATCAGCCCGTGCGGGTGGCGGTGGGTAGTGGATTGGGGTTGGAGGGCTATAGCATTATCGTTGAGGCAGATCAGGCAGCGGCAGTGTGGAACGCGATCGCTCAGGCAGGAGCCATACCGATGGGCGATCGCGCTTGGGAGCAACTGCGGATTGAACAGGGTCGTCCGATGCCCGATTGCGAATTAACCGAAGACTACAACGCTGTGGAATCCTGTTTATGGCAGGCGATTTCCATCAATAAAGGGTGCTACATAGGGCAAGAAACGATTGCCCGATTAGATACCTACAAAGGGGTGAAGCAGCAGATTTGGGGCATTCGATTGGATGAAGTGGCGGCACCCGGAACCATCATTACCGTAAACGACGAAAAGGTTGGTGTTCTCACCAGCCTAACTGATACTGCCCAAGGCGTATTTGGCTTAGGATACGTTCGCACAAAGGCAGGCGGCGCTGGCTTGAAAGTGCAAGTTGGCACCAGTCAGGGCGAACTAGTGGAAGTGCCATTTTTACAGCGATCGCGCGAGTAGAGGTTGGGTTTGCTCAGCCCTTACAACGTTCATTTGAGAAAATTAGGTAGATTGATCCCCTGCTTTTGCAAGAGTTCGCGAATGGGTCCTAGGTTGTTCAATATCCCTTCAATGGGTTTTTGATACTTTGCCAGCGTGTTGTAGGTTTTGATGATGCGTTTGGCATCTAGATGAATCTCATCGGCGGGATAATTCTGGATGATTTCTAAAATCGAAACTTGGTTATCTTTAGCAGCAGATTGGATTACGGCAGTTCGCAATGCATCCCGGTTACTTTTATCTTCATTTTCTGGGGTTTGAATCATGCGTCCCAGTTCATCCAACATGCGATCGCCCAGAGGATTGTTCAACGCAGTGCTGACAGTGCCACCGCTAATATCAATCGGCTTCGTCAGAATTTGGCGAATTTCAGCCGGATCACTTTTCGTCATGCCTAAATAACGCTCTACCTTTCTAGACATTTCGCCCTTTTCAGCAAATGCTGCCAGTTCTGCGACCGACAGTGACTGGCGCAAAATTCCGTAGCGCACCACCACTTTATCTGCCGCTTCCGCAGTAGGTGTATGCATCAAAAGAAGGGCGCTGGCGATCGCAACGACCCCAGTACGAGAGAGCAAAGACATTAAAAACGGCATACTGAAACCCCAAGAACCTACTCGTTAGTGTGGACGACAACCCAACCCGCTAAGTTGCCTGTCTACCCTAACAAATCACACCCTGCCTTTGAAGTAATATTTTTTGAGGAATTCAAAGAAAAACGGCTGAAATCGGTTAAGAATCATCATAAACCCAATGAAATGGGTGCAAGCCCTTTAAAGTGCTTCAGTGGAGCGGTGATAATTCTCTGCGATCGCCCATCCATTACCGCCACTCTTCCTCACATACCGCTAATTCCATGAACCGACCCCAGCGCTTTTTGCATCACCCTAAAAATTTAGCCCTGTTATCCAGTCTTTTGTTGCTCAGCGCCAATAATCAGGCATTAGCGCAATTGCCAATTCCAAAAGCAGTTAAAACGCTTGCCCAAACGCCTCTGAGTGCTGCGGTTCTCTATGTTGATGCCAACGTTGGGCAAGATGGGGCAGACGGCAGTTTAGCGCGTCCCCTGCGGACGATCGCGGCTGCACTGCAACGGGCAAAATCTGGAACCACCGTTAAACTAGCAACGGGCACCTACAGCCAACAAACGGGCGAAACCTTCCCCCTCGTGATTCCCGAAGGCGTGATTTTGCAGGGCGATGAAGTGTCGCGGGGGCAAACCACCATCATTACGGGCAGCGGGTATCGAATTAGCCCCACCTTTGCCGGACAAAATATGACCTTGTGGATCGGCAAGACGAGCCAAGTTCGGGGCGTAACCGTGACCAACAAAGTGACTCGCGGCACGGGCATTTGGATTGAGTCTGCCAACCCCATCATTGAAAACTGCACCTTCACCCAAAACAACCGAGATGGCATGTTTGTCACGGGAACGGCAAATCCGATCGTTGCCAACAATATTTTTACGCTGAATGGTGGCAACGGGATCGCGATCGCCAACAACGCCAAAGGCACCATTGAAAGTAACCTATTTCAAAACACCGGGTTTGGCTTAGCCCTGAGCGAAAATGCCCAGCCCGTCGTTACCCGCAATCAGATCACTCAAAACGTAGATGGGCTTTATATCAATGGCGGTGCCCGTCCCGTGCTGCGGGGCAACCTGATTGCCAACAATCAGCGGGATGGCATTGTGCTAACGGCACGGGCAAAACCTGATTTGGGCACAGCGGCGAACCCCGGCAATAATGTCTTTCGGGATAATGGGCAATATGACATCAACAACGGCACGCCTGAGACAGTGACTTCCTATGGCAACACGCTGGACATCAAAAAAATTGCCGGACTCGTTGATTTTACTGGCTCGACCAATGGGGGTTCCAGCGGATCACCGTTCTCGGATGTGAAAGGGAACTGGGCACAGGCGTATATTGAAGCCCTTGCCAAACGAAATGTGATCAGTGGCTTTCCGGGCGGGGTGTTTTTGCCGAATGATCGGGTGACGCGGGTGCAATATGCAGCAATTATTAGTCGGGCGTTTGAGCCAGCACCCCGGCGATCGCGGATGGAATTCAAAGACGTAAGTGCTGCCTTTTGGGGCTATCCGTTTATTCAAACCGCCGTACAAGGGGGCTTTATGAGCGGCTACCCAGAGGGCGATTTTAGACCCGATCAGCCGATTCCCAGAGTGCAAGTGCTGGTCGCCCTCGCGAGTGGGTTGAACTATGGCAATGGCAGCCCTAGCTTGCTCACTCGATATCAAGATGCCGGTAGCATTCCCTTTTGGGCAACTGGCTATGTGGCAGCCGCAACCCAGCGTCGAGTTGTGGTCAATTATCCAACGCTGGCTCAACTCAACCCCAATCGGGATGCCACGAGGGCGGAGGTCTCCGCGATCGTCTATCAAGCCCTCGTCAATGCGGGAAAAGCGGAGGCAATTCCCTCGCCCTATGTGATGACTCCGTAATGTGATTAACCCACCATGACAAACCGAAACTACGCGAATCAAAACTTAGAAGATTCCTCTTTCAAAGGACAAAATTTGGCGGGTGCAGATTTCAGTGGCTCAGATTTGCGGGGGTACGATTTTACTGGAGCCAGCTTTTTCTGCGCTCATCACCTTCCGCATTTTCAACTGGGTGGTGCAAGCGATTCAAAGCCACCCTGGAACCTCGTTTAGAAAAGCAGACTTAACGAATGCTAATTTTAGTCGGGCTAGGGTGGGAAATACTGATTTTTCCCTGGCGCTATTCACAGGCGATTGCATCTTTAACTGGTCGATGAATAGGCATACTCAATTAACAACGGCTCGGTGTGATTATCTTTATCTAGAGCCAGAGCAGCAAAATCGACGACCCCGCGATCGCACGTTTCAAGCCGGGGAACTCGATCGTTTACTCACGCAATTCATCCAATGAATATTGTTCAGCAAACATCAACTCAATTAACCATAGGCACCGGTGAGAGCAATCGGGAAAGTCGTACATTGCGTTACCAAACTTATTTCAATCTGCTTTAGCCAGAACTTCATGGCAAAATATACAGGAGTTTACTGAGTATCTCTTAGGAGAGTAAAAAGTCTTCTGTATATTTGCTGTTTATCTGTTTGGTGAGGTAAGGCACTTTAGAGATACCACCTCGATTTACTTCATATTGATGGCAAAGACCATGACAGACATTCAAGAAACAAACGTTCAAGAAATAGAAGTCATTTTCTTTTTTCAGAAAGGGCTGCATCTGAATAAGCAACATGATTACAGTGCCGCGATCGCTAGCTATGACGCAGTCCTGATGCGGCAGCCCGATTATCCCGATGCTTGGTATAACCGGGGAAATGCCCTTTATCGGTTGGGGCAGTATCATGCTGCCATCACCAGCTACGATCGGGCACTCGAATATGAACCTGGGTTTTCGGAAGCCTGGAACAATCGCGGCAGTGCTTTAGATGATTTGCACCAGTATGAAGCCGCGATCGCCAGCTACGATCAAGCGCTAAAATATCGCCCCAACTACTGCTGGGCTTGGTATAATCGGGGTATTGCCCTGCGGAATCTAGAACGCTACGACGAAGCGATTAACAGCTACGATCGCGCCATTGAATTTAAGCCTGACTACTACTGGGCTTGGTATAATCGGGCACTAGCTTTGAAGCAATTGGGCAAACTGAAAAGCGTCGTGGCATCCTATGACAAAGCGGTAGAGTTTAAGCCCGATTTTGAGGAGGCATGGACGAATCGCGGCAATGTTCTTTATCATATGGGCTACTTAGAAGCCGCGATCTCAAGCTATGACAAGGCATTAACCTTAAAGCCAGACAGTCCCAATGCCTTTTACAATCAGGCTTGCTGCTATGCGCTCCAAGAACAGTATGATTTGGCATTTGCCAGTTTGCAACGAGCAGTTGAACTTAGCCCTCAAGAATATCGAGAAATTGCTAAAACCAACTCAGATTTTGATGGATTGCGAGGAGATGAAAGGTTTGCAAGCTTAATTAATGAGTGATTTTCAGAAATAAGTTCTACAATCGAGGTCGTTCTATTTAGCATAGATTTAAGAAGATAGATTTAAGAAGATAGATTCAAGAAGTCTGTCTTGGTCGGCGCTGTTGATCCATTGAATGAAGTGTGAATATCTGAGAGTCCCTATGAATCACAGCGAAGACTCCCAAATTTTATATAGCCATGGGCGTGTCCTGCGCGAACTAGGACACCACACCAGAGCGGTGGATAAATATGATGCGATTTTAACGGCTCAACCGAGTGATCATCGGGCGTGGAACTGCCGGGGCTATGCGTTGGAAGCGGCGGGACAGTATGAAGATGCACTGGCTAGCTTTGATCGGGCGATCGCGCTTCAGCCTAAGTATGCTCCCGCATGGCAAGGTAAGGGAATTGTCCTAGCAAAACTGGTTCAGTATGAAGATGCGATTGTCAGTTTCAATCGAGCCTTGAAGTTTCAGCCGGAAGACTATCGGGCATGGCAAAACCACGGCAAAGCATTGATGGGTCTATGCCGCTATAAGGATGCGATCGCTAGTTTTGAGCAAGTGTTAACTCGCAAATCTGATAGTTATAAGGCTTGGTATAACAAGGCAGTTGCCCTAAGCTGTTTGAACCGCTACACGGAAGCGCTCACCAGCCTTAACAATGCGCTGATTATTAAGCCTAGCTGCCACTACGCCTGGAACTATCGCGGACTGGTGCTTTCTAAGCTAGAGCAATTTCCAGAATCCCTCTCTAGTTTTGATAAGTCCCTGCAAGTAAAACCCCATAACGCCAATGCCTTGTATGGTAAAGCCTGCTGCTATGCCCTGCAAAATAACTTGGATCGGGCGATCGAACACCTGAAGCAAGCGATCGGCTACAGCCCGTATCTCTGCCAACTAATGGCAAAAACTGATCCTAACTTTAATCGCATCCGCAGTGATCAACGGTTCCAAGCGCTGTTGCAAGACAAAACCTAAGACAGCCAAGAACTTACTCCAACTCCTGTAGAATTCTCACAGTTTCATCGCGATCGCTCCAGTCAGGTTCTCAACTGCCGCTAAAGTAGAAGCATGGAATCAGTCATGAAGGGTTTAGCATGGGCACTTTTGAGCAAACACCTCAACAAGCCGATATTTTGAACGCCGTGCAGCAGTTAGTCGAGGTGGTTGCCCAGTTGAGATCGCCCGATGGCGGCTGTCCGTGGGATCTTGCCCAAACTCCAGAAACCCTAATTCCCTACGTGATTGAAGAAGCCTACGAAACGGTAGATGCGATTCAGAGTGGAAACACGTCTGCAATTTGTGAAGAGTTGGGTGATTTACTATTGCAGGTCGTGTTGCAAGCTCAAGTTGCGAGTGATTTAGGACAATTCACGCTGCAAGATGTGGCTGAAGGAATCAGTCAAAAGTTGATTCGTCGCCATCCTCATGTATTTGGGGATGTGCAAGTGCAAACGATTGACGAGCTACACCAAAACTGGGAACAAATTAAAGCGATTGAGAAAGGTGAAGATCCCAATATAGCTAAGCCCTTGAGTCAAAAATTGAGTCGGTATGCGCGATCTCTACCGCCGATCATGGCAAGCTTAAAAATCTCGCAAAAAGCTGCTGCCGCTGGTTTTGAATGGGAAACCGTGGATGGCGTGTGGGATAAATTTAATGAAGAACTGACGGAATTTAGAGACGCGATCTCCAGCGAAGATAAAGCCGATCAAGAAGCTGAACTGGGTGATTTATTGTTTACCGTCATCAACCTTGCCCGCTGGTATGACCTCGATCCCGGTGCTGCCCTCCAAGGCACTAATCATCGCTTTATCCAACGCCTGCAACTGATGGAATCCGTCGCCGATCGCCCCTTGGAAAACTATACCCTGGCAGAACTGGAAGCTCTTTGGCAACAAGCAAAAGCAACGTTAAGAGAGAGCCGGGAATAGGACTGCGATCGCAGTCCTATTTCCTATTGTCCATGCTCTTTCTTTCAGCAATGATTCGTAGGGCTGGCATTACTCTGGTATTACTCTGCCATTGCTTGCCGCAAGATTGCCTTTTGCTGTGGAGATAGGGTTGTAAAAACTTGTTCAGCAGGCGCATATTGCAACAGTTTGAAAACCTGCGATAAATCCTCTTGAGCGATTGTAGATTGAACGTCTCCATCTGTTTTAGGAAGGTGACAAACTCCTGCATCACAGTGAAGTCCTAGTTGTCGCCAGTAAAGTGTGGGTAGCGATCGCCCACGCCGACCAATCTGTTCTTCATTCAGCAAATTAGATTCCAAATAGACATTGGGCGATAAATAGCAATTGGGCTGACGCGGATAAGGCACGGTGAAGCAACCAAAAGCTTTGAGATATTCCTCCGAATCTACAAGGTCTAAGATTAATTGCTTTACCCCTTTGTGAATCAATCGGTCAAAGTGATCTCTAATCTCCGCATGATGTTGAGGCGCACGTCCCAGAAAATGCTTGAAGCATAGCTCTAGAAACTTCAGATTGGAAGTGGTGGTGTAAAAAGTATCGAGGTAGGGCGCTGACTGTCCAAACTCTTTGACAAATCGCTTAACCCCAATTTTGTTTGTTAAAAAGTCTCTTTCAGCATTGGCTAACGAGGTTCGTTCACAAGCATAGGGCTGCCGTTCTAGAATTTGTTGGTAAATTTGGTGTAGTGCAATCTTGCGATCGGTTAAGGAAGAGCCGCGATTGACTGTAATAGGTTGGGTGAGAGTCATGAAAATATCCTCAAATATTGGATAGCGAAACTGAGGAAACACAAATAGTTTGAAGTGCAAGGTGCGAAGGGCGTTTTGTAAGGTGTGTTGAGCGCAGTCGAAACGCACCTTACAAAAGAGCGCAGGGGGATTTAGGCGTGAGATTCAAGGGTATGCAGCATTAATTCCAAGTAAGGACGAATTAACCCGGTTTCTGCCGCTACAAAATTGGCAGCGATCGCATCTTGCAAGTTTTGATATGCCTGCCGACAATGCCCATTCCGCTTATGAGCCAGCAGAACGGTATCTAGCCAACCCAGCATTTGTTCTTTAAACAAAAGTTCGTCGTCCCGCAAAATGGACAACGCAATGTAGCGCAAAACTTCCGTCATATCGTATTTACAACGAGGTCCGTGTTGCTGAATTAATTCTGGATAAAGTTGGGCAAGTTTTCGTAGAGCCAAAATCACTAACTTTTCGCCATGATCCTGTAAGTGCCGATAGGCGCTAAGGCGAGTGGTGTAGCTTTGAATATAGGACTCTAACGGGTAAAGCTCTTGAGAGTCTAGGTAACGACCATCCGCATCTAGGATAGATTTATCAAGTTTGTAGTTAAGAGCATGCATAGGGCAGTGAGTAAAATTAAGAACCTTCCTTTTGAGATTGCCCCTAGAGAAATTTTATGGAACGCAATGCATAAATTTGAAAAAAAACGTAGTCTTTCTTAACATACTGACCCCAATTAGTGTAAAAATTGATTGCCCGAATGAATGCGTTTCTAAGTAACGGCACCCATTAAATTGAACAAAAACTCTTTGCTGACCGTTCCACTGTCGCCGTTACCTTTGCCAAGAGTAACGACACGGGATGGCTATTTGATTTTGGATAGCTGCTTATTTATAAGTGCATCCCATCTTGGCAGCCCTCACCCTAAATTCCTCTCCCAGTGCGGGAGAGAAATTTTGAGAAACCCTTGCACCCCTTATTTATTCCCTATCTGTCAGTAGAGTAGAACTGTGAAAATTTTATTAGTGGAAGATGATCAAGCTACTCGCGCCATGCTCGAAATTTCACTGGGTGCTTATCATGTGGTTGAAACAGCAGCAGATGGGCAATCTGCAATGGATTTAGTAGAGCAGTTTAGATATGACTTGATGCTGTTGGATGTGGGTATTCCGGAAGTAGATGGAATTAGCGTTTGTCAACGACTGCGGGCGAGGGGCTGTCAGGTGCCAATTTTGCTGCTAACGGCAAAA
This sequence comes from Leptolyngbyaceae cyanobacterium, assembly GCA_041749615.1. Classification (GTDB taxonomy): domain Bacteria; phylum Cyanobacteriota; class Cyanobacteriia; order Leptolyngbyales; family Leptolyngbyaceae; genus ULC077BIN1. Next base: position 6,457 of record JBGTAZ010000221.1, on the reverse strand, counting down.
GATAGAGCGACCGATCGCGTCCTAGGTTTAGATGCTGGCGCAGATGACTACATGATCAAGCCCTTTAACACACCAGAACTGCTGGCTCGAATTCGAGCATTGCTGCGACGGGGCAGAACAACGACTTCTTCGACCGTTACGTATGGAATGTTACAACTTGACTGTGCAATCAACGAAATTCGCCATGGACGGCAAGTGCTCCGCTTCACGCCGAAAGAGTATGGAATTGTGGAACTACTGTTACTGCATCCTCAGCGAATCTTTAGTCGTGCAGCCCTGATCGATCGCCTGTGGGAATTGGATGAATCACCGACCGAGAGTGCTATCAGTAGCCACGTTAAAGCAATTCGACAAAAGTTAAAAGCGGTTGGAGCCAGTCAAGATTTGATTGAAACAATTTATGGTTTTGGGTATCGTCTGCGATCGCTGACAACCCCGGCATCCGTGAATCAAGCAGAAGTTTCCCTAGAAGCAGAGACAACCGTTGTCACTGAAGCTGCCGAGGAAATGATGCGGGAGCTATGGGAGCGGTTCAAAGATTCTTTTGATGAACAGATTGCCGTGCTAGATCAACTGATTGCTTCTTTAGAAGGGGGTCGTTTAACAGACGACTTGCAGCACACTGCAAAACAAACGGCTCATAAGTTGGTGGGGTCATTGGGGGTTTATGGATTTCCGCAAGGGTCTACAATTGCTCGAAAGATCGAGGATTTTTTACAACCGTCTGAGCTTCAGTTACAAGCTGCGGAAATTAGCCAAATTGCACAACTGGTGACGGCTCTAAAGCAAGAACTTCAGCGAGAACCCGCATTGACCCAGGCGGCTCAAGGAGCGATCGCGCTTGCTCCCGATGCTGCTATGCCGTTGGTGTTAGTAGTCGATGATGATCAGATGTTGATAGATCGCTTAAAGGCGGAGGCGAGTGGGCGATCGCTCCAGTTAGAAGCCGCTCTAAACTTAGGGCAGGCACAGGAGATTATCGAGTCCACTATCCCCGATGTAGTGTTACTCGATCTTACCTTTGCGGATACGAATGAAAATGGTTTAACCTGGCTGGAAACCCTGAAACAGAAGCATCCACAGCTTCCAATACTGGTCTTTACCGCACGAAACCATCTTTCAGATCGAGTAGCCGCCGCCCGACTGGGAATCCAGGCATTTTTGCAAAAGCCGATTGCGCCCACCCAAATCTTTGAGGCAATCCAAGCGACTTTGCAGCAAGCTAAAGCTCAGGGATTGCGACCTCAACCCGCGATCGCTGGAAAAGTGTTGATTGTGGATGATGACCCAGTGATTCTATATCGAGTGTCCTTGATGCTCTCCCCCTGGGGCTTGCAAGTAACTCCCCTGCTTGAACCCCAGCATTTTTGGGAAACCCTAACCGATGTCGTTCCCAATCTACTCATCTTGGATGTAGAAATGCCGGGATTAAGTGGAATAGAACTGTGTCAGGTGGTGCGGAATGACCCACAATGGGGTGACCTGCCCATTCTTTTTCTGACTGCGTATCAAGATGCAAAAACTATTGGGCAAGCCTTTGCAGCCGGAGGAGATGACTACATTCGCAAGCCAATTGTGGAACCAGAATTGATTGCTCGTGTACTCAATCGGTTACAACCAGAGCAAATTCGTCGCCAGCAATTTACAGCTGCTTTTATAAATCAACCGCAGGATGTAATAGATCAACCGCAGACTGTAGAGGAGATAGCATGACTCAAGCTGCCTACACTATTTTGCTTGTGCAAGACCATTCAGCAGACCGGGAACTCCTGCGTCACTATTTGCTGCAAGGCGATCGCATTCTTGACACCGTGCTAGAAGCCGCAACAGGAGCCGATGGGCTAGACCAGTTTCGCACTGCCCAACCGGATGCAATCTTGCTGGATGATTGCTTGCCAGATATGACCGGATTGCAGTTTTTGCAATCCTTACAGCAATACGAACCGTTGATTGTGCCTGTAGTGGTTTTAACATCGGATGATAAAGCCGTAGGTGAAGCCGTTGCGGCACAGCCCATTCCAGATGCCCACCACTATTTAAATAAGGCAACCTTAACGGCAGAGGGTGTGCGGCTAGCGCTTCATACTGTGATGCAGCAAGGAAAATTGCTCCGGCAGGTGGCAGATTTGCGGAGTCAAACCCATCTCACCCTAGAAGCGATCAATCAACAAGTGGAACAGCAGCACCTTGTGATGGAGATTACTCACCGCATCCGGCGATCGCTCAATTTGCAAGATATTCTCCAAACGACCGTAGAGGAAGTGAGGCACTATCTTCAAACTGATCGGGTGCTTATTTTTCAGTTTGCTCCTAATTGGAGCGGCACGGTTGTAGTGGAATCAGTGGGCACCCCTGAAAGAGCCATTCTCGCAACCCAAATCTATGACCCTTGCATTGGGGAGACCTACATCGAACCTTTTAAACAGGGGCTTGTAACCGCAAAGTCTGACATTTACGCTGCCGAAATTAGTCCTTGTCATCTTCAGCTATTATCAAGGTTTCAGATCAGGGCAAATTTAGTCGTTCCTATTTTGCAAGGTAATGACCTCTGGGGATTGCTGGTTGCCCATCATTGTGTTGCCCCGCGATCGTGGCAGCCCTCCGAAATTGATCTATTGCAACAGTTAGCCACTCAGGCAGGCATTGCCATTCAACAATCGGCGCTGTTTGAACAAGCCCAAACTGAGCTTGCGTCTCGTAAACAGGCAGAACTGGCGCTGCAACAGTTGAATATAGAGTTAGAGGAACGAGTTGGAGCGCGCACGGCTGAACTAACCCAAGTCAACGATCGCCTTTTGGAAACATTGTTTAAGCAACAACAAACTCAACTCATTCTGCAAGAGCAGGCGCAACTGCTAGATTTGGCACACGATAGCATCATCACCCATGACCTCAACGACCTGATCACGTTTTGGAATGAGGGTGCCGAGGTGATGTATGGTTGGACGAAAACCGAAGCGATCGGCAAAGAGACTCATACGCTGCTGCAAACTCAGTTTCCTTATCCTCTGATTGATATCCAAGCCGAGCTTCTCAACCAAGGCTATTGGGAAGGTGAACTGGTGCAGGCTCGTCGAGATGGCTCAACAATCACCGTCGATAGCCGTTGGGCATTGCAAAAAGATGAAACGGGTAGACCGATGAAAGTGTTGGAAATCAACAACGACATCAGCGAAGCGAAGCGCGACGAAGTGGTTCGCAAACGGGCAGAAGCCGCCCTACAGCAGCAATCGAGGCAAGAGCAGTTGCTTTGGCGAATTACTCAGTCAATTCGCCAGCCGCTGGATCTCGATATCATTCTCAATACGGCTGTGACTGAAGTAAGACAACTATTACAAGCAGATCGAGTCGCCGTTTATCAATTTAATTCAGACTGGAATGGACATTTTATTGCGGAGTCGGTTGGGGCAGAGTGGATATCCCTCGTGGAACCCGATATTCAAAAAGTGTGGGAGGACACCTATTTACAAGAGACGCAAGGAGGACGATTCCAAAATCACGAAACCTTTGTGGTTGCCGATATCTACACATTTGGCTTACGTCCTTGTCATATTGAACTGTTGGAACAGTTTCAGGCAAGAGCTTATACGATCGCCCCTATTTTTTCTGGGGAGATGCTATGGGGATTGTTAGCGATCTATCAAAATGCTGCACCGCGTCAATGGCACGCCTGGGAGATCGATTTATCTCAGCAGATTGCCAGCCAACTGGCGATCGCCATTCAGCAATCCGAACTTTATAGCCAACTCCAAATTGAACTGCAAGAGCGCAAGCAAACAGAAGCGGGTTTAAGAGAAGCCGAACGCCGCTGGCGATCGCTATTTGAAAGCACGAACCTGGCAGTCATTAGCTTAGATACTAGCGGCACAATCAACGCTGCCAATCCCTTTTTTCTCAAATTGACAGGCTACACCGCAAGCGACGTGATCGGTCAGAATTGGTTTGATTTATTTGTTTCTGCTGATCAAATCCAAAAGCAGCAACAACTCTTTCAAGCCAATCTCAAGCAAGAATTTTATCCATCGGTTCAAAATAAAATTCTGATCAAATCCGGGGAACAAAAAATCATCAACTGGAGCATTACGCTCCTGCGAAACCCGAAAGGCGACATTATTGGCGTAACTAGCATTGGCGAAGATGTGACCCAACGGCAAGCAGTGGAGAAACTTAAGGACGAATTTATCTCCATTGTCAGCCATGAGTTGCGGACTCCTTTAACCTCCATTCGCGGGTCACTGGGCTTGTTGGCAACGGGCGTAATGGATAACGAACCCGTTGCCATGAAACGGATGATCGAGATTGCTTCGATCGACACCGAACGACTCGTGCGCTTGGTCAACGACATTTTGGATTTGGAGAAATTGGAGACTGGTCGATTGTCACTGGTGCGAGACTGGTGCGATGTCGCAGACCTGATGCACAGAGCGATCGCGGTCATGGAAAGCAGTGCCCAAGAAGCAGCTGTGCAGCTAATCGTCCAGCCCGTATCCATGCAGATTTGGGTCGCCCCCGATCGCATCATTCAAACCTTGACTAACCTGCTTAGCAATGCCATCAAATTCTCATCTCCACATAACCCAGTTTGGCTCACGGCTGAATTGCAAGGCGTGGGGGTGCGGGAGCATGGGAGCCTAGGAACCTGGGACCATGAAAATGTAGAAGCATCCACCCATCTACCCATCCACTCCCACATTCTCTTTTCCGTCAAAGATCAAGGGCGCGGTATTCCGACGGATAAGCTGGAAAGCATTTTCGGTCGCTTTCAGCAGGTGGATGTTTCAGATTCTCGCGATAAAGGCGGCACAGGCTTAGGTCTGGCAATTTGCAAATCAATTGTGCAGCAGCATGGGGGGCAAATCTGGGTGGAAAGCTTTTGGGGTAAGGGCAGCACGTTTTTCTTTACCTTGCCCTTGCAGCCGGAATAATGCTCTTTTAGTGTTGCTGAATCAGGACTGAGATTGGTAGACGCAACCCTAATGGGCAGACTCCGCCGGGCGATCGCCCTGCATTTGTTGAGTTTCAAACAGACGCAGCACCAGTAGCCCCAGGCTAGTACTGGCGGCTACTGCCAGCCAAAAAATATGGGCAATATGGGCAGGCTGATCCATTGCCCAACCGCCGACCAAAGGACCGACAAAATAGCCGATCGCCCAACATTGGGAACTGACCGCTACATAGGCACCCCGCAGATTTTCGGGCGCGAGTTCTGAGACGATCGCAGCGGCAAATGGTTTATAGGTGACAGACGCGATCGCCATAACGCAGAGCGCCGCCACGCCTGTCCAATATTGATAGGTTTCAAACGTGCCAGTCACCCACAGCAAGCAAAACCCTAGGCTAGACAGCACCATGGCAATCATCAACACACGAGTGCGGGGAATGGCGGTAAACGCTTGGGCGATCGGCAGTTGCGCCACGGCTCCCACGCCGATGTAGCACCAGGTAAATAGGCTTGCCGCGCTGGCTAGCGATGCGTTTGGGGTGGCTCCCATTGCCGGAATAAAGTTGGTGAAGTAAAGCGGCACGGTGCTGGTCACGAGCGCGACGTAAGTCGTAAACAACACGTTTGCCAGAATGAACGTGAGCAGCGCTTTATCTTGCAACGCCACCAAAAATCCTTGGGTTGGGGTATGGGGTGCGGTCGTGGGTTGGCGGGTTTCAGCGATCGCGGTTTGTACCATGACCAAAAACGCCAGAAAGATCAGCCCACAGCCGATAAATAGGAGTTCATGACGCTGATGGGCGATCGTCAGCAGCACGCCACCGCCCAATACTCCAATCCCCACGCCCACATTTTCCGCCACACTCATGATGGCAAACGCCTGATGCCGAGATTCAGGTAACGTCACATCCATCACCGCCGCATCTGCCGCCGTCCAGTAACAGCCGACGCTTAGCCCTAACAGCAGACTTGCGGCAATCAACATTGGGAGGGTTTGAGTGACTGCCAGCACCAAAGAGACTAAAATCCCTAGCCCAGCGGAAAGAGAGAGCGTGGTTTTGCGCCCAAATTGGGGAGAATCTGCCAGCGCCCCGCCGAGCAAATGTCCGGCGATGCCAGTCAGAGAGCTAATCCCCATGCTTAACCCAACAGAGGTTGCCGATAGCCCCACCTGATTGACAAATACAAGCGGGATGTAAAAGTAAATTAAGCCAGAAGCAACCTGGCACAGCGATCGCCCCGCTGCCTGAATCCAAATTTGCCGATTATCAAGCTGGAGGGCTGTTGACCAAGACTCTGAAGGATTCTCTAGGGACATGAAGGAGGCAGATGCGATCGCACCCACGGCTAAACAGGCAACCAGTTCCGCTTAGCGCAGGCGTTGATCTGCTAAATAACCGCCGGAGAGTGCAGGGGCTGGTTGAATCAGGCAATGTAGACTCTACGTCCGTTAAAATCTTCTTTTGAGAAAACTCTGTGAAGCGATATCCGGTTATTTTTTCGATAGTGTTGGTG
>JBGTAZ010000220.1:0-2934 GCA_041749615.1 Leptolyngbyaceae cyanobacterium | reverse complement strand
GAACAGCAGCACAATTTTGATGCAAGTTCCCTACAGCCGGATGAATAGCGAAATGAAACGCATTACCCGCTTAGGCGGCAAGATTGTCAACATTCGCCCGATGACTGAACCTTCAGCAGCACCTCAAGGTTAATCGCCCATCCTGCCCAATTGCGGTAGGCATGGAGTTGATGTCACAGTTGAAAAAGGGCGATCGCAAAAGTATTAGTGCTTTTGCGATCGCCCTTAAGTATTAGATTATATTGCGGCTTCTCAATCCGAATCGTTTTCAAGAAAGTTGCAACAGAAATAACGTGCAGAATTAAAGCAAGCACAAACATTGAATCGACGATCCACCAGGGTAGAGAAGTATTCTGAGAAGTCACTAAATTAGTAGTCGCTAAGTGAGTTTGAATGAAAGAATAACAGGCTTGACCTTGCTTCCATCCATAGCAGCTTGTAGGGCTTGTCAGAATAATGAGGAGTTGAAAAACAAGACTTAAAAATAACGACAAGCGTTTATATCTAAGTGACTTTTGATAATGTCTTAAATTGAAGTTGAACAGATAAAGAATACAAATTAGATAAAACGGTACCAGAAAGAAGGCATAAATCAGCCAAGCAGCAATCGTAAAAGAAGCTATGAAGTAAACCGCCAAACTGACAATTACATATACCGTAAAAAGTGCAGTAAAATTTCCGACAGAAATTGCTTGTGACATTGCTGCAATTAGTATTTCTTAAGACCTACCATATTTATATTTAACGCCAGCCGCGATCGCTACTCATCCAAAATCTAAAGTGCAATAGCACGCCTCACTTCCGAAAAGATTAATATTAATATTGCTCATCCTAACAAGAGTCGTTTCTAATAGTGTCAAGTTGATTAAGCTTTAATTCTTGTTAGAAACCTCGATCAGTAGAAAACAACTTTATACTCAAACATTCAGATCAATTTATCCATCGAAGTTTATGCAAGCATTGTTGAGAAATCGCCAGCACCCATTAATTCATCGACTGGCAGACACCATTGAAAACACTTGGAAAACCCATTTGGAGCTATCTCCGTTTCAAATTCCAGCAGGGTTAGGGTACGTTGAGGGGGCTTTGGAAGGCGAAAAACTGGTGATTGAAAATCATTGCTACCAGGCTCCTCAATTTCGCAAACTGCATCTAGAACTGGCGCAGGTTGGCACCGGGCTAGATATTTTGCACTGTGTCATGTTTCCCAACCCTCAGTATGCGCTCCCTATTTTTGGCGCAGATTTGGTTGGCGGAAAGGCGGGAATCAGCGCCGCGATCGCCGATTTGTCACCGGTGAACCCGGAGCGATCGCTGCCAGCAAGCTATCAGCAAGCCTTATCAGCACTGCCTAATCTGACTTTTTCTCAGCCTCGTGCATTACCGGACTGGGGCGATATTTTCTCTGATTTCTGCTTGTTTGTCCGTCCAATGGGCGCTCTAGAAGAAGACGCATTTTTGCAGCGCGTTCAAGATTTTTTGACGATCCATTGCCAGTTTGCCAGCGTTGAACCTCCGCTAACTTCGGATGCCGCGATCGCCCAAATCATTGCAGGGCAAAAATATTACTGCACGAAGCAACAGCAGAACGATAAGACCCGCCGCATCCTAGAAAAATCTTTTGGCGCTGAGTGGGCTGAGCAATATATGACCACCATGCTGTTTGATTACGTCAGAATGTGACGCGGCTGAAACCCTGCCTCTATCGTTCGATGAAAGCAAAGTCCCCCTCTAGGGGATCACTTTCTGATTTGCAAAATCTTATATTTTATTTGTAGGTACATGAATTTGCCAGGAATGTCTACAAACAAAGTAACAATGTTTACAGAAGTTAATGTTTAAGCTGGCAAAATTGAGAGCATTCGATTGCCGCTGAGATTTTGTATAGAAGAAGAGGAGAAAGTCATGGCTGAAACAATTGCTGAAACCTTTAAGAATGGTCAAATGCTTTGGAAATTAGAAGGCAGCGATCGCACTCTTCACTTGCGGCACCACGATTCAGAGCCGTGGAAACCTTACGAAGAATTTCCTCAATATGTTTTGCCCGACCCCCATGGCTTTTCTAAAGGAATCACAACCTTTCTAGCGCTGCGAAAAAATGATTGGACAGCCATTAAATCCTAGAAAATCTCTAATCAGTCCGCTGTCTATTGCAAAACGACCCTCACCGTTCGACTGAGCGCTTACGTCGCAGCCCTAAATCCCTCTTCCCAAAGGCAAAAGAGGGATTTTCAGTTGGGCAAATTACTCTTCTGCCAAGCTTGAGTGAAGAGAGGATAGACGCAGTGAGCAAAGTTTTATGACAAAATATTAAGAAACGTAGATAATTCGCCCCAGTCCTCCGGCTCTATTCTTCTTAAGGCAAGTCACTTTATATGATATTTCAACCTCAAACGGTTCAGCCGACTCTGGCATCCCTGGTTCAAGCATTTTTTCAACAATCTGAGGGAAATTGGCGATCGCAGCGCCGCTACTACACGCTCAACAACGGCGAAACCCAAGAAGTGGTAAGTTTGCTGACCGTCCAGTTTTTAGCACAGGGCAGCAGCGATTTACGCCAACTAGCGCGGCTGCATGAACTGACCGATGAAACCACAATGACCTGTGGTGCATTGACTACTTGGGAAAGTAACTACAGTGGTCCTAGTCCTAAGCAGATTACCGGGTCAACGGTGTTTGGGGTGGAGGGAATCCAGCTATATCGCGATCGCGGATTTTCCACGAGCAAACCTGTAATTGCCCAGTTCTCAATGCGCGATGCTGACATTATGCGCCTGCGAAGTGAGTATGGTGGCAATGTATTTGAGGAAGAAATCAGGCTAATCGGTAGCCAATATCGCACCCGCCAAACGATCATTTCTCGCGCTGGCGAAGAGCAAATGATTGGGCAATACTTGGAGACTCGAATGTAGAATCGAGTTAATTACTTGTCTC
>JBGTAZ010000219.1:0-11495 GCA_041749615.1 Leptolyngbyaceae cyanobacterium | reverse complement strand
AGCCCATGTTCATGCCTTCAATGATCGGACGCAATCCAGTCATTGCGGCTCCTACTGCCATGCCGGTAAAGCTGTTTTCGGCGATCGGGGTATCCAGTAGCCGCAGATCGCCATATTTTTTATACAGGTCTTTGGTGACTTTATAGGAACCGCCGTAATGCCCGACATCTTCGCCCATGACCATCACGGTTGGGTCTTTTGACATTTCTTCGTCGATCGCCTCGCGCAGGGCGTTGAAGAGTAGGGTTTCTGCCATTGGTTCCTCTAAATGCTCGAATGATTGCTCAAAGCCAATCCTAATTCTAGAACAGTCGGATGCGATCGCCCAGAGTTAGAGCCTATGAACCCCTCACAATTGGTCAATCGCTATTCATCTTTTTTCCATAGCCACTTATCTGAGTACATTTTGCAAGGCTCCACATAAAATCCTTACGCGATAATCTTTACGCGATCGCGTGTTTTCATTCGTTCTGTCATCCGTCACCGTCTAAGTGCAAATCGACTTATTCCTAAAAAAATTCTCTGTAGCAGGGCTAGCTCTGTTACAATGTGCTCCGTTGTACAGCCGGGGCAGCATCATTGAGCCAGTCTATCAACATTCCTAAAGTCGATGATTTTCTGCAAGAGTTAGCCACGATTCAGCAAACGGGATCTAAAAGGATTGCGCTGCTGGGTTCCCGCCATGTGCCGATTACTCATCAGAAGCTAATTGAGATCATGAGCTATGCCCTTGTGCTAGAGGGCAATCGGTTGATTACGTCCGGGGCAACGGGGACGAATCTTGCAGCAATTCGCGGTGCGATGCGGGCAGATCCTTCCTTGTTGACCGTGATCTTGCCGCAAGGTCTGGATCGCCAGCCACGAGAATCTCGTGAGCAACTTGAACAGGTCATGCATCTAGTAGAAAACCCGGACAATGACAATATGCCTCTGGGAGAAGCCAGCGCTGTGTGCAATCAGGAAATTATTTCCCGCTGTCAGCAGCTTATCTGTTTTGCCTTCCACGACAGCGCGACCTTGCTCAAAACCTGCCAGGATGCAGAGGATCAGCGCAAGATCGTAACACTGTTTTATTTTGATTAATGAGGTGGATTACACTATCTTGCAGAAATCTGATGGATGGGAGTGATCGCCATGAATTCTCTTCAGGATGCATCTATTTTTGCTGGATACACTCATAGCCCAGCGATCGCCTGCTTGCCAAAGGTTTAGAAGTTTGATTTAACTGGGATAACATCCCTTGTTGGTTCAAGCGGTTGAGCCTGATCATGTGCTGCCGGATCTGCGATCGCTGCAACCCATCGACCTAACCGACAACATTTTGCAGGCAGACCATGAATCAAGATGAGAGCCACCTGCCCAAAACTTTGTTGCCCAAAACTCTATTGTTTAAATGCGCCGTAGTTTGGACGCGCCGTTCAGAACGGTATCCCTAAAGCAAGGCTACAATTTCAATAGAATTCTTACCTTAAAGGCAGATACGTCATGGAGGTGTCATTAATTGTCATCGCTGCTTTAGCGATCGTGGGCTACATTATCGGCTCGATCAAAATCATCAACCAGGGCGATGAGGGCATTGTGGAGCGGCTAGGTAAATATCAGCGCACCTTAAAACCGGGGCTAAATTTTGTGGTGCCGTTTTTAGACACGGTGCTGGTGGATAGCACCCGTGAACAACTTCTAGATATTGAGCCACAATCCGTGATTACTAAAGATCAGGTGACGATTATTGTGGATGCTATCCTATCGTGGAAGATTTTGAATGTAGAGAAAGCCAATTACACCGTTGAAAATGTTGAAAAATCATTGAAAAGTTTGGTGCTGACCACGCTGCGGTCTGAGATTGGGCAAATGGATTTGCGAGAAATGATTTCTTCCCGAAACAAGATTGGTCAAGTGTTATTAAAAGAGCTAGATCAGGCGACGGCAACGTGGGGCGTGAAGGTGATTCGGGTAGAAGTGGAAAAAATTACACTGCCACCCACTTTAGAAAAGTCTTTAGAAAATGAGAAAGCAGCAGAAAGTGAACGTCGTGCTGAAATTTCTAAGGCAGATGGAACGGTGGAGTCGATTGGACGAATTGCCAAAGCGCTAAAGGACAATAAGGATCAAGCCTCCGAAATCTTGAAATACATGCTTGCCCAACAGTATGTAGAAGCAAATTATGAGCTAGGCAAAAGTAATAACTCCAAAATTATCTTCATGCATCCGAAAGAGCTAAATGAAGCGGTCGGCGGCTTGATTGATACCGAAGTAGCTGAAGGCATTCAGCAGGCGAGTGGGGGGGCTGGGGAGCCTTAAGCGTTCTAACAAAAGACCTAACGCGATAGACCTAACGCGATAGACCTAACGCGATCGCCAAATAGCATCGGCAACCCGGCAAACATCGTGTATTTCGCGGACATCGTGAACTCGCAGAATATCTGCACCTTGGGCGATCGCGGCACAGCACGCCGCCGCCGTTCCCCAAATCCGCTGTTTCGGGTCGGGCTGTTCTAAAATATGCCCAATGAAGCTCTTGCGCGAAACCCCGACTAGCAACGGACAATTGAGAGACTGAAACGCCGCTAGATGTCGCAAAATTTCAATATTTTGAGCAGCGGTTTTAGCAAAGCCAATGCCCGGATCGATCGCAATCAAATGTCGCTGAACTCCCGCGTTAACCGCAGTCTCAATTCGCTCCTGCAAAAACGCCACCAGTTCCCCAATCAAATCCTGATAATGGGTCAACTGCTGCATCGTTTGAGGTGTACCGCGAATGTGCATCAAACTAATCGGCACGCCGAGCTTTGCCACCGTTGGCAGCATGGCAGGGTCGTAAGTTGCCCCAGAAATATCATTGATCAGATCGGCACCCGCCGCGATCGCTGCTGCTGCCACTGCGGCACGGGTGGTATCCACTGAAATCGGCAGATCCATTTCCTGTCGCACTGCCTGCACCACCGGAATCACCCGCTGGAGTTCCTCCTGCAACGAAATTTCTACCGCTTGGGGTCGGGTCGATTGCCCGCCAATATCCAAAATATCTGCCCCAACATCTCGCAGCGATCGCGCCTGCATCACTGCTTTTTCTACGGTATCAAACTCTCCTCCATCGCTGAAGCTGTCTGGAGTCGTGTTCAAAACGCCCATGAGGTAGGTGCGATCGCCCCAAGCAAACGAGTAGTTGCGAATAAACAACAAATGTCACCCTAGCTCTTTTGATAATTGACAATCCGCGCAAAGCTATCAGGCTGCAAACTGGCTCCACCCACCAATGCTCCATCAATTTCGGGTTGCGCCATAATTTCGTCTACATTATCAGGCTTCACAGATCCACCATATTGAATAGACACATCCGCATTTTTTAATTGACTACGAATCAGCCCAATCACCTGATTTGCTTCCTTCGCCGCACAGGTATCACCCGTTCCGATCGCCCAAATCGGCTCATAGGCAATGATCAAATTAGTTTGATCAATATCCATTAGCCCACGCTCTAGCTGCTCACAAATAATAGATTCTGTTTCATCCATGTCTCGCTGCTGCTTCGTTTCGCCCACACACAAAATAGGAGTCAATCCAGCATTTTGAGCGGCTTTGATTCGCCTGTTGACCATTTCATCGGTTTCGCCAAAATATTGCCGCCGTTCACTATGTCCCACAATCACATAGCGCACACCTAACTCGGTCAGCATTGGCGCAGAAATCTCGCCCGTATAAGCGCCAACCGTTTCCCAATGAACATTTTGGGCACCCAGACGAATACTGCTGCCGTGCAAATTTTGGGACATTGCGAAGAGATCCGTGTAGGGCACACACAAAATGATGTCCCGATCTGGGGGAGTATCTTCCAAATGCGGCATAAACCCTTGCAGAAACTCTGAAGCTTCCAGTTGGGTTTTATACATCTTCCAGTTGCCAGCAATTACATTCTTACGCACGGGTCGCTCGATAGGGTAAACAGGACAAGACTGTGTTTCTGAGTCTTTATTTCTGAGTCTTGTATTTTAAGTCTACGGCTTTGTGGGAACCGAGGGAAGCGGAGGAATGATGGAAGGTGTAAGTTTTGAGTTTTGAGTTTTGAGTTCTGAGTTCTAAGTTCTGAGTTCTGAGTTCTGAGTTCTAAGTTCTGAGTTCTGAGTTCTGAGTTTTGAGTTTTGGGTTTTGAGTAGGTTGTTCTGGTGAAGCGTTTCTTATGTTCTTATCTATCTCACCCTCACCCCTCGCCTCTTGTCCCTTGCCTTTTCACCTCAAAGATTGGTGGAAATTGCCTGCACAGGGCAGGTAGGAACACACTGCTCACAGACAATGCAGCGCGATCGCGTGAAGTTGAGCTTAAACGATGCGGGGTCTAAGGTGAGCGCCTCGGTGGGGCACACGCCCGTACATAGCCCACAGTGAACGCACACGTCTTCATCGATTACAATCTCTCGGCTGGATGAAGAGACTCCAATATCCTGCGATCGCATCCATTCGATCGCCGCTTCCAACTCATCAATATCGCCCAAAAGCTCGACGACTAGCTTACCAATTTGGTTGGGAGCGACCTGCGCTCGGATAATATTTGCCGCCACATTAAAATCTTTTGCCAGCCGATAGGTGACTGGCATCTGCACCGATCGCTTGGGAAAAGTGAGGGTAACACGTTTTTTCACAGGTAGACTTCAGGTTGGATTTTTACGAGATCTATCGTCCACACCGTCTTTCGGTGCATTTCGCAAGGCTCAATTCACCCTACGCGATCTATTTTAAGCTCATCTTTGCTGGACTCCTGATTGCTGATGCTGGATGGCAGCGCCGATCGCTTCTACTGGCTGATTGTGCAACACCAGGGTTGTGCTGGTGTTCGATTCAAAGCCAATTTTTTTGTAAAATTCCTGCTGATGGGTGGTCATCAGGTAAATCCGCTCCACACGGCTCAATTTGGGATGGCTGATCACGGTCTGCACCAGTTTGCGTCCGAGTCCGGCTCCTTGATAATCGGGGTGAATCACCACATCCCAAATGGTGGCACGATAAATGCCGTCTGAGGTGGCGCGGGCGAAGCCAATCATGTGCTGTTCGTCAGGAGAGGCTTTCAGTCTGGTATCCCACGCAGTAATGACTGGATCGCTGTTGGCGATCGCAATTTGCATATCTTCGAGGCTGCGATCGCGTGCCCAAAATGCAGCGAGGTTAAACAATCCCTGAAGCTGCTGAAAATCGACTTGAGAACGGCGATCGCAAAACTGAATTTTTCGACAATCCATAGTCCTATGCATCTCAACGATGCTATTTAGCCTACTAGAAGTATTTCGTTAAAAAATGAGTCCTGTGATGCAGAAACCCTTGCCATTTTTCAGGTGTTTACGGTTCCTGGGTCAAACTTACGCGCCTGATTGCATACAGGCAACGCTAGAATACAGTACGAAGTCCATTGTTAATTGCGTTGCAATAGCCCTTAAAACTTTAATATTTCGCTCCGCTCCTTTCTCCAACTATTCTGACTGGCAATTCTAGCTAGCATGACTCTTCCTAAACGCAACCCACTAAACCGCGATCGCACAAGGCGCACAAACCGTCAGTTTCAGCCTCCTCGTCAGCGGTCTATTTGGGTATTGCTGGTGTTATTGCTGCTATGGAGTTTGTGTTGGGGCATTGGTTTGGCGCAAGCCATAGAGCCACTTAAATCAACCGCAATTCCGTTTCAAGAACGGGATTCAACGGCTCAGCTTACCGCACCGTCTGACGCTACAAAGCCTGACACACCGATTGAGATCGGCACGGTAGATGTGGTTCCAGAACGCTACAAACTGGGACAGCAGCTTTATTTAGACAATTGCGCCACTTGCCATATTGCCCTACCGCCTGCGGTGATGCCGTCTCAAACTTGGCGATCGCTGCTGCAAGATGCCGATCACTACGGCGTAACCATCAAGCCGCTGGGAAATCCCGAAGTCCAAATTGTTTGGAAATATTTACGAGACTACTCGCGATCGCTCGGTGCAGAGGAAGCCGTTCCCTACCGGGTTTACCAGTCTTCCATGTTTAAAGTGCTGCATCCGCGAGTCAAGTTTCCGGAACGGGCAAGCCTAATTACCTGCATCTCTTGCCATCCCGGAGCCGGAACCTACGATTTCCGCAGCCTCAGCGCCGAGTGGCAAAATGCACCGTGAGGATTGACGATTGACGTAAGTCCTTTGGACGGCTTCGCTAACGCATAGCGTCTCCGTAGGAGTTATGGCGATTGACGATTAGTCCTAATCCTTCGCCTTTACTCTTCAACGTTCTACTCTTGCCAGTAAAAACTTATAAATTTGCCACCACTCCACCATGTTAAAAATGTTGCTGGGCGATCCGAATACGCGGAAGCTCAAAAAGTATCAGCCAATCGTGACCGAAATTGCTCTGTTTGAAGCAGACATTCAACCCCTATCAGACCAAGATTTGAAGGGGAAAACCGTTGAGTTTAGACAGCGGATTGAAAAAGGCGAATCCCTAAACGATATCCTGCCCGAAGCCTTTGCGGTAGTCCGAGAAGCCGCCAAGCGCGTTTTGGGAATGCGCCATTTTGATGTGCAAATGCTGGGCGGCATGATTTTGCACGAAGGGCAGATTGCCGAAATGAAAACGGGGGAAGGCAAAACCCTGGTGTCTACCTTGCCCGCTTACCTAAATGCGATCGCTGGGAAAGGGGTGCATGTGGTCACCGTTAACGACTACCTAGCTCGCCGTGATGCCGAATGGATGGGGCAAGTGCATCGCTATTTGGGTTTGAGTGTGGGGCTAATTCAGCAAACCATGACCCCAGAAGAGCGCAAAAAAAACTACGCCTGCGACATCACCTATGCCACCAACAGCGAACTGGGGTTTGACTATCTGCGCGACAACATGGCGACCTCGATTCAAGATGTGGTGCAGCGTCCGTTTAACTATTGCGTGATTGATGAAGTGGATTCGGTGCTGATTGACGAAGCTCGCACGCCGCTGATTATTTCAGGACAGGTCGATAACCCCAGTGAAAAATATCTGAAAGCCTCTCAGGTAGCGGCTCAACTGGTTCGCCAAGTTGATGAAGACGACACCGCAGGACACTACGAAGTAGATGAAAAGCAGCGAAATGTACTGCTGTCGGATGAAGGCTTTATTCAGTCAGAGCAAGTTTTAGGCGTAACGGATCTGTTCGATCCTAAAGATCCCTGGGCGCACTATATTTTTAATGCGATCAAAGCCAAAGAACTGTTTATTCTAGACGTGAACTACATCGTTCGGAATGACGAAGTAGTGATTGTGGATGAGTTTACGGGTCGGGTGATGCCGGGTCGCCGCTGGAGCGATGGATTGCATCAGGCGATCGAAGCGAAAGAGCGGGTGGAGATTCAACCTGAAACGCAAACCCTGGCAACGATTACTTACCAAAACTTCTTTTTGCTCTATCCCAATCTGGCAGGAATGACGGGCACCGCAAAAACTGAAGAAGCGGAGCTTGGCAAGATTTACAATTTGGAAGTGACCACCATTCCCACGAATCGTTCCAATATTCGCCGCGACCAGTCGGATGTGGTGTACAAAACTGAAGATGCAAAGTGGAACGCGATCGCCCTGGAATGTGCTGAGATGTATCAAGCGGGTCGCCCGGTGCTAGTGGGCACCACTAGCGTTGAAAAATCTGAGTTGCTGGCGCGTCTATTGGTAGAGGTCAACACGCCCCACAACCTGCTCAACGCCAAACCCGAAAACGTGGAGCGGGAATCGGAAATTGTGGCGCAAGCGGGACGCAAAGGCGCGGTCACCATTGCCACCAACATGGCGGGACGCGGCACCGACATTATTTTGGGCGGCAACGCAGACTACATGGCGCGGCTGAAACTGCGCGAGTATTTCATGCCCCGGATTGTGCAGCCTGAAGATGAGGACGAATTTGGCGTGACTGATGTCCCTGCCGCTCATGGCTCTAAAGGTGGGGGACAGGGCTTTGTGCCCGGTCGCAAGGTGAAAAGCTGGAAAGCGTCGCCCCAAATTTATCCGACCAACCTGTCAAAAGAGACTGAAAAGCAGTTGAAAGAGGCAGTGGAGTTTGCGGTGAAGCAGTATGGAGAGCGATCGCTAGCCGAACTAGAAGCCGAAGATATGGTGGCGGTTGCCTCGGAAAAAGCGCCCACTGATGATCCGGTGATTCAACAGTTGCGCCAAATTTACAACCAAATTCGCCACGAGTACGAAGTTTTCACCAGTGCCGAACACGATGAAGTCGTAAATCTGGGCGGTTTACATGTCATTGGCACAGAGCGCCACGAATCTCGCCGAATTGATAACCAACTGCGAGGACGCGCCGCAAGGCAGGGTGACCCCGGTTCCACCAAATTTTTCCTCAGCTTGCAAGATAACCTGCTGCGGATTTTTGGCGGCGATCGCGTCGCGGGTTTGATGAATGCTTTCCGCGTCGAGGAAGATATGCCAATTGAATCAGGCATGTTAACCCGGTCTTTGGAAGGTGCGCAGAAAAAAGTTGAAACCTACTACTACGACATTCGCAAACAAGTCTTTGAGTATGACGAAGTGATGAACAACCAGCGTCGAGCGATTTATGCTGAACGTCGCCGCGTGCTGGAAGGGCAAGACTTGAAAGAGCAGATGATCAAGTACGCCGAATTGACGATGAACGACATCGTTAGCGCTTTCATCAACCCGGAACTGCCCCCCGAAGAATGGGAACTGGAGAAACTTTCCAGCAAGGTGAAAGAATTTGTCTACCTACTGGCAGATTTGGAACCCAAACAGCTAGAAGACTTTAGCCTTGGAGAAATTAAAGCCTTTTTGCATGAGCAGGTGCGCATTGCTTACGACATGAAAGAAGCGCAAGTCGATCAGCTTCAACCCGGATTGATGCGGCAAGCAGAGCGATTCTTCATCTTGCAGCAGATCGACACTCTCTGGCGCGAGCATCTGCAACAAATGGATGGATTGCGCGAATCGGTGGGCTTACGTGGCTATGGTCAAAAAGATCCGCTGATTGAATATAAGAGCGAAGGATACGAATTCTTCCTGGAGATGATGACCAATATTCGCCGGAATGTGGTTTATTCTCTGTTCCAGTTTCAGCCTCAGTTGCAACCCACTGCAACTGCTACCACTGCCGCCCCCCTTGGTGATATTGAAGCTCCTATCAATCCCGTCACTGGCGACATTGAGGAATGGTGACATTACTGAATAAGAGGAATAGTCAGCATTATGTCCGTTGACTATGATCTGGTTATAATTGGCGGCACCACAGCGGGTGTGGAAGCCGCCATTTTTGCAGCGCACTTTAAAGCGCGTGTAGCACTGGTAACGCAAGGAATTTCTTTTTCCACGCTACCGGATTCACTAGTGATATCCGCGATCGCCCAACTCGCAAACACGGCTGAATCATGGCAGCGATCGCAGATATCTACTCTATGGCACGGAACCTCTACGCTTCCTACGGTGAACTGGCAAGCCGTCAAACCTTGGACACAGGCGATCGCGGCTAACTTAGACCAACGCCATTCATCCTCGGCTTTGGCAACCCTTGGCATCGACATCATTCCCGACAGCGGTGAGTTTTGTCGCAAGCCAGCCCCTGGATTTTGGGTGGATGGACGGTTGCTGCGATCGCGGTCTTACCTGCTTGCCCCAGCCCATCGCCCACTGATTCCCACAATTTCCGGCTTGCAATCCACCGGCTACCAAACTCCGGCAACCCTGCTGCAACTGCCCTCATTACCTCCCAGCCTTGCGATTGTGGGCAGTACGATCGCTGCCGTGGAGCTTGCCCAAACCCTTCAGCGGCTTGGATGTCAGATCACGCTGATAGTGACCACCGCTCAACTATTGAGTGAAGCCGACCCGGAAGTTTCGCGCTGGATACAAGCGCAGCTTGAAGCCGACGAAGTGCAAGTGTGGCTAAATGCCAGCGTGACTCAAGTGAAATGGGCTGAGGGCAAAAAAATAGTTCAGTTTGGCACTCATTCTCTAGTTGCCGATGAGATTTTGCTGGTAGCAGAACTAATACCTGATGTGGAAACCTGGAATCTGGATGCAGTGGGTGTGCAGCGGCGCAACCACGGAATTTTACGGAATTCCCAATTGCAAACCACAAATCCCAACATCTATGTTTGCGAAGGACGAACGAGGCATTTCCTTTCAGCCCATCTAGCCGCCTACGAAGCCAAACTCGCAGTCAAAAATGCGCTGTTCTTCTCAAGCAAGCCCACCTGTTACCGCTCGATTCCCTTTAGCACTCAAACCAGCCCACCTGCCGCATGGCTAGGATTAACTGAACAGCAAGCGATTGACCAGTACGGCAAAGATATCTTGATTCTGCGACAGCCTTTTTCCACCCTGACCCAGGCCCAGATCCACAGTGACCTAACTGGTTTTTGCAAGCTGATTGTGCAGTGCAATGGAACCTTGCTGGGTGCCCACCTGGTCGGAAACAATGCCGAAGAGTTCATTGGCACGATCGAGATCGCCGTCCAACAACGTCTCAAGATTCAAGCACTTGCGGATCTCGTCGTGCCATCATCCAGTTTTGCCGCGATCATTCAACACACTGCGGCAGAATGGCAGCGACTCCGGCTGATGCACCATCCACGCTGGCAAGATCTACTAGAAGCATTTTTTGACATCCGGCGATCGTGGTCAAAGTGAACCATGTTGATCAGAATCCCCCCGACTGCGGCATCCCCCTTATCACGAAGGAGCTTGATTCATAGCGTGTAAAAAGTAAATTGGTCTCACTAAGTAAGCGGATGCAATTATTTGTCAGATGCATTTCGACTACGCTCAATGCTCAATACCTCTGTAGGAAGAGGGTTGAGCGGAGTCGAAACCCGGTAATTTAAGCTAACTTTAATTTCGCTCTGCTACTTATTACTCTTGAAATCGGTATTAGACTTGAACCCAACTTTGATTACAGCAGTTTTCGCCCCCCTAGCCCCCCAATTCTGGGGGGAACTAGAGCCAAAGTCCCCCAGAATTGGGGGATTTAGGGGGCTTATAGAGTTTGCAAGCGTGGAACATTCATCTGAAAATGGCTGTAAGTCCCACCTAAGTCTATGAGCCACCCAACCACCTTCGACGAATTCTTACCTGCGTTATCTTTTTTACGACTGAACAGCACCGTCGTATTGAAATTCAAAACTTGCTCGATGAAGTTGCCCACATTGATGCAGAGATTGATCAGACCGTGTTGGATTTATACGGCATCACTGAACTGGGCGATCGCCAACGCATTCTGGGTAGTGCCGCAACATCTGATGAAAATGTAGATGTAGATGTGGATATAGATGTAGATGAAGAAAGCGAAGAGACGGAATAAGGAAGTCACTCCGCGATTATTTTGACATCTTATCTCTGATCCAAGCGATCGCGCTTTCCACATCGGCAACGTTTTCTCCCATTGGAACGGGAGGTCGCTGCACCATCACCACTGGAATCTGTCGCTCTCGTGCAGCAATAATCTTAGCGTAAGTGGCATCCCCGCCACTATTTTTGCTGACGATCGCCCCAAT
>JBGTAZ010000218.1:0-6273 GCA_041749615.1 Leptolyngbyaceae cyanobacterium | reverse complement strand
AACAAAAGTCCGGCTCCTGAAGCGGTGATTGAACTATCGACTCCGATTAGTTTTTTAGAATGGGCGGTGGTATATCCTCATAAGCCAGCCGTTCAGTTCACGCCCTCGAACGCGGGACAATCAAGCGAGAAGTCAGGGGGGGCTGTGCCTGCCCAGTCGGAACCCATAGAGCCACAGCTATGAGAAACGAGTCTTTCTTTGAGCGGTTGCAAGATCGCCCTGGCGCTCGGATTGCGGTCAACTGCGCGGTGACTGTGTTGTCTGTGTTGCTCTGTTTGATGATTTCGCCGACGCGAATACCCGGTATGGAGGTGGCAGGCATCGGACCCAACTGGCTGCTTATTTGGGTGGTTGCCTGGAGTGTGAAGCGCTCTATGTTGCAGGGCGCTTTAGCGGGGTTAGCCCTAGGACTGATTCAAGATGGGATGACTGCCCATACGCCTACTCATGTGATCAGCTTAATGCTGGTGGGCATTTTAACGGCTCGATTGAGAAAAGAGCGGTATCTCCGAGAAGATTTTATTTCAGTTGCTTTGATTGCGTTTGCGATGGCGGTTATGGCAGAAACCGTAACGGCTATCCAATATAGTATTCAGGGCGATCGCTCTTTGGTAGAGATTTGGACGTATCACCAACTGATCGCTTTAGGATCGGCGGTTCTCAGCAGCCTTTGGGCACCCGTGATTTATTTTCCGCTGAATCGTTGGTGGCAACAAATGAGTTTATTGGAACAACAGTCTTAGCTAATTTGCCGTAAGTCCTCTGGCGTGTTGCAGTTAAACAGCATTGCCTGTTCTTGTTTCTGGGTATCGGGATCATCGCTGAACTGAATGGTTTGGACTGAGGCTTGAGCTAACCACGCTTGAAGCGATCGCCCCCCTTGATTCATAAACTGAGTCAGGCTTGGCAAGCAATCAGTTCTGTAAAAACCACACAACGGCTCCCATCCTTTTTTACCCTGGGGCAATAGGGCAATTGCATTGCCAACCTGGGGTAGTTGCCGCATCCAGCGTTGCAGAATTTCCTGATTGAGTCTGGGCAAATCACATGCCAACAGCAACACCCAAGTTGTTTTAATCTGAACTAAACCGTGGGTAAATCCGACTAACGGTCCCTGCGGTTTAGACTTGCCGGGTAACAGCTTTTCTTCAATTACACCGCAGCGATCGGGCACAATTTTCGAGTAGTCTCTGATGGCAGATGTCACCACAAAAACCTGGGAGGAGCAGTGCAGCGCGATCGCACAGGTTCGCCTTAGCAACGGAATACCTTCCACCACAATCAGCGCCTTGTCTCTGCCCATGCGAGAACTTTGCCCTCCTGCAAGAATAATGACCGAGAGCGAGGGATTCATACCGTTGATTCGAGGGGTTGCTTAAAGATTGGGCTTAAAGACTGGGAAGTTTCTGGCAGGGAATTCCTTGCTTTAAAAATACGCTGTTGCGAAACGTATCTTGCAGCATTTTCGGAGGATCGGTATCTGGCTTTTGCTGCAAAACTCGCCGCACCCGCCATAGGCTATAGCCACTGAGCCAGCCAATATCCACCAGGGCGGTATAAAGCCATCCGTGATTTTTCAGAAAATAGCGACGGCGAGAATCATACCAATACTGGGGAAGGCGTTTGGGCGCTTGATTGGTGGCAGTTACTCCGGTGCTTTGTCCTAAAATATGCATGACTCGGCTTTGGGGCACATACCAACAAGTCCACCCGGCGCGGCGTGCCTGCAAGCAAAAATCGGTTTCCTCAAAATAGAGAAAGTATCCTTCATCCATTAGCCCAATCGATTCAAATACTTGCCGCCGGATCATCATGCTGGCACCCGGCAACCAGTCGATTTGCTCTTCTTGATTGCCCATGACTTTTGCAACAATCCATTTGGACAATAGCTTGGAAACAACGCCAAGCCGTAGGGCTGAATCTAGCTCGCTAAAAATGCTAGGAAACCGGAATGCGTATGGCCACGGTTTGCCGTCGGCTTCTTCAAAACTGCTGCCTGCGATTCCAACCTCTGGATGGTGATCCATAAAATCGACGAGGGCTTTGAGGGCACCGGGGCGCACTTGCGTATCAGGATTAAGCAGCAGGAAATAATCTGGTGGGTGGTCAGTTTTCAGAGCAGGACGAATGGCATAATTATTGCCATAGGCGTAACCCCCATTGAGTTGTGAGGGTAGGAGAGTTGCCCAATCGTGCCAGCCTTCCGCCGCGATCGCCGCCCCAATTTTTTCCACTGAGCCATCACCCGAATTGTTATCGACAACGGCAACCTTTGTTCCAGGCACCGATTGGATTTCTGCTTCAAGCGATCGCAAACTATCCACAACGAGGTTTCCGGTTCGATAGTTAACCGTGACAATCAGCAAACGAGTTTTATCTTCTATCTGAAGTTCAGCAGACATAGCGATACTCACACAGTGAAAGGGACAATGTAACTAATGCAAAAATAAACAAAAATAAACAGAGCTTACCAATTCACAGAAATCGAAAAATCCTATCCGATCAAACGATCTAGATTGCTCCAATATCTTCGCTTCCAGTCAAATTTTTTTCAGAGGGAAGGGCTGTTTTTGGCTTAATAATTTTGGCAGGAATCCCCACTGCCGTCGCTCCGGCGGGAATGTCGATTAACACCACTGCGTTGGCACCAATGTTAGCATCATCGCCAATCGTAACTGCCCCAAAAATTTTTGCGCCTGCGCCCACATTCACCCGTGCGCCGAGCTTGGGCGCTTCCAATGGTCTGTCCAAATATCGATTTCCGAGAGTCACGCCTTGGCGGATGATGCTGTCATCGCCGATTTCACAGTAGCCATGAATGACGATCGCGCTTTGATGTTCAATGATTACCCGGCGACCTAACTGGGTTGTGTAGGGCAATTCAATGCCATAGGTATTTCGCACTTTGCGATACAGCATTCGATACAGCACGCTAAAAGGGGCGCGGAGTAGTTTGGACGATAGACTCATCCGCCACACGCCAAATCGGTGAACGGCGATCGCTCGAAATCCAGGTTTCGTCCAATCGCGTCCGTGGGCAATCCAATCTTCAGTAACTTGCTGCCATAAACCTAAGGGTTGGTCGGCAGATGAGTGACCGTTTACAGTTTGGTTGAGATTGTGGGACATAGATAATCCTGGCGTTGGCTGTAAGCCTTTTTAACAAAGAGATTTGAAGTTAGGGCTTTTGCTGCTTAGTATTCCCACCTTCGATGAAAACACTAGTTTTTTGAAAACAGCAGCACTTTTAACTGGGCTTTATGAACTCTTGTCACTTATGCCAATGTAATCAGGCAAGATGTGGAGTTGGATTTATCCAGTATCACGTTAATTTACTCTTACGCTTAGAAGGCATGAGATTCAGGATTCCAGCAGATTTCTAGGATGTAAAGATACAATGATTGTCTCTCTTGTCTGGGTTTGCTGAGTTTATGGCGCTGTCTTCTGTTACTCGTGCTTTGGGGCGATCGCCCCTCACCTCCGAACTGCTGAGCAAACTGAAGCAGCAGCAATGTTTGAAGCTGACGGGGGCATCCCGATTGCCCAAAGGATTAGTCAGTTCTGCACTGGCGCAAGCAGGCGATCGCCCCTTATGCGTTGTCACTGCCACGCTGGAGGAAGCCGGACGCTGGACAGCCCAGCTAGAGGCGATGGGTTGGCAAACCGTTAGTTTTTATCCTACGTCGGAATCTTCGCCCTATGAGTCGTTTGACTCCGAGGCAGAAATTGTTTGGGGACAGATGCAGGTATTGGCGGATTTGGTGGGGAAAGGGGCACAGGAAATAGGGGACAGGGAACAGGAAATTCAATCTCCGTCGCTACGCTACGCGATCGTGGCGACTGAACGGGCGCTTCAACCGCATTTGCCGCCGGTGGAGGTCTTTCGATCTTTTTGTTTGACGCTGCAAAAAGGGACGGAACTGAATCTGGGAAAGCTTGCGGATGAGTTGGCGCGACTGGGCTACGATCGCGTCACTCTAGTGGAAACCGAAGGTCAATGGAGCCGCCGAGGAGACATTGTAGACGTGTTTCCAGTGGCATCAGAATTACCTGTGCGGTTGGAGTTATTTGGCGATGAGTTGGATCAGCTACGGGAGTTTGACCCGGCAACTCAGCGATCGAGCCTTGGCGCTGAAGGAACTGTGCTCGATCGCATCGATCGCATTGTGATTACGCCAACCAAGTTTGCCCCGATTATCCAGGCTAACCTTTCGCCCGAAAGCGCTGAACAAGTCAAAACCCACTTATCTGACCAAGACCGAGAAGCCTTTGAATCAGGTCAGTTTTTGGTAGGCTCTCGTCGCTTTTTGGGCTATGCCTTTGATCATCCCGCCTCCCTGCTCGACTATTTGCCCGACAATATTGTGATTGCTCTAGATGAACCCGAGCAGTGTGAGGCACACAGCGATCGCTGGTTTGAGCATGTGGAGGAAAGTTCGGAGTTTGGAGTTCGGAGTTTGGAGTTCGGGGTTCAAGAAGAAGCGAAAACAGATGACTCCGCACCCCGCACCTCGCACTCCGTACTCCCAAAAATCCACCGCACCTTTGCCGAATCCCTCGCCGAAGTGGAGCAATTTGATCGCCTCTACCTTTCCGAACTCGCCGAAGAAATCACTCCGCACTCTGCACTCCAAACCCCGCACTCGATCAACCTCGCCAGCCGCCCCGTTCCCGCCATTCCGAACCAGTTTGCGCGGTTGGCTGAAACTTTGCGGGATGAGCGCGATCGCGGTTTTTCGGTGTGGCTGATGTCGGCGCAACCCTCGCGATCGGTTTCACTGCTGCAAGAACACGATTGTCCGGCGCAGTTTGTGCCCAACCCGCGAGATTATTTGGCGATCGACAAGCTGCAAACTCAGCATGTGCCGGTGGCGGTGAAGTATTCCGGCTTGGCAGAACTGGAAGGGTTTATCTTGCCCACTTTCCGACTGGTGCTGGTTACCGATCGCGAGTTTTTTGGGCAGCACACCCTGACCACGCCCAACTATGTTCGCAAACGACGACGGGCGGCTTCTAAGCAGGTTGATCCGAACAAGCTTCAGCCGGGAGACTATGTGGTGCATCGCAGTCACGGGGTTGGCAAGTTTCTCAAGCTGGAAAGCCTGGTGATTAATCGGGAAACCCGCGAGTACCTGGTGATTCAGTATGCCGATGGCTTGCTGCGAGTGGCGGCGGATCAGTTGAACTCCCTGTCGCGCTTTCGGGGGGTGGGCGATCGCGCTCCAGAACTGAACAAAATGTCGAGTAAAGCCTGGGAGCGCACTACTGCAAAAGTCCGCAAAGCCATCAAAAAAGTGGCGGTGGATTTGCTTCAGCTTTATGCCCATCGCGCCCAGCAGGTTGGCTTTACGTTCCCCGCAGATATGCCCTGGCAGCAGGAAATGGAAGACTCGTTTCCCTACCAGCCTACGCCGGATCAGTTGAAAGCGGTGCAGGATGTGAAGCAGGATATGCAGAGCGATCGCCCCATGGATCGGCTAGTCTGCGGTGATGTGGGTTTTGGCAAAACCGAGGTTGCCATCCGCGCTATTTTCAAAGCGGTGACGGCGGGTAAACAGGTGGCGCTGTTGGCTCCTACCACCATTCTCACCCAGCAGCACTATCACACCTTTAAGGAACGATTTGCGCCCTATCCGGTGCAGGTCGGTCTGCTGAATCGCTTCCGCTCTGCTCAAGAACGTAAAGAGATCTTGCAGCGCTTGAAAACGGGTGAACTGGATATCGTGGTCGGCACGCATCAGCTTTTAGGCAAAGGCGTAGAGTTTCGGGATTTGGGCTTGCTAGTGGTGGATGAAGAGCAGCGGTTTGGCGTGAACCAAAAGGAAAAGATCAAAGCCCTACGCACTCAAGTTGACGTGCTGACCCTGAGCGCCACGCCGATTCCTCGGACGCTCTATATGGCGATGTCGGGGGTGCGCGAGATGAGCCTGATCACCACGCCGCCGCCCTCCCGCCGCCCGATCAAAACCCACCTGTCGCCCTACGATGAGGAAGTGATGCGATCGGCAATTCGGCAGGAACTCGATCGCGGTGGACAGGTGTTTTACGTGGTGCCGCGTGTTGAGGGAATCGAGGAAATCTCAGCGCGAATCCACGAAATGGTGCCCGGTGCTAGGTTGGCGATCGCCCACGGTCAGATGCCGGAAGCGGAACTAGAATCCACCATGCTCACCTTCAGCGAAGGCGAAGCCGAAATCCTGCTCTGCACCACCATCATTGAATCCGGGCTGGATATTCCCCGCGTCAACACCATTTTGATCGAAGATGCCCAAC
>JBGTAZ010000217.1:0-3647 GCA_041749615.1 Leptolyngbyaceae cyanobacterium | reverse complement strand
CATTGCGATGCAAAATTTTGGCGATCTCGCGGGCATGGCTAGATAGGGCGTGCTCATCTTCGGGTGTCATGGCTGGTCTCAATACGACAGCCCTTATTTTGCCAGCGTCACTCTATTCCTGCAACTTTGAGATGCTCCCATGCAGACATTACCGAGGATCGTGAGAACGAATTGATTGCTTGGAAATCGGTTGCCGATGCAGATGTTGATAACTCTGGCTTCATTCAATTTAAACCAGCACCCGATAATCGCGGAATTGAGGTAAAAGTTGTGCTCGAATACAACACGCCAAGCGGAGCGATTGGAGTCGCCATCGCTAAGCTGTTTGGAGAAGCGCCTGAGCAGCAAATCGGCGATGATTTGCGCCGTTTCAAAATGTTGATGGAGACTGGCGAGATTGCCACAAACGAAGGTCAATCAAGTGGTCGCAACTAGATATTCACTAATACTTAAATGTAGGAAATTTTGAGTTATGAAAGCAGTTTGCTGGGAAGGCGCTAATAAGGTCGAGGTCAAAACTGTACCCGATCCAAAAATTATCAATCCACGGGATGCGATTATCAAGATTACATCCACTGCAATTTGTGGCTCCGATTTACATCTATATGACGGCTTCAACCCCACTATGAAGCCGGGTGACATCCTAGGACATGAGTTTATGGGTGAAATTGTTGAATTGGGCAGTGGGGTCAAAGAGGGGAATCCTCGCAATAACGGTGAGCCGCTTGCTGTGGGCGATCGCGTTGTCGTTCCCTTTACCATCGCCTGCGGTAGCTGCTTCTTTTGCAACCGTACTCTCTGATCGCTATGCGATAACTCTAATCCCAATGCCTGGATGGTTGAGAAAGTCATGGGGCACTCGCCATCGGGGCTTTTTGGCTATTCTCATCTCACGGGGGGCTATGCAGGCGGTCAAGCAGAATATGCCCGTGTACCTTTTGCAGACACCGGATTATTCAAAGTTCCAGATGGCTTAACCGATGACCAAGTTCTGTTTCTAACTGACATTTTTCCGACCGGATATATGGCAGCCGAAAACTGCAACATTGAACCCGGCGATACAGTGGCAATTTGGGGTTGTGGTCCTGTAGGACAATTTGCCATTCGTAGTGCTTATATGCTGGGGGCAGAGCGGGTGATTGCAATCGATCGCGTTCCTGAACGATTGAAAATGGCGAAAGAACAAGGCAAAGCAGAAATTTTAAACTATGAAGAAGTCGATGTGGGCGAAGCCCTCAAAGAAATGACAGGTGGGCGAGGTCCCGATTCGGTGATGGATGCGGTCGGCATGGAAGCTCATGGCATGGGCTTAGAAGGAATGTATGACAAGGTGACTCAAGCAGTACGGCTGCAAACCGATCGCCCCAATGTGCTACGTCAAGCGATCGTAGCCTGTCGTAAAGGCGGCACTGTCTCGGTTCCGGGCGTATACACTGGCTTTGTAGATAAAATCCCCATGGGTGCTTTTATGAACAAAGGGCTAACCATGAAGACGGGGCAAACGCATTTACATCGTTACTTGCGTCCGCTGCTAGAACACGTCCAAAAAGGCGATATCGATCCATCGTTTGTGATCACTCATCGCCTCCCGTTGGATGAAGCACCTCATGCTTATGAAATCTTTAAGCACAAAAAAGATGACTGCATTAAGGTTGTTCTTAAACCCTAAATCAATGAGTTGCTTATGAGTAACCGAAGAAACTCAATTCAACAATGGTTGTTTTGTATTTGGTTTATCAACGATTCCATTGCTTATGGTGGCAGGTCTTGTACCTGCCATTTTTATGAACTCGGTCATCATTAGAGGACGTTTTAAAGGTATTGAGGAGTTAAATTTCATGCCAACCGCCTGATCATGACCCGGATCATCGCCAGATAAATAAAGGTCTCCGATGTTTCTGGCAGTAACTCATAGTCTCTGACCCGTCGCCGACACCCCATCAACCAGCCAAAGGTACGCTCTACCACCCAGAGTTTTTTGTGTACTCTATATCGCAGCGTACACTGAGTGAGCTTTTTTACGTCCCAACCGACTTTTCAAACACCCTCTAAGATGACAAGCCTCCAAATTAAAGCTTCAACTTCAGCCATATTTCTCTGGTGTTTTGGTTGACTTTACACCTAATTTTGCAGTTCAAGAATCAGCTTTGAGTAAAGTGCGTTTGGTGAGTTCCTGCTGAGCCTGAAGGGTAATCTGTTTGAGGGCTTGAAAATCGGGTGGCAATTTTGGTGCGATCGCGTTCTCTTTCTCGCTTTCCTTGTTCAAGCCAGTATCATCTCCTCGCAGCCATAGCAAATACTCAATGTTGCCTGCGGGACCAACCAGCGGCGACCACGTTAAACCCCGATAGATCCATTCCAATGCTTGAGCCGCCTGCAACACTTGCAAAATCGCATTTGCCTGATCGGCTGGGTCACGCACCACCCCATTTTTGCCAATGCGATCGCGCCCCACTTCAAACTGCGGTTTGACCAACAGCACTACTTCTCGCGGTGGTTGCAGCAAGGCATAGAGCGCGGACAGCACCTTGGTGATCGAAATAAACGAGACATCAAGAACACCTAGATTCGCCATGGGGCGATCGCCGACATACAAAACTTCAGGCTGCAAATGCCGTAAATTCGTGCGTTCCAACAAAGTCACCCGTGGGTCTTGGCGCACAGTCCAGGCAACTTGCCCATAGCCGACATCAATGCCATAGACATGAGCGGCTCCGGCTTGCAGCAAACAATCGGTGAAGCCACCCGTAGAAATGCCGCCATCTAGACAAATGCGATCGCGAATGGGGATCTGAAAGTGGGAGATCGCCTTCGCCAGCTTTTCCCCACCCCTAGAAACATAGGGCGGCTTCTGCCGAACTTCCACCAATGCAGCCAGATCAACTTCCGTTCCTGGCTTATCCACCACCTGTTGATTCACCTTCACCTCCCCCGCCCGAATCACCCGCTGCGCCTGCTGCCGCGTCTCGCACAGATTTCGTTCTACCAAAAGCATATCCAGTCGTTGTTTAGGCATAGGTTAAAAAATGACAATCGAGAGGTACCCTTTTACAGCAGTCTTTTACAGCAGTATGAGGAAAGGTCAAGACCACAACTGTCCGTTATTCCTTCCTTCTCAAGGATCTTTGGGTTGCAACCTATTCATCCGTTGCCATACCAGCACTTCTCATTCTGAAAATGAACCAATTTCTAGAATAAGGCTATCTGTAGAATATGCGGCTTTAGTCTCTGTAGAATAAACACCACAGTTTCTCTAGTCCATCCATCGATACCTTCTTGGAGTACGGCTTGAGGTTCGACATTGAGGAATCATTTTTAGATGACAAATTTAGATGACAAATCCAAGGGCTTTCACTCCAATCGTCTAATATCTGCTCTGCTGCGATGCTCTCACGCTTGTGCTGAGTACTAGCGGTTGCCACCCTTTATTTTACCCGTGTTGGCACGGCTATGATTACAAAGGGCGATCGCCACAAAATTGACCCCCACGGGTTTCGAGGTAATCAGGGTTAGAAAGATAAGAAAGCTTAGATCTGGAGTTTAGACTAAAGGAGAAAAGAGCGATCGCCCACAGAGCAGACAATCGCTCAATGGTCGATGCTGAGATTAACCATAAATTCAGCATCAACCATGAACAGTTTGAATCA
>JBGTAZ010000216.1:0-14398 GCA_041749615.1 Leptolyngbyaceae cyanobacterium | reverse complement strand
TCAGGAGCCGGACTTTTGTTTAAATCTACTGACTGAACCCGCCCAATCGGCAATCCTGCTGGAAATAGCTTGCTGAGGGAAGAGGTCGTAATCACATCACCCTGACGCACATCAGGCACCTTGTCGAAGAACTCCATGATTGCCCGGTTGGATGTTTGTCCCCGCACATAGCCCATATTACGACTGCGACTCACGGTTGCCCCCACGCGGCTAGAAGGATCACTCAACAGCAGCACACGACTGGTATGGGGAGTCGCAGAAACAACTCGCCCGACGACTCCGCCAGGAGCCATCACAATCGAACCAGGTTGAACGCCGCCTTGCGTCCCTCGTCCTAATATGAGGTGTTGCCACCAGTGATCAGCACTACGACCGACGACGGGTGCTGTAATTTGTGATTTTTTAGTTTCGGCGATGTAGCCAACGAGCGATCGCAACTGTTGATTTTGACTTTCCAACTCCGTTAAACGCTGTTCTAATTCCTGAACTTGGGCGTTTTCCAACGCAGTTTTGCGCTCCATATTTGGCTGAAAGGGAAAGGTCAACAGCTTGTAGGCTTCATACAAAATTGCGCCCTCAGTTTGCCGCAAAAAAGCAGCAGAACCAAGAGCCAGACTGGCTAAAATAATCTGTAAACGGTGACGATCCCACCAGCGGCGTAACGTAAACATGCAGTAAACAGGTTTGCGAAAAGGCTAACTCACCATCCTAGGAAATAGAATAAATCCTTTCTTGAGATCAAAAGATCGAGTTGGATTTGTAAGGCTGAGCTACAAACTAAAAATTGCTAGAACGACCACTGAAAACCCGCTCAAGCTGTTTGAAGTTCTCTAACACTCTACCAGTACCCAGCACGACACAACTCAGCGGATCAGCCGCCACATGAACCACAATCCCCGTTTCGTGACTAATCAGCGTATCCAGCCCTTTCAGTAAAGCGCCGCCCCCCGCCAGCATAATTCCGCGATCGATAATATCTGCTGCTAGTTCGGGTGGAGTCCGTTCTAAGGTACGCTTGACCGCATCCACAATTACCGAAAGTGGCTCTGCCATACTTTCTCGAATTTCAGCACTTTTAACAGTGACGGTCCGAGGGAGTCCCGATAGCAGATGCAAACCGCGAACATCCATTTGAACATCATCATCAATGGGATAAGCAGACCCAATGGTGATCTTAATTTCTTCGGATGTGCGCTCACCGATTACAAGATTGTGAATCTTCTTCATGTAATGGGATATCGCTTCGTTCAGTTCGTCGCCAGCAACACGGACAGACTCACTTAAAACAGTTCCCTGCAAACTTAGAACCGCAACTTCTGTGGTGCCACCGCCGATGTCGATGATCATATTTCCGGTTGGTTCCGCCACTGGCAACCCCGCGCCGATCGCCGCCGCAACAGGTTCATCAATCAAATAAACGTCTCGCGCTCCAGCTTGGGATGCAGCATCCATCACCGCCCGACGCTCAACCCCAGTAACTCCACTCGGAATTCCAATCACAATTCGAGGAGCGACTAGAGTTTTTCCTTCATTAACCCGCGCTATGAAGTGCTTCAGCATTAGCTCGGCAGTATAAAAATCTGCAATCACCCCATCCCGCAGAGGACGCAGGGCGACAACGTTGCCGGGAGTCCGTCCCAACATCCTTTTTGCATCTTCTCCGACCGCCAAGGGAACATTTTCATCCTGATCCATCGCCACCACCGATGGCTCTTGCAGAACAATCCCTTTGCCTGACACGTAAACCAACGTATTGGCAGTGCCAAGATCGATACCCATATCCCG
This sequence comes from Leptolyngbyaceae cyanobacterium, assembly GCA_041749615.1. GTDB lineage: Bacteria > Cyanobacteriota > Cyanobacteriia > Leptolyngbyales > Leptolyngbyaceae > ULC077BIN1. Next base: position 12,613 of record JBGTAZ010000216.1, on the reverse strand, counting down.
CGACAGGGAAAAGCGACTGAAAAGACCCACTAGTCTCTATGCCTCAAAGAATGAACAAGTTAAACGCTATCTTTAGAAATAAATTAAACGTACTTAGATCAACAGGTTAATCTAAAGCGGATTCTATTATGCTTTTGCTGACTCGTCTAGGTAGAAATTCTATCTCTTAGTAAAGAGAGCGTCTCTGCGAATTTAATTTGACTTGAATTCAACCTAAAACAGTCAAATAAGTCAATTCAAACTCATAAAACGAACTATGTGTCAACCGCAAATAAAAATATTTACGCCCTGAGCCTCTCACTTTACATCAAATTCTCCTTTTTATTAAAAGGATTCTAATTCCTTCGTGAAAGGCTGCCATGGAATGCAGCCAGCAAGAGTTTTTTCGACAAAAGCAGTGTGGCAAGATCAGATCACATGTATTGTTTTGATAGAATTAAAGCCTGTGAGCGAAGCAAAATTTTCGATGGGGCTGACTCGATTAAGCTGACGCGATCTTGCATAATACAGTTTTGCTTTCAACTTTACTTTCAACAGGATGGATTATGAGTTTGAATGTTGTGACATTAGTGGGTCGAGTTGGGGGAGATCCTGACGTTAAATATTTTGAGTCAGGTAGCGTTGTATGTAACCTAACCTTAGCGGTCAACCGCCAAACCAAAAATAACGATCAGCCCGACTGGTTTAACTTAGAACTGTGGGGAAAGACGGCTGAAGTGGCGGCAAATTATGTCCGTAAAGGCAGTTTGATTGGAATTACTGGCTCACTTAAGTTTGACGCTTGGAAAGACCGAAATACTGGAGCCGATCGATCTAAACCCGTTGTTCGGGTTGAGCGGATGGAACTGCTGGGTTCTAAACGCGACAACGAAACCGAAACAGGAGGGAAGGGTGGATATGAGGACGAGTTTTAGAAGGTGGGATGGCAAAAAGCAGGAGGAGCAGTTGGAATTGCCCCCTTTGCCCATCCTGCCTCCAGCCTTAAAGTCTATTGGCTGGTCATTCGCTGAATGCTTAATAACTAATTTGTAAAGTGACGGAAGCTTCAACCTGTTGCTCTCCACCGATCACAGGACTGGGTGCAGCGGCGGCTTTCATCTCCATTACGTCTGCTCTCATTGGGCGTGGAGGCGGTGTAAAAGCCCCATTGATTTGGATGCCGACCACATCTTTACGGGTTAGATTCAGAACGCTCAACACTGCATCTGCTTGAGCTTGGGCATCTTGGGTGGCTTCTTTTAAGGCAATTTTTTGGGCGCTTGAGATCGCGCCTTCCGTCGCCACAAAGCTGACTCCATCCACCCGCGTTGCACCTACTTTGACGGCATCATCCAAGAGTCCGCCGGCTTTGGATGTTTCTACCCGAAAGCTAACGATGTTGCTGGCGCTGTATCCCGTTAGGGTTTGATTGCCATTGTCATAGCGGTAAGTTGGATTCAGGTTGATTCCAGTGGTTTCTAGCTTTTCAACCTTGCGCGATCGCAGCAAATTGACTACGGCGTTGGAGCGCTGGGCAACCACTTGTTGCACCTCATTAGCCGTTTTCCCTTGAGCTTCTACCCCAAGCCGCACTTGAGTTAGCGTCGTTGGAATAAATTCAGTGCCACGTCCACTGACCGTCAGGGTGCGCAGCAGTTTTTCTTGGGCGATCGCAGGCGGCATCAAGAATAGGCTCGTGATCCCCAGAGTGATTGCCAAAGGTTTCCAAGAGCGCCAAAGCCATTGATGAGCCAGAATTGATGATTTCATTGAGTAATCTCCTCACAGACGAGTTGAGTTATTAGGATGTACTCACTGTGGCACTGGCAGACTCATAGATGGGATCTGGTTACAGATTTTGGAACAGACCCTATCGAGAAGCGACGCGACCTGTCGCGTCGCGTCTCGATTATTAAAAATGCTAGATCGTTGGCACAACGCCAGGAAAGATCATCCCCAACACTTTGAATAAGATTGAATTGACAAACGTCAGCGCGATCGCACCCAAAATTGCGCTGATGATACCGTTTCGCAGACGAAAGCCTTCGATTAACCAGGCAGCCAATCCAAAGATAATCGTGTTAACCACCAACCACAAAACTCCCAATGTGAGAACATTGAGAATTTTACTGCCAGCCATCCAGCCTAAGCCCCAGTTTAATAAACCAAACACAACCCCAGCTAGCAGCGCTTTAGCAACGCCATCTATCTCAATCCCCAGGAAGGGAATTTTTGAAATCAACAGCAGCGCGATCGCCGTGACAATAGCACCAACAATAAACGGAAGTAGAAAGTCCATGAAATACTCCTCTCAATATGTGAAATTACATTAGAAGGAGCAGTCGGTTAAGGTCAAGTGCATTTTGCCGGTCTGTAAGGAAAATATTTAGAGATGCCTGCCATTTTGGCTGAAAATCTCAGCAGCCAGTATCCAAAGAATGGCATGAACATACTCGCCTCACCCAAAAATAGGCTTTCAAGGAACTGCTCAGCACGGGTTGCGCGGCAATGACCCTGAGACTCCTAATAAGAGGTGGATGGAGCGCAGTATTTTTCAGAATTTATCGATGGCGTTGGCGCAAGGGTTGGCGACATGGGTGGGGGATTGGGGCATGAGGGTGCTTCTACAGCTTCCTGTTTGATTGGAATCTCAATGATAAATTCGCTGCCTGCGCCCAAGGCTGAAATGCAGCGAAGCGACCCTTTATGGCGCTCTGTCACAATGTCGTAGCTGATAGACATGCCCAATCCGGTGCCTTTGCCAACATCTTTCGTGGTAAAAAATGGGTCGAACAATCGGCTTGTGGTGATTTCGTTCATGCCCGACCCATTGTCAAGAATATGAATCGCGATCGCGTTTGTTTGATGGGATAGTTGAGTCCGAATGGTAATAATGCTGGGGGTCGCCTGGATTTCTGCAAACGAGCGGAGGCGATCTCGCTCTTCCAACGCATCGATCGCATTCGCCAAAATATTGATAAACACCTGATTGATTTGCCCTGCATAGCATTCCACTAGGGGCAGATTGCCATATTCCTGCACAATTTGAATGCCGGGATGGTCGGGTCTTGCCTTGATGCGATTTTGCAAAATCGTCAAGGTGCTGTCGATTCCTTCATGAATATCGATCGCTTTCACTTCTGCTTCATCTAGCCGTGAAAACGTGCGGAGCGATCGCACAATGTCGCGAATGCGCTCAGTACCCATTCGCATTGAGCCGATGATTTTGGTCAAATCATCGGTCAAAAAATCCAAATCCATCTCTTCAACAATGCTTTGGATAACAGGCAGAGGGTTGGGGTAATGCATTTGATAGGCTGAAACTAGCCGCAATAGATCGTGAATATAGTCTTCAGCATACGCAATATTGCCATGGATAAAGTTAACAGGATTGTTGATTTCATGAGCCACTCCTGCGACCAAAACCCCTAATGCAGACATTTTCTCTGCTTGCACCATCTTTGCCTGAACTCGGTGCAAATTCGCTAGCGTCTCTTCTAATTCACGGCTTTTTTGCTGTAAGTTGCGTTCAGATTCTCCCAATTCGGCAATCACTTGTCTCAATAAAGCCTGTTTTTTGCTCTGAATTTCATCTTGCTCAAGCGCATTCACTTCGCAGCGCTCAACTTTTTTTTGCAACACTCGATTTGCCTTTTCTAGCGCTTGAATCTTTTTTTCGTAATCGACCTGTTCCATTCATTCACGTCCCAATCAAATAGTCCCTGCATCAAAGTTTGGATGCGTGTGCCAAGACTCTTTAGTCAATACGTGTTTCACGCAAATATGGATGCACCAGCTAGCCTTCTATTTCCTTTGTATCAAATTTATTGGGATCAAAGGGGTAATTATTTTTCGCCCAAAAGTAAGGTAACAAAGGTTTCATTGTGGACTTGAGCGTCTCCGTTTTCTATCGGCGCAACTTCTGCATAAGAATAAAAGCCACAGCTTGCAACAGTGGCAGGCAAAGATGTTTTGGCAGTTTCATATTCTTGCTCTACTTGAACGCCTAAGATGCGGCGACGACCAGCACAGGAAAAAAATAAGGCGGCTGTGGGAATGCCAGAAAACCCCGCGAGTGCCTTTTCTAAAGATTCTTTTGACGCAGATAGAATGTCGCCTCGATTGCCAAGAGTGATTTGCACAATGGATTGCTCCGGAATTTCATCCACCATCGTAATACTGCCTGAGTCTGGATCATGCGCCCAGGGCGCTCTCAGATAAAACTGATCAGAATTTGACTCAAATACTGCCAAGGGGTAGTCTCCGGAGGGTGGCAGTCCACCGAGGTAGCGATCGTAAAACTCCAGCGCTGGCTTACCATTAATTTCATAGACTTGCTTTTCTTGGGTTTTAGTGACGCAGCCTTTCTCTCCCATGGGTTTCCAGCCGCTAGCCACACCATGAGAGAACTGAAGGTTTCCGGCAAATAGCAAGACGACAATGCCATCGCTGAGTGATTCATTTTGGTAAAACTGATGGGTTTTTTGAAACCGCCAGGAGTCGGCAGCGCATCCACCAAAAATAGGAAAGTTTCGCCCTAGGGCTTGCTTGAGTTGCTCGATAGTTTGAGTGCTGCGGCTTGCCAACACATCAAAAATAGTTAAACACAGTTGGGGTTGCAGGGTGGTTTTGGCTTGGGCTTGGGCGATCGCAGTTTGAATTGCGGTGGCTGTATCAGTCGATAGGCTGTGCCCCACTCCTGCCACAATGTCGATCGTATCAGAGCAAAACAGCATCAGCACTAAAGAATCCTGCTGAAATCCCATTTCAGAAGAGATTTCGCCATCGGTGGTGCCTCCAATCAACTCAATGCCGGGATATTTATCCTGAATGCTCTGCAAAATCAGGGGATAGTCAAAATCAATGGCAGAAAACAGGATGCCAGCGTTGGGACTGCTCCCGGCTAAGGTGTGGCGGCATTGATCAAGGATGTCGGCGATCGCAGCCTCCGAATCTGGGTCATTGCTGTGACCTACGGCAACTTTCAACATAGTTTTTCTAAAAGTAAACTCTGTTAGTGAAAACAATTTTCCTATCGATCCTCAGGTTACCCAGTAAATCCAGGTGGAAGAACGATCTAGGGCAAAAACTCTTTAAACTAGAAAAAATCTTTAAACGCTGAAAGCCAAGAGGTTAGGTTGTCTTCCTCTTGGCTTCCGAATATATTCGCAAAGTTTTCAGTATTTAGGCTAAAAGTTTTCCTGCTTACTCTTTTTCAGCCATTTTGGCACCCAGTTCTATATGCATCCGTTGCACTGGGTCGGGAGCGCTAACCGTTGCGCTAACTGTTGCTTTCGCATTCGTGAACCAAACTTTGGCGAGTTCCCAGAACTTTCCAAGCTGTTGCTTGAGTTGTTGATAGCGATCGCCATATTTTTCCGATAGTTGAACATCGACAGAATGCAGGCGAGTTTTCACTTCAGCGTAGCGCTCCATTAGCAACGCATAGTGCGGAGTGCGTTTTAGGGCATTCAGCACAGCCGCCATCAACGATTGCATATCCGCAGAAGTTTGATTGCCAGAGGCTTCAATTTCAGCTAACGCCCCCCCAATATCTGCTGCATTGTAATTGCTATCTTGAATGCCTTCCACAATGCCTTCAACCGATGCATTCACCTCTGCTTGGGTGTTGTTGCCCGTTTCATTCAAGATGTCGATCACGCTTGCCATGCTGTCTTTTGCGATCGCCCGAACCCCACTTGAACCGTCTTTCACCTCCGCAATGGACTGAGCCACAGCAGTTTTGAAAATCTCGCGGATTTTTTCAACTCGTAACCCACCTTCTGCTTTTGCTTTTTGCAAATCAGCCGTGACTTTTTCTTTGATTACAGTAGCCATTAGAAATCTCCTTTAAGAGTGTAAAAAATTATTAGGTAAGAAGACTCTCACCCATACATGACTTAAGAAATAAATGAGCCGGAACTAGCTAAGAGAAACACTCTCAACATCGATCGCAGGCATTTCAACATCCGATGCTGAGCCATTAGAAAACTTATTTTTTTGGGCTTTAAGGCGATCGCTCATGAGTTGAGACACTTCAGAAACAAGCACCGTTACAATCAAGCCATCATCAATCATGCCAACGATGGGCAAAAAATCTGGGAGTGCATCAAAGGGATCTACCAAATAAGCCAAACTTCCTAAAATCAACCACCAACGCCATTTAGGATTACGAATAGTGCTGCGATACCAGTTAAAAATCCAGTTTGAGAATGCTGTGATTGCAAATTTGTTTTTCATTGGAGTTCCTTCAGTTCACAAATTCATCATGCCAAACTGCTATAAATAAATCTGGTGTGGAGAACCACACGATTTGTCGTAGCAATCCCACTTTTTGCGGTCAGCCGATCTCAATTGAGCGGTTATCCGAATAAGGAAAGCATTTAGCCTATCACTGTCACCGCACTGCCACCTAAAACCTGTCTTAAACCATGGAAACAGCAACCTTTGGAGCCGGATGTTTTTGGGGAATTGAAGCCGCTTTTCGCCGGGTGCAGGGCGTAACCCAAACCTCTGTGGGTTATATGGGTGGGCACTTTGAGAACCCAATTTATTTAGATGTGTGCGCTCGAATTACGGGACATGCCGAAGTGGTGCAGGTGGAGTATGATCCCGCGATCGCGCTCTACACCACCTTATTAGACTTGTTTTGGAGCATTCACGACCCCACCAGCCTAAATCGTCAAGGAGCCGATCGCGGCGAGCAATATCGCTCCGTGATTTTCTTTCATACCCCAGCCCAAAAAATAGCTGCAAATCATTCCAAGAATCTCTTGCAGCACTCTGGAAAGTATGATCGCCCCATCGTTACCCCCATTGAACCTGCTTCCAAGTATTGGCTAGCAGAAGAGTATCACCAGCAGTATTATGCGAAAAAAGGACGGCGATAACTGGGCGATAACTGACTGCTACAGAGTGGGGAGCGCTCAAGTTTTCATCCCTAACATTCACACAATTCAGCCTTTAGATAGTTGTGTGTTGCGGCGGGCAATAGTAAAGTGCGGCTAGAACGATGAGGATTTTTAGGTGGATACTATTTTGGAACGAGCTAGAGCATTAAAACAAGAACTGACAGATTTTGTTTTAGATGCCGAAGGAGAAATCGCGATCGCCCTAGAAACCTTCAGCGCTGAGCAATCGTCGCGCTCTTACCAATCAGAATTACATCAGCGCAACTTGGTTGTTGATCGCTTTTTAGTAGAAGGCAGCGTGGGTGACGCAACACCCATTCAATTGTTTTTGGAGCAAACAGAAGCAGTTTCAGAGGGCGATCGCGCTTTATTGCAAAGCTGGCACCGGGGTTTCATCGGCTTATTTGAAATTGTGCAAGTTTTGCCCGATGGGTTTGAGTTGCTCAACTGGACAACCGCCAAAAAATATCGCGTCCAACCGATTGATGCTACTGCATTGCAAACCATGGCGCGGCTAAAAGTTGGCGAAATCATTCTCACTCAGATCGCTCCGCTAAGGGATGATGAATGGATATTTTTTAGTGATTGGACATCGCTCGGAAAATTGGGCAAACCTAAGCTAGCAGTGGCGATCGGCAACTTTAAAAAAGCCTATCCAACGTTTCTCTACAGCGACGCACCGGAACTACTGGCAGAAGCATGGCGATCGGTCGAGCATTACCATCAAGATTTCTTAGACTTTTTTGGCAGTGATGAGATCACGTTACCTGGATATCAATTCAGCAAAAAAATAGCCGAGTTTCAAACCTACATCACCCAAAAGCAGGTTAAGAGTTCTGGACTGGATGAGTCACTAACCTTGGCAGAATTAGCCGAAAAAACAGGCACATCCAAAGATGATATTGCCGCTGCCGCAGAAGCTTTAGGGGCAGACGCTAAAACAGTCACTCAAATGCTTGAAAGTTCGGCTTCTACTAAAATGGTAGCGCCTCAAATTGAATTGCCTGCTCACTTAAAACAAGCCGACCAAGTGACTGCTTTGACTGATCCTCAGTGGGGGCAACTCTTTTTGACGACTTATCAATCATTCAAAACACTGTTAGAAAGTGAGGATTGGCAGGCGAACCCCAACACTGAAAAACAAATTCTTCAGCATCTAGAAAACGTTGAGATGAATAGCTTTGTTTGGCATCGATTGGCAACTCAGTATCCCAATACATTGCAATCCATCTTGCAGTTCACTTTAAAGCGTCCAGCATTTAATCTGCAACAAGATTTAGACTCGCTGTTGATAGATAATCATAAGTCTTTAACACTCACATTACCTGAGATTGCCAGTGTGCCACTGCATCTCCATGAACTGTTTCAAGATGCAGTGTTAGAGGTGAACAAAGACCGAGCAAAATCTAAAGTGAAACAACCTAAGTCAGGATTTGGGCTAAAGAAATAAACCTGTCTTCACTGCGTCATCCATTGCTCTCTATCTTTAGGCTAGATCAGTTTATTTCTTTAGACGGACGTGTCTTAGATAATGACTCGATACTATTGTATCAACGGTCAAAACACACGTTTTCGGGGATTAAAAAAATGACTATTATTGCATGGATTGTTTTGGGTTTGTTGGCTGGCGCGATCGCCAAAGCAGTTTATCCTGGCGCTCAAGGCGGCGGCATTCTTTCAACAATGTTGCTGGGGATCGTTGGCGCATTTGTAGGCGGTAGCTTATATACTCTCCTAACAACGGGGGCACTAAACCTAAGCTCAGTTGCATTTACTATTCCCGGTGTAATCATTGCCGTTTTGGGAGCAATGGTCGCTATTTTCCTATGGGGCTTGATGACTCGTAACGCCGCATAACCGATTGATGTTCATTGCAAATGCGACGACTGCAAAAATCTCCGTAGCGTTTGTTACGGAGATTTTTATTAGGAAAGCGTAATTTCATGGAAAATAACGCCAATTTATTTTTTACACGCGCCAGATCCAGACCCGCTTCAGACCCACAAAGTCATCATATCTACTGTATACTTTTGTAAAGACGCAATTTTCCTTAGTGGTTTTACAATCTAGTAACGAGCTATGTTGCCCTCTGTCGTTAGCGAAAGCTTAGTTACATTTTTTAAGTATTGGAGTGACGGCAAAGTCTGTGAGGGAGTTCGTCATGGCGACGAGCTATACGCTCTCCTTAAGACATTTCCAATCAACGAACGATCGCAGACTTATGCAGTGGGTTGTGAGTTAGCGGAACAGGGAAAGAACGTTTTTATCATCCGTTCAAAGGAAGCTTACTCAATTTGGATGAACATGCGATCGCCGAATAGCGTTGCAGAGAAAAGTATGACTGCCGTTCATGGGGATATCTCTCGTGCTGAACCTTTCGATTTAGCCACTCCACCATCCAACCCCGCCAGTCATTTGAATTACGCCGCCTAAATCCGCTGCCCAAATCACGTCCCCAGTCGAACGCTTCATTTTACTTGGAATCCAGGACACTTCTGATTGAGCCACTGCTCGATCACGATAGTCTGACTCAACACCGCTGCTAGATCTTTGGTGACCAATTGAATATCTTAGTGATAGAGATCAGGTAACCTGATTTCATCCCACGGTCACAGGGAAAATTCCGTGCAAAAGCTTTCCGAAAAAGGTGTTATGGGTGGGTTCGCTGTAGCACTATTGCTGCTAGGCGGAGTCGGTGCGGAGCCTTATGTTCAGGTGCAAAAGCTGAATGAGAATCGGAGTTTGGTTGAGCAGACTCATGAAGTATTAGAGTCAATCTATAGGGTTCTCGGCTGCGTTGAAGACGCTGGAAGAGAACGGCGCATTTATATCCTCTCAAACGGTCAAGATGTGGCTGCGCGAGCAGAGTTTCAAGACAGTGTGGAAAAAACCGATCGCGCGATCGCGAAAATTCGGCAGCTCACCCAGAATAATTTTGAACAGCAGCGCACCTTAAATACGCTGGAGCCTTTAGTGGCAAAGCGGCTAACGCTTCTACAAAAATCGCTTCAGCTCGTTCAACAAAATCAGTCGAGTCAAATTGCCCAAACTGCGATTTCTCAACAATCTTCAAGTTTGCAGCAAAAGATTGAGTCAACCCTGCAAATCATGACCGCAAACGAACGGGCGTTGTTAGCACAGCACTCCCTAATTACCGATGCTAGCGTTCGCCGAGCCATTTGGGTCGATGGCATCGGTACTCTACTGGGAGTTAGCCTCCTAATTGGCGTATTTTATGAGTTGCAGAAACAAATTCGCGAAGCGAAGCGCGACGAAGTTGTTCGCAGGCACGCAGAAGTCGCCCTGCACCAGGCAAATGAGCAGTGGGAAACTAGAGTGCAGGCACGCACCGCTGAACTTGCCCAAGTGAATACTTCTCTCCAAGCTGAACTAATGGAGCGGAAACTGACAGAGCGGGCGCTAGCGGACAGTGAGAAGCAACTCCATTTAGTAAGCAATGCTCTACCCGTTCTAATTTCCTACCTGGATGCAGAGCAACGCTACCGATTTAATAACCGCACCTACGAAGAATGGTTTGGTGCCTCTCAAAAAGACTTGACTGGAAAACACCTTAGAGATGTGGTTGGCGAATCAGCCTATCAAACTATTCAGCCCCATGCCGAAGCGGTGCTGGCAGGGCAGAAGGTGGATTACGAAGTTGAGATGCCCTATCGGGATGGGGGCACTCGTTGGGTTCATGCCATCTATATTCCTGATTTTGGGGACGGGGGAGAAGTCAAGGGCTATTTTGCGCTGATCAGCGACATTGCCGAAGCGAAGCGGCATGAAGCGGAACGCCAACAGACCGAAGCACACATTCGTCACAGTGAAGAACGCCTCCATCGCATCCTCCAAAATATGCCAGTGATGCTAGATGCCTTTGATGAAAATTGGAACATTATTGAGTGGAATTGTGAATGTGAACGGGTGACGGGCTACCGCGCTGATGAGGTGGTGGGCAACCCTAAAATTATGGAATTGCTCTACCCGAATGCAGAATACCGCCAGCAAATGGTGCAGGCATGGAGCGATCGCGGCAATAATTATCGCGGTTGGGAATGGGAGATTACCTGCAAAGATGGCACCCTCAAAACCGTTTCCTGGTCAAACATTTCTGAGCGATATCCCATTCCCGGCTGGACATCCTGGGGCGTTGGAGTGGATGTGACGGATCGCAAGCAAGCAGAAAATCAATTGCGGCAAAGCGAACAACGCCTGAGTTTGGCAATTGAAGGCTCTGGAATGGCAACGTGGGATGTGGATATTCAGGCTGACACAGCGCTGTGGTCAGAGCAACACTTTAAGCTGTTGGGCTATGAGCCTGTGCCCAGCGGTGAGGTGAGGTTGGAACAGTGGCGGAGTCGCGTTCACCCAGAGGATAGGGCGAGGATTCGGCAGGCATCGATACAGGCACAGCAGGAGCGATCGCCCTATCGCATTGAGCATCGCATCATTCGCGCCGATACTGAAGCAGTGATTTGGGTGGCTGCCTTTGGTCGCGTCGTTTACAACGAAGCAGGGCAAGCAGTCCGGTTTGTGGGCATTCTGCTAGATATTAGCGAAGCGAAGCGCGACGAAGTCGTTCGCAAAGCGACTGAGCAAGAAGTCCTGCAATTAAACCAATCGCTCAATCGCCAGATCAAACAGCTAGAAACCCTGCTGGAAGTCATCCCGATTGGCATTGGCATTGCTCACGATCGACACTGTAAAACGATCACGGTCAATCCTACCTTTGCCAAGCAGTTGGGCATTCCACCTACGATTAATGCCTCCCTCAGCGCTCCGCCGGATGTGGCTCCGACCTTTAAGGTGTACCAAAATGGCAGAGAAATGCGTCCTGAAGAGTTGCCCATGCAGGTTGCAGCAACTCACGGCATTGAAGTGATAGATATGGAGGTAGAGGTGGTTCACGCAGACGGAAAAGTGGTGACGCTGCTAGAGTATGCCGCTCCGCTGTTTGATGAACAAAATCAAATTATTGGCTGTGTGGGTGCATTTTTGGATATTAGCGATCGCAAACAAGCAGAGCAAAACCTCAAGCAGGCAAATCAAGACCTGGAACGCTATAACGACGGCATGGAAGACTTGGTCAACGCCGTGCAAAAACTCTCGGTTGCCCGCACCCTAGAAACCGTCATGACCATTGTGAAACAGGCTGCCCGCAAATTAACGAGATCCGATGGAGCCACCTTCATTCTGCGGGAAGGGGATGAATGCTATTACGCGGAGGAAGATGTCTTGAGTGCCCTGTGGAAAGGTCAGCGTTTTCCGATCAATGACTGCATCAGTGGTTGGGCAATGCTTCACCATGAACCCGTCGTCATCTCAGAGATTGAGCACGACCCCCGCATTCCTCAGCACCTCTATCAGTCTACCTTTGTCAAAAGCCTCGCAATTGTGCCGATTCGTACCCATGCGCCGATTGGGGCGATCGGGAATTATTGGGCGACTCCCCATCAACCCACGCGAGAAGAAATCGCCATGCTTCAGGCATTAGCGGACACGGCTGCGGTCGCAATGGAAAATGTGCAGGTTTACGCTGAACTGGAGCAGCGGGTGCAACAGCGGACGACTGAGTTAAATCAAGCGAATCAAGACTTAATCCGTTCTAATCAAGAATTAGAGCAATTTGCCTATGTGGCATCCCACGATTTACAAGAACCATTGCGGGCAATCATCGGCTATACCCAACTGTTAGCCAAAGACTACCCCGATCAACTCAA
>JBGTAZ010000215.1:0-4175 GCA_041749615.1 Leptolyngbyaceae cyanobacterium | reverse complement strand
TGGTCTGCCAAGCCTTGGAGAATCGCGATCGCTTTGGCGGTTTCCATGTGTCCGAGGGCGTTGGCAACAGAGACTTGGGTGAGGAAAAAGCTTTCTCGCGAGAGTTCTTTGAGGCGGTTTAAGATTCGTTCTAGATTAACGTTGGTTTGCCCAGTGGAGATGGTGCCGATGGCGCGAATGGCGGCGAGGCGCAGGGCTTGGGGTGTGCCGGGTTCGGTGTAGTCGAAAATTATATCCAGCGCTGCTTCGGAGGTTTTCATTTGGCTGAGGGCTGCGATCGCGCCTGACCGAACCACTTCATTCCAGCCTTGCCGCTCTTTTAGCACCGACTTCAGCAGTTTTAAGGTTTTCTCCTCTTTCCCATCCATCAGGTTGGCTCCGGCAATGCTGCCTAGGGCGCGAATGGCGGCGGCTTCCACGTAATAGCTAGCATCGCCTTTTTCCACAAGGGGCTTCAAGGCTTTGTAGCTGTCTGCGGTTTTGATGGTCGCCAAGGCTTCCACGGTGGCGCGGCGCACTCTAGCATCAGCATCTTCTAAACCCAGCAACACGGCTGCAAAGACCTGATCCAGCTTAATGCTTGCCAAGTTTTTCACCACTTCTACTCGCACACCCCAAAATGGCTCTTGCGTCAGGACATCGGCGAGGGCGTTGACGGATTCCAAGCCGCCTTTTTTTGCTAGGGCTTCGGCGGCGTAGATGCGAGAAACGGGATCGGGGTCGTGCTGCAACTGGGCTTTGAGTTCGGGCAGGGGATATTCCAGCACCACAGTTTTCAATGTGGGATTTTTAGCGTCAAAGCTGATGAAACTGGGTTTTTGTGCGAGCGGGAAGTAGAAAGATTGTTCGCGATCGCGAATTCGGACGCAGAAGAGTACGGGGTTTGGGGTACGGGGTTCGGAGTCTGGTTCTTTGGGGGTGTAACCAAAGGCGATCGCGATTTTTAGGTCGAATAGGTCTTTGCTGTTGTTCTCTTTTGCCTGGGTTTGGGTGACGGTGACTTTTGCCAGATTGCTGTCGCCATCCCAAGAATAGGCGACTTTGTAGTCGGGGTGTCCGCCGCGAAAGACATATTGATCAAACAGAAACAGCAGGTTGCGTCCGGTGGCGGTTTCAATGGCGCGCAGTAAATCAATCGTTTCAACCGTACTATGGGCGTTGGCGTTGACGAATTGGGCGATCGCTTTCCAGAACAATTCCTCGCCCAGTTCTGCCCGAATCATGTGATAAACGCAGGCTCCTTTTTCGTAGAGGTGGCGATCGTAGAGTTCGATCGCTTCTCGATACACATGGGTGACGATGGGGCGACGATAACGAGACTTATCTTCATCCAAGTAGCTACGGGCTTCGTTGAGCAGATAGTAGGCGGCATCGTCGGCACCGTATTCGTGATCCGTCCACATGACTTCGGAATAGGATGCCATGCCTTCTTTTAGCCACGCATGAGACCAATGTTTGATCACCACCAGATCGCCAAACCATTGATGCGCCAATTCATGGGCAACTAAGCTTTCGGTATTACGGTTGTCGATCGCGGCGCGTTTGTCAATCAGGCAGCGATCGGTCAGCAGCGTCGTGGAGGTGTTTTCCATGCCGCCGAAGATGAAGTCATCGACGCACACTTGGGCATATTTGGGGAACGGATAGACGTAGCCATACTTTTCGCTAAAAAACTCAATCATGCGCGGCGTTTTGCCCATGCTGATCCGGGCTTCGTTTTCTTTGCCCTTCTCCACATAATAAGTCACGGGTTTGCCGTTCCATTCGTCGCGCAGTTCGGCAAAATCACCCACGGCTAGAGTCATCAGGTAGGTGGGATGCACCTGTTTTTGATGCCAGTGAAAAATCTTGAAGTCCTTGCCGTCTTGGGTTTCCACCAGTTCACCGTTGGAAATGGCAATCAGATTTTTGGGCACCCGCACCCGAATTTCTGAGGTTGCCAGTTGCCCTGGATAGTCGAAGCAGGGAAACCAAAAGCGGGAGTCTTCATCTTCGCCTTGAGTCCACACTTGCACGGGCTTGTGAGGGTAGTGCTTGTCGGGCGCGATGAAGTAGAGTCCGCGCTGGGGTTTTTCCACGCGATAGGCGATCGCCACGGTCACTATTTCTCCAGTTTCCGTTGGCTGAGTTAATTGCACCTGCAACTGTTCACCGTCATAGTCAAACGGCTGCGGCGTTTCTGCCACCGTCACCGAGTTGATGATTAGATTAACAGCATCAAAGGTGAAGCGATCGATGCCACTGCGAACGGGCTTAATCTGAATGCTGCACGTGCCTTCATAGGATTGATTGGGAATATCCAAGCTCAAGTCTAAGAAAATATGCTCGACCTGCCCTGGGCGATCGGGATTGTAGTGAGGTTTCGCACCGGGCAACTCAAAAGACTTGTGACCGTTATCAGGATTCAGGTGTGACTGCATGGTGGGGCAAGTAGGGAACATCATCTAGAAAAATAATTGTAGTCCTTAGTCGCTTGCCTAGGCTACGTGCTGGATAATGAGTTTGGATATTTGCGATCGCCCTACCCAACTTTTTATGACTGCCATTTCACCACCCAGCCTCGCTTCTCGGTTAGTCAACGGCATTCTGGCGATTAAACCGATCGCTGCCTTGGCAAAAAATCGCGCT
Source organism: Leptolyngbyaceae cyanobacterium (assembly GCA_041749615.1). Taxonomy (GTDB): domain Bacteria; phylum Cyanobacteriota; class Cyanobacteriia; order Leptolyngbyales; family Leptolyngbyaceae; genus ULC077BIN1. The sequence continues at coordinate 1,547 of JBGTAZ010000215.1, read as the reverse complement.
CGTCAAATGATGATTCAACGGGCGGATGGCATCGGCGTGCCCTGGCTTCAGGAAGTGGCAATCCTCAGAGAACGCGATTGGAGCGCCGATCTGGCTGTGGTACAAAATCCCAAGTTGCACTATCCCGCTTACTACACGACCTCCTTTCATGCCTACGAAGAAGGGAATCTGGGTTGGGAGCCTGCCCTAGAAGTGGAGGTGGCTGCCCATGCGGTTCATGCGCGAATTTGGCAAGAGGGCGATGCTTCCGGAGATTCTCGGTTGCGCCAAAGCTATCACGCAGCAATGAAAGCGCAGTTGTCAGAACTGCCCAGCGATATTGTGGATTTGGGCTGTAGTGTGGGCATGAGTACGTTTGCGCTGCAAGCTGCTTTTCCAGAGGCGAAGCTTACGGGAGTCGATTTGTCGCCCTATTTTTTGGCGATCGCCCACCATCGCGCCCAACTGCGATCGCACGATCAAGCTTATGGAGTACAAGCCCGCTTTCTCGACACTCCACCCACACCCTCAACGCCCCGTTGGGTTCATGCTGCTGCCGAGTCCACCGATTTACCTAGCGCTTCCTATGATTTGGTGTCGGCTTGTTTAATGTTTCATGAGTTGCCTCAAACAGCGGCGATCGCCATTTTGCGAGAAGCCCGTCGCTTGCTGCGTCCCGGCGGTCACCTGGCGATTATGGATATGAACCCGCAGTCGGAGATTTACGCCAAAATGCCGCCCTACATTTTGACGCTGCTCAAAAGCACCGAACCCTACCTGGATCAATACTTTGCGCTAGATATTCAGCAGGCGATCGCCGATGCAGGATTCGATCGCCCCGCCATTACCTGCAACACGCCCCGCCATCGAACAATTGTCGCCCAAGCGATCGGCTGAAATCTGGCTGAAAAGTGCGTTATAACCACACAATAAGCCTAAACAGAGCGCATGGAGGCGATAATGCGGCTGACTGCCGAGTGTGAAATTTCGTTTGAAGCCAGCGAACCGACCCCAGTCATTTTCATGCTGCGTCCTCGCAGTGGACAGGGACAGTGGGTCGTGGCTGAAACCTATTTGCTTGAACCGAGCCTTCCCGTGACGGAATACACCGATACCTTTGGCAACTTGTGTCAACGGTTAGTCGTGCCAACAGGTGATTTTCGACTGCATACCACCGCTTGCGTAGAAGCCCCTGACACAATTGATGTATTTCCAGGTGCGCCCTTTGTGCCAATTCAACACTTGCCAGAAGAGGTAATTCGGTTTTTGTTGCCCAGCCGCTACTGCCAGTCGGATCAGATGGGCGAATTGGCATTAGAAATTGTCGGTGATGCAGAGCCAGGGTATGACCAAGTGGAAGCGATTCGACACTGGATTCAAACCCACGTGGACTATCAGTACGGCACCAGCGATGCTTCAACTTCCGCGATGGATACTGCCCAAAGCCATGTGGGAGTCTGCCGGGATTTTGCTCATTTAGGCATTGCCCTCTGCCGCAGTCTCAATATTCCGGCTCGAATGGTGGTGGGCTATCTCTATCAACTGGAGCCGATGGATCTTCATGCCTG
>JBGTAZ010000214.1:0-4194 GCA_041749615.1 Leptolyngbyaceae cyanobacterium | reverse complement strand
GATGAATGGCGATATGAATTGCCCTCATCCCTAGCCCTTCTCCCTAGGGAGAAGGGAGCCAGAAATCTTGTCCCCTCGCCCGTTGGGAGAGGGCTAGGGTGAGGGCGTATTTCAGAATTCATAGACTGATTCAGCAACGCCAAAAATAAATGCTGAATGATAAAAGTGGCTGCACGATGTTGAGCATGATACCGCGTTGCTTGTGGGCGATCGCAAGCCAATGGTCAGCTTTTGGAGTGGCACTAAAAGAAAAAAGACCAAGCTTTCGCCGGTCTTTCATCCTATCTACGTTGTTCTCTTCTATGAAGGATCTGCTCCGCGTTCCCAAACTTGCAGCAGGCTTATAAGGATTATTAATCCCTCATAAGGAGGATTGTAACAACAAACACAAACGTTTATTTAACAAAACTTCATAAATCTGAGTCTTTTGATGAGTTTTAAGATCCGCTCAGTCCATCCGGCGATCGTTTCAAAATTCGCTGCGGTTGTCCCCATAAAACTCGCTCATGTTTGTAAATCGTCATCCCTGGTTTTGCCCCTTTCGGCTTATAAACATGCTTTGGCTCAGTGTAAATTACAGGCACCTGTTCACTCTGTCGAGCTTGGCTATAGTAGGCTGCAAGGTCTGCGGCTAATTCCAAGTCATTGGTCTCTGGTGTATCTCCTGGGTTCAGCCTGAGCAATACATGGCTACCCGGAATTTCTTGCGTATGAAACCACAGGTCGTAGTCACTGGCAGTGCGAAAAGTGAGGATGTCGTTTTGGCGATTGTTGCGTCCCACCAAAATCTCTAAGCCGCTGGAAGTGGCATAGCGACGGGGTTGGCTAGCAGCCTCATCGGGTGTTGAAGTGGCTGGCTGATGCGCTGGACTTGGCACATATCCTTGTTGAATTAACTCTTCACGAATCTCTTCTAAGGCGCTCAAATCGTCCTGAGATTCATAGTGAGATAGCTCAATCAATGCAGTTTCTACTTGCTCTAGGTAATGCAGTTCAGTGTTCACTACGGTGAGCAAGGGGTCGATCGCGTTTCGTGCCCGTTTCAATTTCTGATGCTGTTTATACAACGCCTGAGCATTTTGAACCGCGTTTCGCTCCGGATTAAGCGCGATCGTAATCGGCTTCTCGGTGACAAAATCAGGCAGAATCATTGCTTTCATACCGGGCTGCCAGTCATAGGAATGCGCCATCAGTAAATCTGCCTGTTCTCGCTGGCGATCGGCACCATCAGATTGATCCAGTCGGGTTTGAAAGGTCGCCGCTTTGACTCGCAGCTTTGCCAGTAAGTGACCCAGCTTTTGGGTGAGTTGGTGGTGCAACTGGACAAATTCTTGCTGATTGAGTTGGTCACTGTAGTAGCGATCGATAAGTTTCTGAAGGCTGTTTGCCTCGCGAGTCACGCCCCACCCCAAAACGGTATAGCCTGTCTCCGTCCAGCCCGGTTGAAACTGCTGTTTTTCTAGCATCGTCAGCCAGGTTTGCCACTGGTGAAACAACCGTTGCCAGTCGGCAGTAGCTAACTCGGCAGTCGATTGGTCTGGATTCAACTCCGCAGCTTGTAGCAGACTGATCACCAAGGCAGAACTGAGTCCACGATAGTTTTTTAGCAGGGTGCGTTTTAGCCCACCAGGAACCAAGCTGACTCGCTCTTGCCAGCGCTCAAACGATTCGCTTAGGGTTGGCATGGCTTCCCTCAGAGCGGGTGGAATTTCGTAGGGTTGCCCCGTTTGGATGGGGCGAACGCTGGATTGCTGGTCGCTGACCTGGTGAGCCGCTGTAACAATTTGGTTGTCTCCCGTGGTCAGGATGACGTTGCTATATCTGCCCATCACTTCTACATAGAGATGCCACAAAGCGGGATCGCCGGGGCGACGAGCAAATTGCAAATCGATCGCGCGTTCCCACGGGGCGATCGCCTCAATTGCCACTAGCGCCAAATTACCGATTTGATGGCGTAACTGCTGGCTAAAGGTGAACGTGTCGGGAATTCGGGGCGGCGGATCGCTCAAACAAAGGCGAGCGGCTTGAGGATGCCAGGAAACCATTAGCCACCGACGAGCGTCTAAGGTACGAAGCCCTAAAAATAAGGTGTGGCGATCGCGCTGATAAATTTGCTCCACGCGGGCAGGAATCCAGTCTGATCGGAGTTCAGAACAAATCGCGGTTAGGGTAGTAAAGTCAACAGGTTGCACAGCTATTCATTGCCTTCAGGCTCAATTTTTCAGTCCGATCAAACAGTCAACCGTTTTATGTTTTTCAGATCCTCTCGGATGCAGCCAATATGGATATCAAATTAATCAACATTGGCTTTGGCAATATTGTGTCGGCAAATCGGGTGATCGCGATCGTTAGCCCAGAGTCGGCACCCATCAAACGTATTATTACGGATGCTAGAGAAACTCAGCACTTGATTGACGCAACCTATGGTCGGCGAACTCGCGCCGTGATTATCACCGATTCGGGTCATGTGATTCTTTCTGCCATTCAGCCTGAAACCGTCGCTAATCGGTTTGTGGTCAGCAAAGACGGAACCGGAGAAGATTAAAACCGATGCCATCCTGTACTTTATAATCGGCTCAAAAAGCTGATAAAGAGAATGCAGATGACTGAAAAAGACTAAATTGTTAGACTTAAAGTCTTCTGCTTACTCTATCCTTAGATAACTCCAGTCCTATTTGCAAGTTTTAGCTCTTTCTAATTGCGGGAAGTTGCTCTTCTTCTGCATATGACGGAATATTAAGAAGTACTAAGAAGTATTAAGTGAATTATCCTAGGCAAAGGGGACAGGCGCATGGGCACGGGCAGATTAATTGTCTTGACGGGACCAAGTGGAGTAGGCAAGGGAACTCTGCTGCGATCGCTGATGGAGCGTCACCCTGAACTGTACCTCTCCATTTCAGCGACCACGCGATCGCCTAGGCTCGGTGAGATCGATGGCAAGGATTATTACTTCCTCAGTCGCAGTGCTTTTGAGCGGATGATTGCCAATGGCGAATTTCTGGAATGGGCAGAGTTTGCTGGCAATTTCTATGGCACTCCTCGCACCGCCGTAGAAGAGCAAATTCGTCAAGGACAATGGGTGATTGTAGAAATTGAATTAGAAGGGGCACGATTGGTTCGCAACGTGTTTCCCGAAGCCCTGAGAATCTTTATTTTGCCGCCATCATTAGTGGAGTTGGAATATCGCATCCGTAGCAGAGGCACTGAAACAGAAGACGCGATCTCCCGGCGTTTGAACCGGGCAGAAGCAGAAATTAATGCAGCAACCGAATTTGACCTTCAAATTGTCAATGACGATTTTGACAAAGCGTTAGATCGAATTGAAGCCGCTCTGTTTGCCACTGCACTGTGCTAAGCGATCGCGGATAAAATAGTCTGCTTCACATCCTCAATCATCGTTCAAGTAATCAAATACACCATGACCTTTGCCGCTATTGGATTGCTGTTTGCGGGTCTGATGCTCTTAGTCGTAGGTGCGGAAGCATTGGTGCGGGGAGCTTCTAAACTTGCCACTATTCTAGGAATTTCACCATTGATTATTGGGCTGACTATTGTGGCTTTTGGCACGAGTGCCCCAGAAATGGCGGTTAGCATTCAATCTAGCTTTGCTGGACAAGCAGACATCGCGTTAGGAAATGTGGTGGGCAGCAATATTTTCAATGTGCTGTTTATTCTGGGAATATCTGCCCTTGCCTCACCGTTGATCGTGGCACATCAACTCATCCGGTTGGATGTGCCGATCATGATTGGGGTTTCGTTTTTGCTGCTGCTTTTTGGGCTAGATGGCAAGATTAATCAGTCCGATGGGGTGATTTTATTTATCGGTATTCTGACTTATACCGGGTTCTTGCTTTATCAAGGTCGCAAAGAGAATCAGCCAGTCTTGCCAGCAGAGGACTCGACTGCTCATACGCCTGCACCGACCGCCATGACTTGGATCGTCAACCTGGGGCTAATTGCCGTGGGGCTGTTTCTATTGGTGCAAGGATCACAGTGGTTGGTGGAAAGCGCGATCGCGATTGCGCGGGCAATTGGCGTGAGCGAGTTGGTGATTGGCTTAACGATTGTGGCAGCGGGAACGTCTCTTCCCGAACTGGCAACCTCCCTCATCGCCAGCATTAAAGGCGAACGCGATATTGCGGTTGGCAATGTGGTGGGTAGCAATATTTTTAATATTCTGGCAGTGCTGGGGCT
>JBGTAZ010000213.1:0-10506 GCA_041749615.1 Leptolyngbyaceae cyanobacterium | reverse complement strand
GGCAAATTCTCGACCGAGGGCGATCGGTTCCCATGGGTCAGCACTCCCCCACAAAATTAGGGCTGGACAGGGCAAAACTTCGAGTAAATCTTCAGGCAAAGGTCCTTGAGAATAGCCTGTAAAAGCCAGAAACACATCCGCTGCCCCTGGATCTTTTGCGGGAGCCATCAGTATTTCAACCAGTTCATCGGTGACGGCTTCTGGGTGAGCATAGGCTTGGAGCAAAATCTTACGCACGGTTTTAGGCTGGGCAACTTGCCGAAAAAAGGCTCGACCGATCGCCCGTTTTTTCAACACCTGCTGCAAAATTGGAGTGCCCATGCGCTTGAACCAGGGTTGGGTCGCACGGCGGCGATCGTGCAGTAAGCGCAAAGAGCAATTGAGCAGCGCCACGGCACGAACTAGATCCGGATGATCGACCGCTGTTTGCATAGCGGCAATACATCCGATCGAGTTGCCAATCAGAAAAGCAGGCTCACCCACCACCTCACGACAAAAATCGGCAATCTGCTGTCCCCAGGTTTCAAAGGTATATTCCACCTGTTCGCCAGATTTGAAAACTCCAGGGGTTGGCTTATCCGATCCACCAAAGCCAATCAAATCGATCGCAAACACCCGTCCCACCGTTGCCAACTCTGAGATATTCTTGCGCCAGTGCCCCAATGAAGCCCCAAACCCGTGGATCAGAACGATCGCGGCACCCCTGTTGCCCTGAGTTTGGTAGCGAATCGAAAACCCGTGCCACTGCCAGAGGTGAAGTTGAGGAATGGTAGGTTCAGCAGAGGAGGCGGGCAAAGGAACATCAATATTATTCATTCAACTCTTATTTAGCATTTGGCATCCAGTCCACACGCCATTTTTTAGGAATGGCATATTTTGCTCCGAACATTAATAGTTCTTTTGGAGTGCTACACTCTACTGACTCAGATTGTAACAATCTTGTAAAAAAGGATGTAGCCTAGTTGGCTTTTTTTTCTGGCTTTTAATGTTTCTTTGGGTTTATGCCTTTGGATTTATACCTCTTTGGATTTATGTCCATAGAGAGTTTCAGGTTCTAGTTGCAACTATTAAGCTGTCTACACAAGATAGCTAAGACAAAATTCGCATTGCATGTTGTTTTAGATGAATTTAGAGGTCTGATGGCAGGCTGGTGTAATTATTTCAACCTCTGCTCTTTTGGATTCGTGTAGGCAGCGATAAATTTCGTCTCTATTCAAAATCGATCAACTGTTTGAATTGATGAGGTAAAAGTATGGTGAGTCTCAATATCAAGCCAAGTGTCTCAGTCTCGGCTCCAAAAGCAGCTAGACCCGTTGGTTTCTCTCGCCCACGGGTTCCCGGTCGTCAGGCAATTGCGTTGATTTCTGACCATGGAGATCCGGCGGCAGATATTGGCAAGGAAGAGGCGGGTGGGCAAAATGTGTATGTTCGCCAAGTTGGGGAAGCTTTGGCAAAGCTGGGCTGGCAGGTCGATATGTTTACCCGTAAGACGAGAGCAGACGATCCAAGCATTGTGCAACATTCGACCCATTGCCGCACGATTCGGCTAGTTGCAGGTCCTCAAGATTTTATTCCCCGCGACGAGCTTTTTAGCTACATGCCGGAATTTGTCAGTGCATTTCAAGCCTTTCAAGCGAAGGAAGGCACCAATTATCCGTTGATTCATACCAACTATTGGATGTCTGCCTGGGTGGGATTGCAACTCAAGCAACAAACCAATATTCAACTTGTACACACCTACCATTCCCTGGGCGCGGTGAAATATCAGGCGGTTCCGTTGCGCCCCGCGATCGCCAATACCCGTTTAAGCATTGAACAAGCGATATTGGAAAATGCGAATTGTATTGTGGCAACCAGTCCGCAAGAAGAAGAAACCTTGCGATCGCTCGTCTCTCAGGCGGGCTGCATTGAGGTGATTCCTTGTGGCACCGACATTGACAATTTCCACTCGATTCCGAAAGCAGAAGCTCGGTCGCAGCTTGGATTAGGGCAGGATGAAGCGATCGTGCTGTACGTGGGGCGTTTTGATCCTCGTAAAGGGATTGAGACCTTAGTTAAAGCGTGCGCAAGGCTGAAAGAAGGGGTGAACTGTCGCGTGTTAGGCGTGGATGGTTCTTGTCTCGTCCCTACAAACTACGCCTTAAACCCATCGAAGCTGAAACTGGTGATTGTGGGAGGGAGCGATCCAGATCAGCCAGATGGGCAAGAACGGCAGCGAATTGAAGCTAAAGTGCGGGAGCTAGGATTGGCAGACCAAACGCAATTTGTGGGGCGTGTCGGACATGATTTGCTGCCGCTGTATTATACGGCGGCGGATGTGTGCGTCATTCCTAGCCACTATGAGCCGTTTGGATTGGTGGCGATCGAGGCGATGGCGTGCGGCACTCCAGTGGTTGCTTCAGATGTGGGCGGCTTGAAGTTTACGGTAGTTCCAGAGGAAACGGGCTTGCTGGTGCCTCCGAAAGATGTGGATGCGTTTGCCAACGCGATCGATCGCATCTTAAGCCAAGAGCTTTGGGCAAAAAAATTGCGGCGACAGGCATCGATTCGGGTTCAGCAAAACTTTAGCTGGTCAGGAGTCGCGGCTCACCTGAGCAATTTGTATCGCCATCTCTTGGCACAGTCAATTTCTCATGAAGGCGTGTGGCAACCCACAGGTCAACGCTTTGCGACCCCAGCGGCGACGATGACAAAGGCATCCTAGGCTTACTCTTTCCATAGGGCGATGCCGCCCAACAGTCCAGCGACATTGGGTACCACCGTGACAATCGGCGGTAGTTCTATGGTGATGAACTTAGTATTACCGCCTCCCAGATAAAGAGTGTCGAAGTTGAATAGGTATTGTAGGGTGGCGATCGCTTTTTGAAGGCGATCGTTCCATCGCTTTTTGCCAGCTCGTTCCAGGGCGGCTCGTCCCAATTGCTGCTCATAGGTTTCTCCTTTGCGAAACGGGTGATGCCCTAGTTCCAAATTTGGCACCAATAGCCCATTCAGAAATAGTGCAGACCCAAACCCGGTTCCCAAAGTGACGACGAGTTCTACGCCCGTGCCAGCGATCGCGCCCAAACCCTGCATATCCGCATCATTAATTACGCGAGTCGGCTTTCCCAAGGTGTCAGCCAGCACTGCCGCCAGATTAAAACTAATCCATTCGGGCGTTAGATTGACCGCCGTTTCAGTGATGCCATTGCGCACCACGCCAGGAAACCCCACTGAAACGCGATCAAATTCTTTGGTGTCTGCTAATTCTTTCACCATACTAATCACCACGCTAGGCGATGGAGTTTGGGGTGTATCTCGGCGATCGCGCTCCGTTAGCGGCATACCCGCTTCATCCAGCACCATTACTTTGATGCCGCTTCCACCAATATCTACTGAGAGTGTTTGCTTACCCATGCGGTTCAGTCAATTTTCAAAAGTCTAGTAGTTCAGGTTTGATTGCGGTGTCGCTTTCACTACCAGGCTATCAAAGCCATCGTACATATACCCAAAAAAACTATCACTTTATAAACTCTTTGAGAAGTTAAATCGACTCATAAACTCTTTGAAAAGTTTAATCGACCCAGCCTAAGTCTTGTTCGGATAAGTGCCCCGGAGGGTTCCCCGCTGGAAAAACCGGATGTGCCAAAGACTTTTGCTGGCGCTGCAAAAGGGCTTGGTGGCTTAAGGGTGACGATGCCAGGGCATTCTTCTTTACCTCAACCGGAGCAGGAGACGATAGTGCTGGCAAAGATTGGGGGGAGGGCGGCGCGATCGCCTGTTTTACAGCCAAGTCTTGCTTTAATTGAGAATTGACTTCTACTAATTGCAAAATGGTTTGTTTTGCCTGACTCAGTTCAGTTTCTAGGGGCTGATTGCGCTGTTCGGCTTTTTCTAAGGTTGTTTGCAGCTTTTTAGCGGCGGTTGCCTGCTGTTCAAGCTCGGCTTTCAAGTCAGAGAGTTGCTGATCTCGCTGGGTTATTTGTTGTGCTGCCGCTACTAATTCGGCTTCTAGACGGGTGACTTCTAAGGCGATCGCAGCGGTTGCCTCTTTTGTAGCCACAGCATCTTGAGACGCGATATCTTGAGACGCGATATCTTGAGAGGCAGTAGAAGACGGCGAAGCGGATGCAGTTCGTGATCCCGTCGTTGTGCGTCTGCGCTTTGTGGCAGGCTTAGGGTCATCTGAGCTAGCCAGGGAATCAGCCGATTGATCGGGCAAAGCGGGGGCTGACTCTGATTCAGCAGGCTTTTGTGCCTCTTCACGTAACATATCTGACAATCGTTTTCTAACCATTAATTCCTCCAGTCGCGCTGAATTTCATCGGCTGCACGGCGATAATCGGCTTCCGCTTCTTTGGCATTTTTCCCTCGCCATTGGGTGATGGCAACTCCATCCAAGGCTGCCCGCTCATGGGCTTTATAGGCTCGAATAAAAGCATGACAGGCAGGTATCCCTAACTCCATGAGGGTATTTTGTGCCTCTAGCGCTTCTCCTAAGCAGCGTGGATCAACCTTGGTGAGTAACACGCGATGGGCAACCCCTGCCGGAGTCACAGTTGTCCTCACGGTTTCAATCAATGCTGCCAAATCCATCGGCGCGGGGGGCGTGGGTAACACGACATAATCGGCAGCCGGAACGACAGCAAGCAGTGCCTCTGATCCCAAAGCCGGGGGCGTATCTACTACGATTACTTGATATTGTGGCAGCGATCGCAAATTTGCCAGCAGCAGGGGATCGGTTTCCTTGGTGATGTCAAACTTAGCAGGCTTACTGCTGCGCTCGACCCACCACGTTGCAGAGCCTTGGGGATCGGCATCAACTAACAGGGTTGAATAGCTCTCAGCCAAAGTGGCGGCTAAATTCACAGCCGTAGTGGTTTTGCCGACTCCCCCTTTACCATTGAGCACCACCAACACTCGACTCCGTTGCTCAAACGATTTGCCCCCTTGTTTCGCGGGGTCGGATGTAATCTGAGAAGACACTTGCACTGACACGATCGCTCGCCATATCGCTGACCCAACGGGAAGACTATAGCGCGTTCTGCTGAATAAACTCGCTTGCTCCTACAAATATTTGTTTCGGGTCGCAGCGGTCAGGGAGGAGAAGCGGGGTGCATCCCACATTGGTAACCCTCACCCTAAATCCCTCTCCCAGAGCGGTAGAGGGACTTTGAATCTGGCTCCCCTTTTCCTCAGGGAGTAGAGACCACAGGTCGTGCGTTGGCGAAGCCGCTTGCTCAGAGCTAGCAGGATTGGGGATGTAGCTCGCTTCCCGCAGGGTGGGCATAATTACCGCCAGTTTTTAAGAGACAAGCGCTTGCTTAGGCAGGGTTTCTGCTGAAGCCGGGGTTAGATCTGGCTCATCGGCGGCAACACCCAACATGCCGCGATACAGGTCAATGTATTGAACCGCCGATTTGTCCCAGCTAAAGTCTTGCGCCATGCCGCGCTGCTGTAATTCGCGCCATTCTTTTTTATATTGGAAGCCTTCCCACGCTCTCACCAGGCAGGTGTATAAGTCCAATGGCTCATAGCGATCGAAACAGTAGCCCGTACCGGTATGATTCATCGGTTCATGATGCTGCACGGTATCCACTAACCCACCCGTTCGGCGCACCACTGGAACGCAGCCATAGCGCATCGCCAGCATTTGGCTAATGCCGCAGGGTTCAAACCGAGAGGGCATCAAGAAGGTATCACAGCCTGCATAAATCCGCCGCGCCAAAATATCGTTATGCAATAGATAAACCGACATCCGACCGGGATAGCGAGAGGCTAGCTGCCACATTTGGGTTTCATAATAGCGATCGCCCGTTCCCAGCAAAATCATTTGGGCATCACTGTATGCCATGAAGCGATCCAAAATTTGGATGACCAGATCCAACCCTTTTTGTTCGACCAAGCGGGTGATCATGCCCATCAGAAATGCGCCAGAATTCATTTCTAAGCCGACTTCTTCTTGCAGGGCGATTTTATTGGCGGTGCGATCGTCCAAAGTCTCTGGGGTGAAGGTGTGAGTCAGGCTCTTATCAGTCGCAGGGTTATAAGATGTCACATCAATGCCATTGACAATGCCAGACAGTTTGCCGTTGACAAAAGACATCAGCCCTTCTAGCTGTTCGCCATAGGCAGGCGTTTGAATTTGCTGGGCATAGGTGGGAGAAACCGTAGTAACGCGATCGGCAAACTGCACCGCCGCCGCCATGGTGTTGTGTCCTTGCATATACCAAGGGCACCAAGTCGTTTGCTCCAAATACCAGCGCCAAGGTCCCTGGTATGCCAAATTGTGGATGGTAAATACTGTGGAAATATCAGGAGTTTCATGCATCCAGACGGGAATCATGCCCGTATGCCAGTCATTGCAATGAATAATTTGGGGTCGCCAAGTGTAATTCCAGGCAAACTCAGCCGCTCCATTGGCAAATAGCGTAAACCGCCACGCTTCATCCTCACCTCCATAAACACGGCGAGGCACAAACGCAGGATGCCCAAACAAATACACGGGCACATCCGAGTTAGGCAGCGTGGTTTCAAAAATTTGGACATCCTGAAACATGACTTTGCCTTCCCAAATCGGCTCTTTGGGAACTTTTACTTTTTCGGAGATAAATCCGTAATACGGCATTAAAATCCGCACGTCATGCCCCATTTTTCTCAAAACTTTGGGCAGCGCACCCACCACATCCCCCATGCCACCCACTTTGGCAAGTGGCGCAGCTTCAGCCGCAACAAACAGGATTCTCATGCTGGTTTCCATCCCCTAAACGGTCTACCCTTGCTCAATTGACGACTCAATCAGAATTTGCTGAAGTTCGCACTGTGATCATAAACCAGTGGGGGACGCTCCTAACTGGAAATGTAAGCCATGCCGTGTCGTGGTTTTCTAGGTGCGATCGAGGGTGGAAATAATCTCATCCAAAATCGCTTGGGCACCTTGTTGACGCAGCTTTTGAGCAAGTTGGATGCCAATTTGTTCGGCATCGATCGCCGCTCCCGTGACCGTATCTTGCACCAATCGTTGACCATCCAGACTAGCCACAATGCCTGTCAAAGTCAGCGAATCGCCGTCCAAAACGGTGTTCACACCAATCGGCACCTGGCAACCGCCTTCTAGTTCGCGCAAAAATGACCGTTCCGCATAGCAGCGATGAGCAGTGGGCAAATGCTCCAAGGCTTTCAGCACCGTGAGCACATCATCATCGCCAACGCGGCACTCAATCCCCAGGGCACCTTGCCCGACGGCATGAAGCGAAATATCGGCGGGAATAGACTGGTGAATGCGATCGCCCATGCCCAAGCGCTTTAACCCAGCCACCGCCAAAATCAGCCCATCATATTCACCCGCATCGAGTTTTGCCAGACGGGTATTCAAGTTGCCCCGCACATCCTTAAAGGCGAGGTGTGGGAAATGGTGGCGCAATTGTGCCAAGCGTCGTAGTGAAGAGGTGCCAATCACTGCCCCTTCTGGCAATGTGTCAAGCTGAAGCCCTTGGTGCTTGGCGTGAACGACCAATGCATCGGCAGGGTTTTCTCGCTCGGTGACACAGCCCAGCATCAAACCATCGGGCAAATTAGTCGGCAAATCTTTGAGGGAGTGAACTGCAAAATCAATATCCCCATTGATCATGCCGACTTCTAATTCCTTGGTGAACAGTCCTTTATCACCAATTTTCGCCAGCGCCACATCCAAAATTTTGTCACCTTGAGTACTCATCGTATGCACTTCAAAGGTGATATCTGGAAACGCGGCTTGGAGGCAATCTTTCACCCAATAAGTCTGCACTAGCGCCAGTTGGCTTTTACGAGAACCAATGCGAATGGTGCGGGTAGAACTGGAAACCGTGGGTGCTGCGGCTGTAGACATAGCGCAAATTTAAGGTGGCTTTAATAAAGTGACTTTTTTCACCTTACCGCAGTGTGCATAACAATTGACGGGCTTTTCAATGGGCTTAAGTATTACAGATGATTAAGCGGAGTTCGGAGTTCGGAGTAACTCCTACGGAGACGCTACGCAAACGGAGTTGGGAGTGCGAAGTTCGGAGCAAGAGGAAATCAATCCATTTAATTAAGGCTGACAGTCTACTAAAACTTCCATCTGCTGTACCCCGAACCCCGAACTCTGCACCAAAGAGCGATCGCCGCTGATGTTGTAAGCAGCGATCGCCGATTTTCCTTAAGCACTAACCGCAGTCAGTTCAGCCTTCTTGGTCGATTGCTTTGCTAAGTGCAAATAAAGCTGACTCAGTTGATTGGCAACGCCATCCCAGCTGAATTTTTCCTCCACATGAAGACGGGCTTGGTTGCCTAATTGGGCTTGCCATTCGGGGTTGGTGAGGATGCGATCGATCGCGGCTGCAAATGCCATATCATCTTTAGGCGGTGCCAACAACCCGGTTTCTTGCGATCGCACGGTAAACTGCAATCCACCGACATCACTTGCTACAACGGGGATACGGCACGCCATCGCCTCGATCGCCACCAACCCAAACGGTTCATAGTGACTCGGCACCACGCTCACATCTGCCGCCCCATAGTAGATCGGCAAGATTGACGGACTGAGGCGACCCGGAAACTCTGTCACGTCAGCCAGTCCTAACTCAGCCACGATGCTTTCAATCCGTTCTCGCTCATGTCCATCACTCTGACCCGGACGGCTGCCCCCGCCGATGATCAAGCGCAGTTTGCCACTGTCGCGCAGGCTAGAGTGACCCATTGCTCGAACCAAGGTTTCAATGCCCTTGCGCGGGTCAAATCGCCCGACGTAAAGCACCACCTTTTCATCGGGGGCAATGCCTAAAGTCTGCCGCCCTTCTTGGCGTGAAACGGAGCCAAAATGGCTGATGTCGGTGCCACAGGGAATAATGTCGATCGCACCCTTCGTTGAAACCAGCGATCGCATGTGTTCCTTTTCTTGCGGACTGGTTGCCACAACCCGTTCCGCCGTTTCTAAAAGCGTTTTTTCTACATCTAGCCGCGTTGTAGCAACCAAAGGAACGGTTAATACTGACTGATATTTCACCGCGCCCAACGAATGATAAGTATGAACTTGAGGGATACATAAAACCTTTTTCAGTTGCATTCCAACCCAAGAAGACAGCCAATAGTTCGTATGCAAAACCCGATATTGCAATCCAGACTGACGCTGAAACTTGAGAAATCCCTGTACAAATGTTGGCAAATACTCAAACAATTCATCGCGCGGAATGAAGGTTTGGGGTCCGGCTGTGATGCGAATAGTGCGGCAGCGATCGCTATGTTGAACAATCGGAGCCTGATCAGGATCAGCGCGTCGTGTAAACATATCAACCTGCCAACCTTGCCGCGCCAAAGCCTCGCCAACCTGACGCACATACACATTTTGTCCGCCTGCTTCTTCCTTACCAATTTCAGCAGAGGGATCTCCATGAACTGAAATTAGAGCAATGCACTTTTGGTTTTGGAAAAACATAGTTTTGTTGATTAGAGCAACACTGAATGGATTGAAAGTAGCCGTATTTTCTACAAAAAGTAGTGATTCCTCTCACACCTACCAATATTTTTTGAAGCAGAAAAGTCAATTCATGCTCCGTTTGCCATTCCCAAGAAAACCCAATTAAATGTACGTTCTAAACTGTAAACCTCACCGTTAATCGGCTCATCATCCCGGAGAAATAAACTGAGAAAACTCAAAAATATATTGAGAAAAGCAATGGGTTAAAACCCTAAAAATGCATAGATTCTGCTCGACTAAAAGGGTTGAAGTCGAAATATCTCGTGAGAGTTGCAGAAACAAAACGAGCAATGAGATAAAAAGGGGCTGAATTAAACTAGCCTAAAAATTTGAACAATGAGCCAGATGCTCAAAAGAAGAGGGCAGTGGATTAACTAAAAATCAATATCAAAAGGTGGGATTTTTTAGCTTAAACCCGCATCGCTACTGACAATGAATCAACAGCAACAGTTCAACAAATGATAGGTTGCATCAGGTTGAGAGAAACGCAATTGCGATGCCAGAACTTTAACACAACTTATTGAAAAGATAGACTGTTGCAAATTTATAGAATTGCTATCTCCCACCTACCAGATGTATCTTTTAGTGCTTTAGTCGAAAAACTTGAGAAGCTTTCAACTAGCCAGCGAAGTCCCTTCCAAAAGGGCGATCGCTTATCCTGCCTCTATTTTCTTACACGGGTTTTCCCTGAGAAAAAATTTGGCAATGTCATCAAAAAATCATCCAAGCTTCTCCTTGGATATAAGAAAAATATATTGTTTTCTGCACTTGGTTTGTTTTTACTTATATCAAAAATGCGCTTAGATGTCGGAGCACGGAACATTGGATCGCGGCGCTTTACCAACCGCAACCGGATGCCAATTCGATGCCAATTAACTAGATGCCAATTAACGGTAAAGCCAGCTAAGCAGCCAGACGATCTCCGCCTCAGGTTGGATAATTAGCTCCACCCAAGGCGATCGTCATCGGGTTAAAGCGTTCGTGCTGATTAATACAGGCGACTTAAAACATAGTCTGCGAGTTTTACCAACACT